>JACKEJ010000011.1:300000-452765 GCA_020633055.1 Sandaracinaceae bacterium | reverse complement strand
TTGGGAAGACGTCAGCGCGGCCGTCGGCGTGGACGGCTTGCGTCTCGGGCGGGAGGTGGTGGCGCTCGACTTCGACGCCGACGGCGATCAGGATCTCTTGGTGGTGCCGCACGAGGGCCCACCCGCGCTGCTGCGAAACGACGCGCAGGCTGCGACGGACTGGGTGGACGTCAACGTGCGCGGCTCCGCGCCCGCGCTGGAGGCCATCGGAGCGTTCGTCACGATCACCCCGTCGACTGGTCCGACCCAAGTGCGCGAGGTGGGCACCCGCGCACACTTCACCGGGCACGGACCACGCGCCACGCACTTCGGTCTGGGCGCGGGCTTCTTCGGCGGGGGCGGGACGCTGGACGTGCACGTGGCCTTCCCGGACGGGGGCGAGCTCCTGCACGCGGGGGTCGCGGCCGCGGGCACGGTGACCCTCACACGCGCCGCAGCGTCGCCACCGACACGCACGGCGCTGCCGATCCCACCCGCCGCGGACTGCGACGGTGACGGCTTCCCGGACGTGTGCCAGCCCGACTGTGACGGCAACGACGAGCCGGACGTGTGCCAGCTGGATGCACATCCGGAGCAGGACTGCGACGCGGACCGGCTGATTGACAGCTGCGCCATCGGGCTCGGCTTCGTCCTCGATTGTGACGGCAATGGTGTCCCCGACATGTGCGGCGTGCCTCCCTCGTGTGCGCCGATGGACGCGGGGGTGCGGGATCAAGGGCCACCGGACGCAGGCCCGTCCGACGCGGGCGCGCCCGTCGACGGCGGGTCGGTCGATGGTGCGGTCGACGACGCGGGCGACGCGGCGATGACGGATACGGGCGGCGGCGACGACGCGGCGATGGCCCGCGACATGGGGGCACGGAGCGACGCGGGGCCACCCGGGATGCAGGGCGGCGGGGGCTGCGACGTCAGCGCGCTCGGCACCGTCAGGTCGCGTGAGGCGCACCCGTCGAGCCCGTGGCGCACCGCGCTCACCGCCGCGGGGCTGCTCGCGTTCGCCGCGCTGCGCGTGCGTCGGCGTCGCCGCGTGTGACACGGCCCCTGGAGCACGATCCGGGTTGGGGGAAGCGCTGGCTCGTTCGAAGGCCCGCATGCGGCGTGCTAGTGCGCACAACGACGCCCACTGGCGCGACGAGATCCGTATGATGTGCGCCCCATGGACGACGTCCTCCCTCGCAGCCTGCGCACGCTGATCGCGATCCACGAGGACACGAACGGCGCCTGCGTGGCGTATCCGGTGATGCGCCCCGACTGGGCGGCGTATGGCCTGCGGGACGACTGCGTCGAGGAGCTGCGCCTGTTCCTGGAGGCGCAGCTGCTGGAGCTGTCCGCCCCCGACGTCGCCAAGCTGCACCTGCCGCCGGAGTGCGAGGGGCGCCTCGTGCACGTGCCCATCGCGCGTGAGGACCTCCCGCACGCGCTGCGCCGCGAGCACCAGGTGGTGTTTCCGTGCGCGCTCATCCCGCGTGGGCGCTCGCACTGGGCGGTCATCCTGCCGCTCAACCACGCCTTCCACGTGGAGCACGACGAGCCCCTCGAAGAGACCATCCGCGCCGAGGCGCGGCGCCTGGTGCACGCCCTCGAGCCCACGCCCGCGCAGTGGCTGGACCTGCTTCCGTCGGCCGTGGTGGAGGTCGAGGTGCTCACGCTGACCCTGGCCGAGCGCGGGCAGCAGCGCGGCGCCGTCGCCAACCTCACGCGCAGGCTCACGCAGCAGGCCGAGCGCCGCGCGGCGCGCGAGATGCTCGACCACGTGGGGCGGGCGCTACACGGCGGTCATCGTCCCAGCGCGCCCTTCGTCGGCCGGCGCCAAGAGCTGGCGGGCTTGAGCGCGCTGTTGGCCGCGCCCAGGCGCAGCGGCGTCGTGCTCGTGGGCGCGGAGGGCACCGGCAAGAGCGCGCTGTTCGACGCGTGGCTGCGCGGCGTGGGCGCGCAGGAAGGGCGCCTGGTGTGGGCCACCTCGGGCGCGCAGCTGATCGCCGGGCAGAGCGGGCTGGGCCAGTGGCAGGAGCGCCTGCGGCGCGTGCTCACCGCCGTCGAGAAGCTCGATGCCATCCTGTACTTCGACGACCTGGCCGATCTCTTCGGCGACAAGGCGGGCGGCTTCGTCGACCTCGCGTCCGGGGTGAAGCCCTTCGTGGACGACGGGCGCGTGCGCATCGTGGGCGAGCTGACCAGCGAGGTGTTGGACGAGCTGCGCCAGCGGGACCCGAGCTTCCTCGCGCTGTTCCACGTCATCTCGCTGCCCGCCATGACGCGCGACGAGACGGCCGCGGTGCTCCATGCTCGCGTCGAGCACGACTCGCGCCGAGCGGGGAACGTCGCAGACGCGCCGCTGATGGGCCCCGAGACCGAGCGGGTGATCCTGGCGCTGACGGAGCGCTTCGTGCCCTACCGCGCGTTCCCGGGGAAGGCGCTGCGCCTGTACGAGGAGGTGGTCTCCGCCGCGCGGCGCGTGGATCCCTCGGGCGGGACCTCCATCGACGCGGAGCAGGCGTACCTCACGTTCAGCGCCGTGACGGGCGTGCCGCGCTTCCTGCTGGACCCAGGGCAGGCGCTCGGCGCCGACCGCCTACGCGACCGGCTGCGGGCGCGCGTCATTGGCCAAGAGCCGGCGGTGGAGCGCGTGCTCGAGACCCTCGGGGTGCTCAAGGCGTCCCTCTCGCCCGGCGAGAAGCCGCTGGCCAGCTTCTTGTTCGTGGGACCCACGGGTGTGGGTAAGACCGAGCTGGCGCGCGCGCTGGCGGCCGAGGTGTTCGGCGACGAGGCCCACATCATCCGCTTCGACATGAGCGAGTACGCGGACCCGAGCGCGGCCGAGCGGCTCATCCGCGGCACCGACTCGCGCGAGGGGGCGCTCACGCGCGAGGTGCGCCGCAAGCCCTTCGGCGTGGTGCTGCTGGACGAGCTCGAGAAGGCCGACCCGAGCGTGTTCGACCTGTTGCTGCAGGTGTGCGGCGAGGGGCGGTTGACCGACGCGCGCGGGCGCACGGCCTACTTCCACAACGTGATCCTGATCATGACCAGCAACCTGGGCGCGCAGCATCGCGCGCGGGCGCCGCTGGGGCTCGGTGCGCGGGCGCCGGCTGCCGACGAGCACTACGACGCGGCGGTGGAGGCGCGCTTCAGGCCCGAGTTCGTGAACCGCATCGACCGGGTGGTGCCCTTCGCGTCCCTCGACACCGAGCAGATGCGCGCCGTCACGCGCTTGATGGTGCGCAAGCTGGCGCAGCGGCGCGGCTTCCGCGACGCCCGGGCCACGCTCTGGATCAGCACACGCGCGCTCGAGAGCATGGCCAGCGCGGGGCACGACCCGGCCTACGGCGCGCGGGGCATGCGGCGTTTTCTCGACGAGTCGCTGGCCGCGCCGCTCGCGCGGGTGATCGGCGAGCTGGGCGAGGCCTGGGAGGGCGCCACGCTGTCCATTCGCCTCGAGGACGACAGCGAGCCCGCGAAAGGCGTCGGCGCGAGCGAGCGCATGGTGGCGCACCGTGCTGGCGAGTGGCTGATCGAGGTCTATCGGGGAGACCACGGCGCCGCGCGCCACGACCTGAGCGTGATCGACGCGTTCTCGGCGCTGCGGCGTGAGGCGCACGCGTGGATGGTGTCGCCCGCCATCGAGGCCCTGACGCAACGGCGACGGTTCCTGACGATGCAGCTGGCGCGTCGCTCTTCCCGGCAGGCGACCGCCTCTTCGGCCAGCGTGGCGCGCGACATCGGACGCCTGGAGGCGCCGCTCGCGGAGCTGGAGGCGGCCGCCGAGGAGACCCGCATCTACGAAGAGCTGCTGCTGGGCTCCCTCTGGGCGGGGGAGACGTCCGCGGACATCGACCACGCCCTGGCCCGGGCGCTGCGCGACCGGCTCACGCGCGCGGGTGTCCGCGCCAGCATGACGGACGAGCCGGTGGACCGTGCCTCGGTCTACGTGCAGGAGCGCGACGCGCACTGCGGCGCGGGTTCGTGGCTGCTGGGCCTGCTGCGGGAGACCAAGGAGCGCGGCTGGAGCGTGTGGGGCTTCCCGGCCCGCGCGATGACCGGCGTCGAGGTCACGCAGACGCCCAGCGACTGGGGCGCGCACGCGTTCGCCCCCGCCCACGGTCCCGACGAGCTGCGCGCCCTGGTGGAGCGCGAGCCCCGCGCGCCGCTGTCGCTGGTGCTCAGCCTGAGCGGACCCCTCTCGGGCAGCTACCTGTACGCCGAGCGAGGCCTGCATCGGGTGCTCGCCGACGCCGACGGCCCGCCGCGCCGGCACTTCTCCGTGTCGTTCGTGATCGCGGAGGCGCCCCCCAAGCAGACCACGCTGGCCCGCGTCACCCCGGCGCCCTTCGACCCGCGTGGTGCGCTTCATCTCGAGCAGGCGGCGCGCGTCGTCGACCCGCGGCGGGGGCGCGTGCGCGTGGGCGAGAGCGAGCTCGAGGTGCCGGCGGACGCCTACTGGGAGCACATCGACCGCATCGTCGGCACGGTGCTGCGCGACGCCCAGCGCGCCCGGGCCGCGCGCCGCGAAGCCGAGACGTCCGTGGAGGGGGCCTCGTGAACTTCAGCATCGCCGTCTATCAGCGGCGCCTCGGCGGGGGCACGCTGGAGTGGAACACGCTGGGTCTCGGGGAGGGGCGCGACGTCACGCTGCGCGGTCAGAGCCCCATCAAGCTCGAGTCGCAGCTGCGCGAGCGCCTGCAGGCCATCTTGCTCACCCAGACCCCGCGCGACCTGGCGCGCTTCACGCTGCGCGAAGGCCTGCGCCTCGAGCGGCCGCAGCTGGAGCTCACGCTGCGCGGTGAGCAGCGCGTCAAGACCTCGGGGCGCTTCCCGGTCGTCATCGAGCCGCGTCACCGGGGCCCCGACGCCCTGCTCTACGTGGCCTACCACCCACGGCGCCCGCACGAGTGGTTCGCCCTCGACGGAGACGCCCCGGTGGCCGAGCAGGCCACGCGCTTCTTTCGGCACGCGTGGGCGGGGCTCACGGGTGAGCTCGTCGAGGCGCTCGAGACCGACGGTCAGGACCTCATCCGTGCCGTCGCGTTTCGCGCGCGCGTCCCCAGCTTGATCGATGGGCTCAAGCGGCGCCGCGGCCCCTTCGACGACCTGGACGAGGACCCGGCGCGCCGTGGTGGCAACAAGGCGGAGGAGGGCAAGCGCAAGGGCCTCGGGCTGCTGGGCACGCTCGGCACGGACCTCACGCTGCGCGCGGCCGACGGGCGGCTCCCCAAGGGGCAACCTCGGCCTGTCGTGCGCGACGCGCTCGGGCGCCTGGTGGGGGCGCAACAGCGCCTGCCGTTGGTGGCCCTCGGTCCCAGCGGCGCGGGCAAGACCACGGCGCTGCATCAGCTGGTGTACGACCTGCTCGACGCGGAGGACTACCCTGCGCACGGCAACCTGGACCAGGTCACGCACGTGGTGTCGCTCAGCGGCAAGCGCATCATCGCGGGCATGAGCCGGGTGGGCGAGTGGGAAGAGCGCGTGGTCACGCTCCTGCGCGACGCGCGGCGCAGCCGCGTCATCGTGTGGCTGGAAGACCTGCACACCATGGGCAAGCTCGGTCAGTCGCGCGACAGCACGCGCGCCGTCGCGGACCTCTTGCGTGGCCCCATCGCCCGCGGCGAGCTGTGCGTGATGGGCGAGGCCACCCCCGCGCAGTGGGACAAGCTGCGCGAGGACGCGCCCGCCTTCGCCGACTTGTTCGCCGAGGTGCGCGTGCCCGCCTCGAGCCCGCGCGAGACGCTGGGCATGATGCTCGAGCGGGCGCGCGAGATCGAGGCGTCGACCACCACACGCTTCCACCCGCCCGCCTTCCGCACGCTGCTCGAGCTGGCCCAGACGCTCTTCCACGGGACGGCGCTGCCCGGGGCCGCGCTCAGCTGGATGAGCCGCCTGCCGCGCTACGCCGACGGGGGTGGGGTCATCGACGAGGACTCCGTGGTGGACATGGTCAGCGAGCGCACGGGGCTACCGTCCGAGCTGCTGCGCCCGACGGAGCCGCTCGTCCCCGGGGCCGTGCAGGTGCGCCTCGAGGATCGCGTGGTGGGGCAGCGCGAGGCCGTGAACGCCGTGGTGGACGTGGTCATGCGCATCCACGCCGGGCTGACGGACCCGGCGCGCCCCTACGCCACGTACCTGTTCACGGGGCCGACGGGCACGGGCAAGACCGAGCTGGCCAAGGCCCTGTCCGACTACCTCTACGGCAGCCGTGGGCGCCTGCTGCGCTTCGACATGGGCGAATACAACGCGCCCGACGCGCCGGCGCGTCTGATGGGGGACCGCTTCCGCCCGCGCGGCGCGCTGACCGAGGCGGTGCGGCAGACGCCGTTCTCGGTGGTGCTCTTCGACGAGATCGAGAAGGCGCACCCCAGCGTGCACTACCTGCTGCTCCAGCTGCTGGACGAGGGGCGCCTCTCGGACGCCGAAGGCAACGAAGCCGACTTCACACACGCGGTCATCCTGATGACGTCCAACCTGGGCGCCGAGCCGCGTCCGCAGGTGGGCTTCGGGGGCAGCCGTAGCTCGAGCGAGGGCGTCGCGCGCGAGGTGAAGGACTTCTTCCCGCCCGAGCTCTACAACCGCATCGACCGCGTGGTGCGTTTCCACCCCTTCGACGTGGACGTCGCGGCGAGCGTGGCCGAGAAGGAGCTGGCGCAGCTCCTGGCGCGACGCGGCCTGCTCGAGCGGCAGGTGTTCGTGTTCGCGACGCAGAGCGCCACCGAGCGCATGGTGCGCGAGGCGTTCGACCCGCAGCTGGGCGCCCGCTCGCTCAAGCGCTATCTCGAGCAGAACATCGGGCACGTGCTGGCCGAGGAAGTGGCGGGGCACACGCGCGCCGAGATGCGCATCGTGCGTGTGTACGACGCGGCGGGAGAGTACCGCTTGCACGTGGATACCCTGCGTGAGGCCGAGCCCAGCGGCGGTGAGCTGCGCCTCCTGCCGTTGCTCCAGCGCGGTCCCCACGAGCTGGTGGAGGAGCTCCCCGACGCGCTGCGCATCATCGATGGTCTGCTCGACGGACCGCTCGTGGAGCAGGCCGTGAGCGAGCTGCGACGTCACTTGCCCGAGGCCACCGAGGGCGAACAGGGCTCCGCCGACCACGTGCACCGCGCCGAGCTGGTGCGCGGCGAGCTGCTCGCGTTCCGCGACCGCCTCGAGGCCTGGGTGCGACACGACGACTGGATGGAAGAGGGCCTGCAGGAGCTGGCGCTCGAGACCTACCGCGAGTCGAACACGGACTGGGGGCGACGCGTGCGCCTGCTGCACCCGCGCTACGTGCTGCCCGACGCCCCGCGTCTCTCGCGCAAGGACACGCTGCTGGCGCTGGCCGAGACCTGGTTCCTGGAGCGGGCCACACGCGCTGCGCACGATGCCGCGCAGCACAGCGCCCTGGTGGAGCTGCTGCGCGTGGGGCAGGGGCGCCGCCGCCGCGTTACGGCGCGCGACCAGGACCTGTTCGGATGGCTGATCGAGGCCTATCGTGCTGGGCGCGGTGTGCTGGTGGCCGCAGCGCTCGCGATGTCCGACGGCACACGGCGCGAGCTGGCCTTCGAGGACCTCGACAAGCTGGGCCTGCCCGAGAACCATGGCGCCGCGCGCGTGGTGCTCAAGTTCGTGGGGCTCGGCGTGACCGACTTCTTCGCCGGCGAGGAGGGCTGTCATGTGCGCACCTCCATGCTCAGCGGCTCCGAGGTGGTGCGCGTGCGCGTGCTGCCCGACACGGACGATCTCGCGCCGCTGTGTGTGATCGAGGAGGCCGACCAGGCGCGGGCGCGCTTCGAGGACGCCCTCGAGCGGGGCGAGGAGCCCCTCCCGCCCGACCCGGACGGCCTCCTGCCGTGTGTGCGACGCGTGCGCTTCGACCCGCCGCTGCGCCCGGGTGAGCTGGCGCCGATCGAGATCGAGGACTTCCGCCTGGGCACGTCGGGCACGCACCAGTGTCGCCGCCTGGCGGACGTGCTGCCGCACTACTGGGCGCTGCGGGCCAGCGAGCGCCTGCCGGAGGACGCATGAGCGGCAAGCCCACGCTGCGGGTCTACCTGGTGGCGCACCCCGAGGGGCACTGGTCGGGCTACCTGATGCGCCTGCGCGCCGGTCCGTTCGACGCGCCGCCGCCGTCGGCCTACGGCTTCTCGCGCGAGGAGGTGCTGGGGCTGATCGAGCAAGAACTCACCGAGCGCTTGGCGACGGGCAGCGAGGCCCTCGAGGCCTACCTGTTCACCGAGATGTTCGAGGTGGGGGTGGCGCGCGTCGTGGTGCGCCCAGCCAGCTTGGTGGACAAGCAGGCGGTCGTTGGGGCGCGCACCATCCCGCTGCGCGTCTCCTACGCGTGGTCGAAGCTGCCCACGGGGGGCTACCGCGTCATGCTCCCGCGCTTCGGCTGGTGGATCCTGCTGGAGGAGCTGGAGCTGGCGCCCGACGCGCTGCGCACGGCCATCGGTGCCGCGCTGATGGGCGGTCAGCAGAGCTGGGTGTACGACTTCGACCAGCAGGCGGCCGACAGCGTCGAGGTCTTCGAGCCCGGTGAGTTCGCGCGCAGCCGTGCTGCCGCGAAGGGTCTGTCTGCCGCCGAGCAGCTGCGGCTCGACTTCCCGGTGGCGAGCGCGGTGAGCGAGGAGTGGGTGCAGCGCAGCGCCGAGGGGCGCCTGCCGCGTCGGACCGCGTCCCAGGGAGTGCTCTCCGAACTGATGGCGCTGGTGGACGAGCGCCCGCTGCCCTCGGTGCTGGTCGTGGGCGAACCCGGCGTGGGCAAGACCACGCTGGTGCAGGCCTTCGCCCGCGAGCTGCTGCGCAAGCGGCGCGCGCAGAGCCGGCACGTCCCGCGTCTGTGGGCCACCTCGGCCGACCGCTTGATCGCGGGGATGATCTACCTCGGCCAGTGGCAGGAGCGCTGCCTCGAGCTGATCGACGAGCTGACCGACGAGCGCGACTTCCTCTACGTCGGGGGCCTGGCCTCGTTCCTCAAGGAGCGCTCCGCAGGCTCGTCCGTGGGGGACCTGTTCGCGCCCGCGGTGCTCTCTTCGTCGCTGCCCATCATCGCCGAGTGCACGCCCAGCGAGCGCGAGTGGGCGCGGCGCCATGCGGCAACGCTGCTTGACGCCATGGACGTCGTCGAGCTGCCCGAGATGCCCCGCGCTTCGGTAGCGCGTCTGGTGCTGCAGCGCAGCGGTCGTTCGGCGCAGCGCGAGGGGCGGCCTGGCGCCGTCATCCACCCCGACGCCGTGGAGCGCGTCGTGCATCACCTCTCGGCCTTCCGGCGCGACCAGCGCTTCCCGGGCAAGGCCGTGCACTTCCTCGACTGGCTCGACGCGGACGATGCGCGCCCAGCGCTGCTCTACCCGGCCGACGTGAGTGTGGCCTACTCCCGCTACAGCGGGCTGCCCATCACGGTGATCGCCGACGAGCACCCCGTCACCACGCGCGACGTCGCGCAGGCCCTCAGCGCGGGGGTCATCGGACAGGACTCCGCGTGCGAGGCGTGCGCGCGCGTGGTGGTGCCGTTCAAGGCGGGTGTGCACGACCCCGACAAGCCCCTCGGCAGCCTGTTCTTCGTGGGCCCGACGGGCGTGGGCAAGACCGAGCTCGCCAAGCAGCTGGCGCGCTACCTGTTCGGCGACGCCAAGCGCCTGATCCGCGTGGACATGAGCGAGTACATGGTGCGCGGCGCGGCCCAGCGCCTGCTCGAGGTGGGGGAGGGCGTGACCAGCCTGGCGCAGCGCGTGCGCGCCCAGCCGCTGTGTGTGGTGCTCTTCGACGAGATCGAGAAGGCCCATCGGGAGACCTTCGACCTCCTCCTCGGGCTGCTGGGCGAGGGGCGCCTGACCGACTCACGCGGCAGCCTGGTGGACTTCCGCATGACCATCGTGGTCATGACCAGCAACCTCGGCGTCAGCGAGCGCGCCGCACCCGGGTTCGCGCGGGAGCGCGACAACGACTTCGCGCGCGGTGTGCGCGACCACTTCCGCCCCGAGTTCTGGAACCGCCTGGACCACGTGGTGTCGTTCCGCCACCTGCAGCCGGATGACGTGCGCCGCATCGTGGACCTCGAGATCGCCAAAGTGCGCCAGCGAGAGGGCTTCGTTTCGCGCGCCGCCGAGCTGCAGGTCTCGTCCCGCGCCCGCGACCGGCTGGCCGAGCTGGGCTACGACGAACGGCGCGGTGCACGACCGCTCCAGCGGGTCATCGAAGAGCGCGTGGTCACGCCCATCGCCGTGCGCCTGGCCGAGGCCCCGACGATGGAGGGCGTCACCTTCGCGGTGGTCTGCGAGGGCGAGTCACCTCTGCCGGTTCGCGGCCAGGTGATCGCCGTCCAGCTGTGAGCGCGCACGGCCCATGGTCGCGCGGAGCTCGGCGAGCAGACGACTCGCGGTGTACGGCTTCGCGAGAAAGCGCGCATTCTCCACGTGCGACTGCCGCTCGCTCGCGTCGGTGAAGCCAGAGACGAGCAGCACCGGCAGCGCCGGGTGCGTGGACCAGAGCCGAACCGCGAGTTCGAACCCGTCCATCCCGGGGAGCCGGACGTCCGTCAGTACGACGTCGAAGTCCGACTCTGCCGTCGAGAGCGCTTCCATCGCGAGCTCGGCGGACTCGCACGAGGTCACGCGGTATCCGTGCTGCGTGAGGATGGTCTCGGTCACGGCCCGGAGCCCGGGCTGGTCCTCGACGAGCAGGACCCGCTCCGAGCCCTCCTGGAGCGGCTCGAGCGACTGACGACTGGAGATCGGCTCAGCCCGCTCGGCGAGGCGGAGAAAGATCGACGCCCGCGTGCCGCGACCAGTGACGCTCTCGATCTCGAAGACGCCCTCGACCTGCTGGACGATGGCCTCGACCGTGGACAGACCGAGGCCGGTGCCGCGGCTGCCCTTCGTCGAAAAGAATGGCTCACGTGCGCGTGCGAGGGTCTCGGCGTCCATGCCGACCCCGTCGTCGACGACGCGGACGATGGCGCACGCGCCAACTGCGAGCCCACCGTGTCGCCGCGCGTGCTCCTCGTCGATGTGCGCCACGCCCACCTCGATCGCCAGCGCACCGCCTTCGTTCATGGCGTCTCGTGCGTTCACCACGAGGTTGAGGAGCGCGACCTCGAGCTGGGATGGGTCGGCGTACACGGGTACGGGATCCTCGTCGTAGACGAGCGAGAGGTCGATCCGCGGGCCCACTGCGTGGCGGACCATGCGCTCGTTGGCTCGCACGAGCTGACTCAGATCAAACGCGCGCGGCTGGACGACGTGCTTCCGGCTGAGCGCGAGGAGCTGCCGCGTGAGATCCGCGGACCTGTCGGCTGCCTCTCCGATGGCGAGCACCAGTTGTTCCTGCTGCGCCGCGGACCCCCGCCCTTTTCGCAGCGCGTCGGAGCACGTGCGGATGATGGTCAGGTAATTGTTGAAGTCGTGCGCCACTCCGCCCGCCAGCTGACCGACGACCTGGAGCTTCTGCGACTGCACGAGCTCGGTCTCGAGCCGACGACGCTCGGCCTCCGCGAGCGCGCGCGCGGTGTCGTCGCGCAACGTCAGCTGGATGCGCGTCTGGTGGTCGTGGGTCACCACCTTCGTGACACGAACGCGGAGGGACGTCGCCCGCCGCCCGTCGTCGACTACGAGCGGGAAGTCCGACTCGCCGAACACGCGGCCGGCGATCCGCGTCGTGAGCGTGTCGAGCCCTACGGCGTCGTACCCGGGGAGGTCGAGGATCGACCGACCGACCACGTCGGCCGACGCGCGCAGCATGCCGACGGCGGCCGGGTTCGCGCGGAGGATCGTGCCTTCGACGGACGTCACGACGATTCCGTCCGGGCTCTGATCGACGAGCTCGGCGAGGCGGGCCTCGCTGGCCTCCGCTTCTTCGATCGTCGAGCGCAGCGCCTGCACGGAGGCGTACACGACGCCACCCGTGGCGATGAGGCTGGTCGCGAAGCTCATCCACATCTCGAGCTGCGTGAACCCTTGCGCCGGTGGGACGATCACGCCCCGGCGCTCGAGGAAGGCGATGACGAGGAGCGCCAGCACGAGCACGACGCTGCTCGACAGCGCGGCGCGAGGACCGCCGAGGAAGCCCGCGACGAGGATGGCCGTGGGCATGACCAGCAGCGCGGGGCTCGTGATGCCGCCTGAGTTGACCACCGACGAGATCACGATCGCGATCGCGAGCCAGCTGAAGATCCGCGACGCGAGCTCGACCCGACCACGCACCAGCATCACGAGGATGGGCAGGGTCACCACGACCGACACCGAGTTGACGACGATCGCTTCGACCCAGCGCTCGTAGAAGAATGGATAGACGATCGCGGCCGTCGCGGATCCCACGATGGTGATCCACAGGATGGCGTGCAGCAGGCGGGCGCGCGCGTTGGGTTCCCGTGCGCCGAGCTCGGGCGGCTGCAGCCACGACCGAGAACGGCGTCGCGGCGAAGAACGTGTGCCGTCCGTCGATTCGGTCATGACGAAGGGGCCAGCCTAGCCCGTCTGGCGACCGAAGTGGATCGAAGAACACAGCGCGGCGCAACGGAGACGGCCTCTCGCGTGTCCGTTCATCGCCTCGGCGGATGTCTGCGCATTCAGGCTCGAGTCGTTCACGGTGGATCGGCTGGTCCACGCCGCGCGGTGAGGGCGGACGTGCGGCAGCCATGGCAAACCGACTCGAGCGCGATTTCTCGTGGCGCGCACCGTCTCGGACGGGCTACGCAAGGATGGCCAAGCGGGGGGGGGCCGGATGCGGCGCGGTCGGCTGGTGTACCCGGTGCGTTCGTGTCTAACTCGCCATCCTCCGCAGGAGGTCGAGTGAGTCCAGCATTGGTTCGTAGGGTCTCGGTCACGTCAGGGGTGACCACCATCTTCAGCATCGTGGTGTCCTTCGCGTTCAGCGCGTCTCGGGTAGAGGCGCAGGGCGCGATCCAGTTCAGCGCCGTGGACGCCGCCACCGTGCGTGTCTTCGCCGTGGAGAACGTCGGCACCGAAGAGGTGCAGACGCCGCGGGGCACCCGCTTGGTGGCCATCCCGAACATGGGGCACGGCAGCGGCTTCGCCGTCACGGGCGGCGATCGCCTGATCTTGACCGCAGCGCACGTCGTCGCCAATGCGCTCTACGTGGTCGTGCGCCTCCCCGGCGAGGGCGCGTACTTCCCCGCGCGCGTGGTCTACCGCGACGAGGAGCGCGACGTTGCGGTGCTGGAGATCGCGGGCGACGTGCCGCCGCTCGAGCTTCAGCCCCCCGAACACACGCTCCGCACGCGGCAGAACGTCTTCGCGGTGGGCTACCCCCTCGATGCCAGCCGGCGCCAAGCGCAGTCTTCTCGCGGCATCGTCGGCGGCCTCCGCGACGACGGCGGGGTGCAGCTGGACATGGACGTGAACCCGGGCAACTCCGGCGGCCCCGTCATCGACGAGTCCGACCGCGTCGTCGGCATGGTGGTGTCCCGTGGCGACGTCACCAGCGGCGTGGCCGGGCTGGCCGTCGCCGTCCCGCTCGCCACCCTTCACGACGCCCTCCGCGAAGCGCGCCAGCGCGTGCGCGACGGTCGCGTGCCGGTGCTGCCGACCGATGCCCAGCAGGCTGCGCACGTCATCGACACGCTCTCGCGCGTAGGGCTGATGCGCATCCTGCGCGAGGCCTCGGACGTGACCGAGGGCACTACGGACACCGCCACCATCCAACAGATTCGCGCGCTCGACGTGCCGGGACTCTCGGCCGACATGAAGGTCTTCGTGGCCGCGTTCTTGTGGGACGCCGCGCAGATGCTGATGCACCGCGCCGGCCAGCACGTGTCGCCCAGTAGCATGCCGGAGGGCGCCACGCGTGCGCTCGCCGACGAGCTGCTCCAGCAGGCAAGGGCGCTGTTGCAGGCGGCCGCCGAGGCCGACCCGACGGTGGCCGACCGGTCGCCGTTCGTGCGCGCCACGTCCGGTGGCGCCGCCGTGATGGTGGCCTCCGAGGCTCTCCGGCCCTTCGCGGACGCCTTTCCCGTGGCGAGCGCGGTGCCGCTGCCCGAGGTCCCGGCGGAGAACTGGCATTGGCGCGCCCGTCCGACGTGGGCGCTGCTGGTGGGCTTCGGCGTCGGCACCGGGGGCTTCCTCGGTGGCCGCGATACCGACTACCATTACGGCCTCCGCCCGCTCCCGCCCGGCCCTGCGTTTCGCGTGTTCGCCGAGATTCGGCTGACGCCCTCGCAGGGGTTCTCGTTCGTCGCGGAACTCGACTACCTCGGAGCGTTCCAGTTGGCCACCGGAGAAGACTCCACGCCGGGTGGGTGGGACAGCTTGGGCGAAGAAGTCACGGGGCACGGCGGTGGTCTGACCTTGCTGGGCCGGATTCATCCCGGCGGCTACGGCTTCTTCGCGGCCCCGGCGTTCCGGATTGGCGCCCAGCGCTTCAGCGCGACCGACTATCGCGGCGACACGGAGAGCGCCCGCTTTCGCGTCGTTCAGCCCGGCCTCGAGGCTGGCGTCCAGCTCCAACACGCGGAGCTCTCGCTGCGGGGCTTGTTTGGCATCCCGACCGGCAACAACTCGAACCTGTACACGATCATGTTCAACGTGGCGATCCACCTCGTAGGTGCCCGATGAATCGACTGACACTCCTCGGAACACTCGGCGCGCTGGTCCTCGCGGGCTGCGCGAGCAGCAACCCCTTCACGTTCGCAGGTGGATACCAGGACCGACAGTTCCCCGTGTCGGTCCGGCCCTCCGACGACGGGCGCTTGATCTCCCGCGACTGGCTCGTGGACGGCTGGCAGCTGAACGCCGACGAGCGTCCCGTTCGACGGCAGTACCGCGTCAGTCGGTTCGGTCGCCGCGGGGGACTCGCGTTGCGCCACCGCGTCAACGCTGGACGCATCGCGATGGACGTCCTCCCCCTGGACATCGCCACGCGCGACCAGGATCTGGGGGGCATGGCGCGCGACGCGGCCAGCGGCACGAGCGCGGCGAGCGACAAGTTCCAGGTTGGCATCCGCGACATCCACGTCGTCGGCGAGACACCGGTCGCGCTCGGCGGGCACGCGGGGCACATGGTGCTCCTCGAGGGTGGCTCGGGCGATGGGGCGGCGCGCGGTGCCTTCGTGTTCGTGCGCGCCAACTACAGAGAGGAGCGGGTCCGGAGCTGGCGCGTGGTGCCGGTCCTGGTCATGGCGAGCTATGTGAACCGCGGCGCGGACTTCGAGGCCGGACTTGCGGACTTCCAGACTTTCCTCGCGAGCATTCAGCTCGGGCCCAGTGTGACGGGCGAGTGACCCGCTGACGTCGACCGTGGCCAGCCTTCGTCGCGGTCCTGGAAACGCGCCGGACGCCTTCGGGGTACTCATTGGAGCGCTGTGCGCGGACCGAGGCGAGCCAGGGCGTCCATGATGGAAGATTGCCACAGGGTGTGCGTACCCTGCGCGGAAGCGCGAGGTGCGCACGTGGACCCGCGTGGGTCGGGAGAGGCGATGAGGAACGAAGACAGCAGGACGACGGGACGCGCGACGCTGGTGTTGGGGGCGGTGCGCGCCTTGGCGCTGTGCGCGCTCCCGTGCGCGAGCGCGCTGATGGGGTGCTCCGGAGGCGGGAGCGACGCTGCCGGAGGCGTCGAGGCCACGCCGGCCTCGGCCCAGGCGCCAGCGCGCGCCGCGGCTGCACCCGCGCCTGCTCCGCCCACTGGGGTGACCCCTGCGCCGGGTCCGGGTGTACCCACGGCCGCTGCCGCACCCGTGACACCCGAGACCGGGTCGGTGCGTTGCCGCCTCGAACCGCCGGGCGGCACCATCGTCGTGATGGGGCGGCGCGCGCCGCAGGTCATGGTGGGCACGCAGCACGCCGTCGTGCTGCACGAAGCGTTGCGCGCCCCCGCCCGCTGTCAGGGCGCGCCAGAGGGCATCGTCGTGCCCGTGCCCATTCCCGGAGCGCTGGACGTCCCCGGCGCCGTGCGCGAGTGCGGCGTGTCCGCAGAAGACACCACGGGCCGCCTCGCGCAGCGCGGCCGCCTCGAGCGCGTGTCGGGCGTGCCAGTGTTCCTCGGCTGCGGTTGCAGCCCAGACCCCACCGAGGGCTGTGACTGCCATGCCGTCACCCCGCCCGGGGCGTTTGGCGGGCGCACGTTCTTCATGGGCGCGTCACACACCGAACGCGCGGGGCTCGGGGTGGACTTGGCCGTCGACGGCGACGTCGCCTACCTGGTCGCGGACCTGGACGACACCGGCAACGGGCGGCTCGGCGTCTTCGGCCAGCGCATCCGTCTCTCTCAGCCGCCCGAGGAGCGCCCTCATCTTCGCCTGGTCGCGAACGAGCCGAGCGGCGCAGCCCAGCGGGGTCTTCGCATCGAGGTCGTGGAGAACCTCCCCGAGCGCACCGTGATCCTGTACGGAACGGAGGGCGCGCCCCGCGCCACGCGCGTGGTGATGGGCGAAAGCGGTCTACGCGAAGGAGGCACGGAGACCGTCGACTGGCCAGCCCGCGAGGTTCCCGCGTTCACGGTAATCGAGGAGCGCCAGGGCCGCCGCACACCTCCGCGTATTCGCCTCGTACGTGGCCAGGAACCGGGTGTGCCCATCGCCGGTCTGCCCGACGAACCCGCCGTGTTCAGCCCGAGCGTGGTCACGCTGGGCGGCGTGCACGTGCTGCTGTGGTCGGAGGGCCTCGGCACGACCACCCGCATCTTCGGTGCCGTGTTGGACGTAGAGGGCGCGCGCATCGGCGATCGCTTCGCGGTGACCCGGGGCGACTTCGAGTCCAGCACCGTGCACGCCGACGCGTACGAAGGCAGGGCCGTCGTCACCTGGTCGCAGTACGAAGCGGAGGGTCGCAGCGTGCGCGCCGCCAACCTCGTGTGCCAACGCTGAGGGACGCCACGCGAACCGGTCTCATGTGTGCGACGAAGCGCCGCCGGTGAACGCCACCGCGCCGGTCTGCGAATGTGGGCTGTTCCGTAGGGGAGATGTGACCGGCGGGCACCTGCGGTGTCGCTGACGCCGTGGTCGTGTGCCATCCTTTCGGGCATGCGACCTGGGTGGGCACGGGTGACACTTTCGCTGGCGCTGGCATGCGCCGCGCCCTCCTGCGCTCACGGTCCGGCGGAGGGCGCGCGGCACACCGCGCAAGACGCACACGGCGCCGCGCCCGACTTTCGGGAGTGGACCCCTGCGGCCTTCGCGGAAGCGCGCGAGCAGGGTCGGCTCATTCTCGTGAGTGTGCAGGCTGGCTGGTGCCACTGGTGCCACGTGATGAACCGCGAGACCTTCTCGGACCCGCGCGTGCTGTCGTTGTTGGCCGAGCACTACGTCGTCATCCGCGTCGAAGCGGACGCGCGGCCCGACCTGGCCGAGCGCTACGCCGCGTACGGCTGGCCTGCCACGGCGCTGCTCACGCCCGACGCGCAGCCCATCCTCGCGCTGCGGGGCTTCCGTCCGCCCGACGTGTTCGCGCGCATCCTCGTGCGCGCGGCGGACGATCACGCGCACGGGCGCACGACGGTGGCCGCCGATGTCGACACGGCGGGCGCAGCGGCCGCGCCCGACCTCGAGCAGGCCCGCGCCCACACCCGCGCCCAGCTCGAGCGCCTCTACGAGCCGCGTCTGGGCGGCTGGGGTCGTCGGCAGCGCTACCCGTTCGCGGGGCCGCTGTTGCATGCGTTCGCGCGCGCCCAGACCGAAGACGACCCTGTGTGGGAGGAGCGTGCGCTGTACACGGCCGAGATGTACGCGCAGCTGCTCGACCCCGTGTTCTCGGGCATGTACCAGTACTCCACGCAGGGCGACTGGGAGCACCCACACTTCGAGAAGATCGCGGCGGTTCAAGCGGGCGCCATCCTGTGCTTCGTCAGCGCCTACGGTGTGTCGGGTGACGCGCAGTGGCTCGACCGCGCGCGCTCGGTCGCCGCCTATGTGCGCGCGTTCCTCGAGTCGCCCGAGGGGGGCTACTACGCCAGCCAAGACGCCGACGTGCCCACCACGCGTGGTGTGCTGCCGGGCGGCGAGTACTACGCGCTCCCCGACGCCGAGCGGCGCGCGCTGGGCCTGCCACGCACCGACACCAACGTGTACGCCAACCTGAGCGGCATGCTGATCGACGCGATGGCGCGGCTCGCACAGGTGGACCCCGAGGGTCCCTGGCTCGGGTCGGCGGTGACGGCGGTCGAGCGCCTAGAGCGCACGCATCGGCGCGGAGACGGCTATGCGCATGCAGCGGGCGACGAACCCTCGGCCCTACTGCATCTCGCCGACCAGGCGTACATGGCGCGGGGCCTGATGACCGTGGCGGAGACCACGGGTCAGGCGCGCTTCATGGCGCTGGCCGAGCGCACTGTGGCGTTCGCCGAGCGCGCGCTGAGGGACCAGACGGGCGGGGGGTTCTTCGCGCACACCCCCGATCCCAGCGCCGTCGGTGTGTTCGCCGAGCGCCAGAAGCCCCTGGAGCAGAACGCTGTGCTGGCGGAGCTCATGTTGCAGCTGGCCCAGCGACATGACGACACCGCGCGGCACGAGGGTGCGCTCGCTGCGCTGCGCGACGTCGCCCGGTTGCCCACGATCACCGGGCAGGGGCGCAAGGTGGGAGCCCTCGCGCTCGCCCTCGAGCGAGCCCGCGACGGATACTTCCTGCTCTCGGTGGTGGGCGAGCCGGACGACCCGCGGACCGTGGCGCTCCACCGTGCAGCGCTTGCGCTCCAACGCGCCGACCGGCTGGTGGAGCTGGGCGTCCCGGGTCACAGTCGCTATCCCTATCCAGGGGCGCCTGCGGTCTATCTCTGTAGCCATGATGCGTGCTCCCTGCCGGTCCAGACGCCTACGCAGCTGCCCGCGGCCGTCGCGGGGTTCGCAGCCACATTGCAACATTGATATCCAGGTGAAGCGTGATTTTATGAGAAATTTCCGCCGAGAAAGGTCGCGCTTTTCATTTGTGAAACACGCTGCTACCGATTCCGCATGGCGCGGACGCCTCATCGCGAAACCCCCGTATCGCTGACGGCGGCGCCGCGTGTGCCACAGGCGCTGCGGGTCTCCCAGATCACGCACGCGAGCGTGGCAGAGCGCAGCGCGCGGCGCTTGCTGGCCGACATGATGGGCCTCACCCCGGGGCAGCGCCTGCTCGTCCTCGTCAGCCACGGCGATGGCCTGGCCGAAGCGCAGCGGTTGTTGGAGGACGCGGCCCGTGTACTCAACGCGCGCCTGTCCGTGTTGGACACCCGCACGCTCAGCCTGGCCAGCGAGTCGGAGCGGCGGGCCTGGCGCGAGGCCCTCGAGCGCTGCCAGGCCTGCGTGCTGCTCGGAGGGGAAGGGCGTCCGGCGGCGGCCCGCTTCGAGACCGACGTGCGCGTGCAGACTGGTGGCAAGCCCCTCGCCATCCTGCGCTTCGACCCGGACGCGTTGCTCGCGCACGGGCTCCTGACCCCTTCCGTCCTGCAGCGCGCATACGGTCGCTACCTGCTGTCGCGCCTGACCGACGACGCGCTCGTGAGCGTGCGCTGGCAGGGCGGACCGGCCTTGCAGCTGCTCGTCGGAGGCACCCGAGGCGCGCCGCGGATGCCCGCCGCCCCCGCGGACTTCGAGTATCCACTGGGGCACGTGGCGGTGTCGCTCGCGAGCGCCTCGGGGCACTTGGCTGCACCCACGTCCATCCTCGCGCCGCAGGCGGTGGGCGCGTTGCCTGCGTCCCCCTCGGGCTTCCAGTTCCACGCTGGTGCGTTGCGGGCCGTGTCCGGAGACGAGAGCGCGTGGCTCGGGCGGGTCGCGCGTGCGTTCCCTGGGCTGCGCCTGGGCTCCCTCGGCTTCGGCTTGGTCTCGCCCACTCGCTCGTCCATCGAGCGGGCAGGCGTACGTCTAACCGACGTCGGTTGCAGCCTGACCGTCGTCGACACTCGCCAGCGCGGCAGCAGCGCCAGCGTGGCGGCCCACCGGGGCCTCACGTTCTGCCTCAACGGGCCGGGGCTCGACGTCGACATCGATAGCGTGCCCATCATGCGCGACGGGGTCTTCGTCGAGCCCGTTCCGCACCGGTAGGGCCCCGCCAGCGAGGCGCGCGAAGGCGCGACGCGAACCCTCACGTCGGTTCGCCCGCTCGCGCGAGTCCGCGTGTTCGCGTCAGTCCGCGGCCAAGCCCAGGATGCGGCGGCGCAGGGGCTCCGGCAGCGCGCGACCGAGCGCGATGGCGGTGCGGATGGTCGCGGGGAACATGAAGTGCTCCTCCTCGCGCGCGATGGCCCCCATCATCTCCTTCACGGCGCGCTCGGACGAGATGATGAGCCCCTTCACGGGCACATCGTTCGGGTCGAGCCCCGGCGTGTCCGTGAACCCCGGGTACAGCGCCACGAAGCGAATGCCCGAGTCGGCGAGCTCGATGCGGCACGTGTCGAAGAGCGTCCGCCCGGCCGCTTTGGCCGCGCTGTACGGCCCTGACTTGGGCAGCCCGAAGGTCCCCGCCGGCGAGCCCGTGTAGGCGATGACCCCACCGCGCCCCGGCGCCTTCATGTGCTGAATCATCGGGCACAGGAAGTTCACCATCGTGTCGTAGTTGGTACGCATGATGCGCTTCACCTCCGCCGCGCTGAACTCGGCCATGCTCCCGGCCGTGCCCCCACCCGCGTTGAGGATGGCGAGGTCCAGGTGGCCGAACGCTTCGATCCCTGCATTCACCACCGCCTCGGCGGCGGCCTCGTCGGTCGCGTCCGCGGCGACCGCGATGCACTTCGCGCCGAACCCCTCCGCCTCGCGCGTTACCTCTGCCAGCAGCTCCTCGCGCCGCGCGGTGATGACGAGATCATTGCCAGCGCGGGCCAGCTCGACCGCCAGCCCACGGCCGAGCCCCGACGACGCGCCCGTGATGAGGACCTTCTTGCGTTCCAGTTTCATGCGCGGAGGCTACTGCAACGTGGCCGGCGCGTCTCGGGAGGATGTTCGGACCCCGTTCGTTCTCGGCGCGGACCCTTGGCACCCGACCATGCCTTCCGATGGCGTCACGGAGCTTGATGGACGTCGCGTGATGCGTCCGGCGGGTCGCCGCGGAGGTGTCAACGCGTCGTACGGCGCGAAAGGACGACGCATGGCGGCCAACATCCGAGGCCGCGACGTTTGTGCAGGCTGCGCGCGCGTCTTGCTGATAGCTTTATCGGTGAGGCCGCATCCGACAGGCGTGCAACAAGGAGTACAGCGTTGGTGAGATCGAGACATCCTCGGAGGCGGGCCTGCGCCGGCTATCTCCTTGTTGCGGCGGTGAGCTTGGTCACTCCGAGCGCGGTGGCGCACGCCGAGACCATCTTCGTGACCACCACGGCGCCGGACATCGACGTGGCAGGGGCGGAGTGCGACTCGATTGCGCCGGCGGACTCGGTGACGCTGGCGGGGCTGTGTCCCGACGGCTCGGGTGGGTACCTGAGCCCGTGTGATGCCGAGGGCATCTCCCTCTCGGAGGCGATCTGCGCTGCGAACGCGAACCCCGGCCCCGACGTCATCGTGTTGGCCGACGGGGCCGTCTACACGCTCGCGGCGGCACACAACAGCTGGTACGGGTGGAACGGCTTGCCCATCATCACGAGCGAGATCACCATCGACGGCCGCGGCGCACGCATCGTCCGCGACTCGGTGGAGAACTTCCGCTTCTTCGTGGTTTCGGGCCCGTTCGGCGAAGCGCAGGCCCCCACGGTGGGGCAGTCCGCACCGGCGGGCACGTTGCTTCTGCAAGACCTCACGCTCGTGGGTGGTGCGGCCATCGGGGCGCCTGGCAGGGACGGCGCTGGCGCCAGCGCAGGCTTGGGGGGCGCGGTCTACAACCAGGGCACGCTGGTGCTGAGAGGCGTGACGATTCGTGATGGGGTCGCGCGCGGCGGTGTTGGCAGTGACATCGGGGCGACGTTCACGGGCGGCGCTGGCCTGTCGGCGCCAGCCGTCTGGGGCGGCGGCGGCGGCGGCTTCGGAGCGAACCTCGCCGCTGCCTCGCCGCATGGGGGCGGCTTTGGCGGGGCCACCACAGCGTCCAACGGTGGCTTCGGCGGGGGCGGTGCGGGCGGCTACCACGGCGGCTTCGGCGGCGGTGGCGGTGCCTTTCTCTACTCCTCGGGCACCGGCATTGCCGGTCGCGGTGGCTTCGGCGGCGGCGGCGGCAGTGGAGGCGACTGCGTTGGGTGCGTAGCGGGTGGTGCGGGCGGCTTCGGTGGCGGTGGTGGCGGCGGCGGGGCCGGCTTTGGCGTGGGGGGCTTTGGCGGGGGAAATGGCTCGGTGGCAGGTATCTACTCGCACGGAGGCAGCGGCGCGGGTTTCGGTGGTGCCATCTTCAACCACGGCGGGGAGCTCCGTGTGGTCAGCGCCACGTTCGGTCGAAACGCCGCCCAAGGTGGCCTCCGCGGCATCTCCGCCCAGGCGGGCCGCGGGTACGGCGGGGCCATCTTCAACCTGAATGGGGAGGTGGTGCTGATCCAGGCCACGTTCTACGAGAACTCGGCGTCCACCTTCGGAAGCACGATCGTGGTGAACCCCGATGGGGGCCAGGACGTGTACAACAAGCAGGTGGCGGATGCCGACCTCGTGGGCATCGTGGGCGTCGCTGATGTGTCGCTCTTCGGCTCGCTGCTCGGCAGCGGTACGGGTGGTGTTGCCGCGCTCGTGAATGACGCCGGCTCGTTCAGCGGGTCGTCGAACGTCATCGTCGCGGCAACGCTCTTGCCGGGCAGCATCGCGAACGTTGCGCCTGCGCTCGAGATGCTCGGCGACTACGGGGGCTTCACCGAGACCTACGCCGTGGCCGCCACCGAGGAGCTTGTCAATGACTGCGCCAGCGCGGACGAGCCAGGGTTGGTGGACCAGCGCGGCGTGGGCCGCCCGAGCGACGGCTGCGACCCCGGCGCCTACCAGCGCAGCGTCCCCTGCGAGTCGAGCAGCGTCTGCGCGGCGGAGTGCACGGATGGCTTCTGCTGCGTGCCGGGCTGCGACGTGTGCTCGGAGAGCGCCGGTGGCGACCTAGACGGAGCATGCGCGAGCTACGCGAGCGCACCCATCGACGCGGGGGTCTCGGACGCGGGGACCTCCGACACGGGGGTCGCGGACATGGGAGTCTCGGACATGGGAGTCACGGACACGGGAACCGAGATGGACGCAGCCGTCCCTTCGGACAGCGGCACGCTGCCCCATGACGTGGGTGCGCACGAGGACCTCGGCGACGTGAGCGACGTCGGCGTGGGCACGGACGAGGGAACCGGTGACCTAGGGAGCGCCACGGATGCCGGTGAGCCGGAGATGGGACGGTCGGACACCGGCACCATGGCGGCGGATGCGACGACGGACACGGGTCCCACGCCCGTGGACACGGGTCTCACGCCGATGGACGTAGGTTCCACGCCCGCGACGATGGGCGGTGGATGCACCATCGGCGCGGAAGGAGAGCGCGCCGCGTTCCCGTCGTGGGTGGGGCTCCTCATCGTTGCCATCGCCCGAGGGCGGCGACGCCAACGCAACGCCGCAGGCTCGCGGAAGCCGCGCTGACCTGCTCGATCGCCGCGCTTTGGTGACGCCGTCGAGCCCAGGGCCCGCCGCTTGGTCCGCCGCTTCGTGGCGGTGTGGCCAGCGGGCCTACAGGCGCTCGATGATCGTCACGTTGGCCTGGCCGCCGCCCTCGCACATGGTCTGCAGACCGTAGCGGCCGCCCGTGCGCTCCAGCTCGTGCAAGAGCGTGGTCATCAGGCGCGCGCCGGTGGCTCCCAGCGGGTGGCCGAGGGCGATGGCGCCGCCGTTGACGTTGACCTTGCTCAGGTCGGCCTCGAGGTCCTTGGCCCAGGCCATGACCACGGAGGCGAAGGCCTCGTTGATTTCCACCAGGTCGATGTCCGACAGCTTCATGCCCGTCTTCTTCAGCGCGTGCTGCGTGGCGGGGATGGGTGCGGTGAGCATCCAGATGGGGTCGGCGCCGCGCACGCTCAGGTGGTGGATGCGCGCGCGGGGCTTGAGGCCGTGCTCCTTCACGGCGGCCTCGGACGCGATGAGCAGCGCCGCGGACGCGTCGCTGATCTGGCTGGCCACGCCAGCGGTCAGACGGTCGGCGCCCGGCAGGGTCTTCAGCTCGGCCATCTTCTCGAGGGTGGTGCCGCGGCGCGGGCCCTCGTCGGCGCGCACGTCGCCGTACGGCAGGATCTCACGGTCGAAGCGGCCCTCGTCCTGCGCGCGGATGGCGCGCTCGTGGCTCTCGAGCGAGTAGGCCTCCATGGCGGCGCGGCTCAGGTCCCACTTCTCGGCGATGCGCTGCGCGGAGAGGAACTGGTTGACCTCCACGTTGCCGTAGCGCTCCACCCAGCCCTTGCTGCCGCTGAAGGGGTCGGGCACGCCGAACTGCGTGGCCACCATCATGGCCGCGCTGATGGGGATCTGCGTCATCTGCTGCACGCCGCCGGCGACCACCAGGTCCTGCGTGCCGCTCATCACGGCCTGCGCGGCGAAGTGCACGGCCTGCTGCGAGCTGCCGCACTGACGGTCCACCGTGGTGCCCGGCACCGAGTCCGGCAGGCCCGCCGCCAGCCAGCACGTGCGCGCGATGTCGCCCGCCTGGTGGCCGATGGTGTCGACGCAGCCGAAGATGACGTCGTCCACGGCGGCCGGGTCGATGCCCGAGCGCTCCACCAGGCCCTTGAGGACGTGCGCGCCGAGGTCGGCGGGGTGCTCACCCCCGAGGCCTCCCTTGCGGCGACCCACGGGCGTACGGACGGCTTCGACGATATAGGCTTCGGGCATGGCGGATCCTTCTCTGCTTGGCTCTGCTGGGGTCGGAACGGGGCTCGGGGAGTTACAGGATGTGGGCGCCGATGCGCGCGCGGTGCGCGGCGCTGGTGCCGTAGAAGGGCGCGATGGTCCACACGCGCTTCATGAAGAAGTGCAGGTCGCACTCGATGGTGTAGCCGATGGCGCCGTGCACCTGCAGCGCGATGCGCGCGGCCACGCGGCCCGCTTCTTCGGCGTAGATCTTCGCGGTGGACACGGCCAGCTCGGCCTCGGTGCGCGTCTCGTCGCCGCCGCGGTCGCGGTTGGCCAGCGCCCACGCGGCCCGATACACCACCGGCTGCGCGAAGGCGATGCGCCCGGCCGCGTTGGCGAGGTGGTGCTGCACGGCCTGCTGCGTGCCGATGGGCTTGCCGAACTGCTCGCGGTCCTTCGCGTAGGCCACGGCCATGTCCAGCATGCGCCGGGCCAGGCCCACCAGCACGCACGCGTTGCCCAGCGCGGCCCGCTCGTAGGCCAGCTGGATGGCCGCCTGCGCCGCCGGGCCCTGCGCCACCAGGTGGGCAGCCTGCGGCTCGTAGGCCAGCGTCGCCACGCTCGTCGCGCGGTCCACGGCCACCTGCGGCGCGAGGCCCGCGTCGGCGCGCGGCACCGCGTACAGGGCGTCTCCGCGCGCGACGAGCAGCAGGTCCGCGAGCGGCGCGTGCAGCGCCAGCAGCTGCCCCTCGAAGCACAGCGCGAGGCTCGCCTCACCACCCGCAACGCGCTCGATCCAGCTCGCGTGCGGCCCGCCTGCGCCCAGCGTCTCCAGCAGCGGCAGGCCGGCCAGCGCCGTCTCCACGATGGGCCCGGTGAGCCCCGCGTAACCAGCCTCTTCGAGCACCAGCGCGAGGTCCACCTCGCTCATGCCCATCCCACCGGCGTCCTCCGACGCGGCCATCCCGACGAAGCCGTTCTCCGCCAGGGTGCCCCACACGGGCGCGCGCTCGGCGTTGTCACCGGTCCACACGCGGCGCACGACCTCGGGCGTGCACTCCTTGCTGAGCACGTCGCGCACGGTGTCGCGCAGCAGCGTCTGATCTTCTGAGAATGCAAAGTGCATGGCTCGTCCTCTTGCTCTCGTCGGTCTCGTCGGTCTCGTGCTGGTGGGCCCGCGGGGCTCAGCCGCGCGGCAGGCCCAGCACGCGCTGCGCCGCGATGTTGCGTTGAATCTCGTTGGTGCCGGCGTAGATGGGCCCGGCCAGCGCGAACTGGAAGCCCTTGATCCAGGCCCCCTCGTCGTCCGCCGCGGCGCTGCCCTCGTCCAGGCACGCGCCCTGCTCGAGGATGGCCAGCGCCGTCTCGTGCGTGCGCACGTCCATCTCGGACCAGAACACCTTGTTCAGGCTGGACTCGGCGCCGATGGGCTTGCCGTTCAGCATGTCGGTGACGCTCTTGAACGTGTACCAGCGGTAGGCCTGCGCACCCATCCACGCGTCCACCACCTGGTCGCGCAGCGCGGGGTCGCAGGTCTCGCGGTAGCGGCGGAAGAGGTCCACCAAGCGCGCTGCCGTGGCCATGAAGCGCCCGGGGCTGCGCAGGGACAAACCGCGCTCGCTGCTGGTGGTGGCCATGGCCACCTCCCAGCCCTTGTCGACCTCGCCGATGATGTTCTCGTCCGGCACGAACAGGTCTTCCAGGAACAGCTCCGCGAAGCCCTCGTCGCCGTCCAGGCGGTCGACGCCGCGCACGGTCACGCCCTCGCCCGTGAGCGGGAACAGGAAGTAAGTGAGCCCCTTGTGGCGCGACTTGCTCGGGTCCGTGCGGAACAGGCCGTAGGCCATGTCGCTGAACGCGCCGCGCGTGGACCAGGTCTTCTGCCCCGTCAGCAGCCAGCCGCCCTCGGTGCGCTTGGCGGTGCTCTTGAGGCTCGCCAGGTCGCTGCCCGCGTTGGGCTCGCTCCAGGCCTGCGCGATGCTCAGGTCGCCGCGCGCCATGGGCCGCAGGATGCGCTCCTTCTGCGCCTCGGTGCCGAACTCGAAGATGGTCGGCGCCAGCAGGAAGATGCCGTTCTGCGTGACGCGGCTGGGCGCCTGCACGCGGTAGTACTCCTCCTCGAAGATGAGCCACTCGTACAGCGACGCCTCGCGCCCGCCGTACTGCTTGGGCCACGACACGCACGACCAGCCCGCGTCGAAGAGCTTGCGCTCCCACTCGAGGTGCAGGGCGTAGCCCTCGCGCGTGTCGCCGCTGGGCAGCGAGTGCTTGGGCACGTTAGCCTCGAGCCAGCTGCGGCACTCGGCGCGGAACGCGTTCTCTTGCTCGGTGAAGTCGAGGTTCATCATGGCTCAGTCCACCTGCAGCGCGGCCAGCGCGACCTTGGCCTCGGCCATGATGCGACGGATGAGCTCGGCCACGGTCGGCAGCTCGTCGATCACGCCCACCACCTGCCCCGTGGGGAGGATGCCCGAGTCGCGCCCGTCCACCATGCTGGCCTTGGTCAGCATCGGGGCGTTGGCGGCCATGGCCAGCTGCGACCAGGTGAGGCCCTTGCTCTCCTTCATGGCGCGGCCTTCTTGCACCATGTCCACCAGCTTGGTGTTGGTGAGCTTCATGAGCGTGAGCGCGTTGCGCGCCGCCTTGGGGAAGCGCGTGAGCGGGCTGGCCTGCTCCAGCTCGTCGATCATGGGCGTGCGGATGACGCGCTGTGGGTAGCCGTCGATGGCGCGCGTGACCACGGTGCCGTCGATGGGCGTCTTCACGTACTGCGCCTTGATGTGCTCGGGCACCTGGCTCTCCTGCGTGAGCAGGAAGCGCGTGCCCATGGCGATGCCGCTCGCGCCGCTGGCCATGGCCGAGACCAGACCGCGCCCGTCGCTGAAGCCGCCTGCGCCCAGGAAGGGGAACGACACCACGTCCGCCACCTGCCGCATGAGGATGTGCGTGGGCACGTTGCCCGTGTGGCCGCCGCCCTCGTGACCCTGCGCGATGACGGAGTCCACGCCCCACTCGGCGACCTTCTGCGCGTGACGCTGCGCGCCGATGGTCGGCATGGTCAGCACGCCGGCCTCCTTGAGGCGCGCGATGACGGCCTTGCCAGGCGCCTGCGCGAAGCTGGCCACCTTCACCTTGGCGTCGATCAGCAGCTCGACGCGCTTCATCACGTCGGCTTGATCCGCGCGCAGGTTCACGCCGAAGTTGCGGTCGGTCGTGTCCTTGACGCGCGTGATGGCCTGCTCGAGCTCCTCGAAGGTCATCGTGGCCGCGGCCAGGATGCCGAGGCCGCCGGCCGCCGACGTGGCTGCTGTGAGCTGCGCCCCCGAGACCCAGCCCATGCCGGTCTGCACGATGGGGTAGTCGATGCCGAACAGGTCGCAGATGGGTGTGCGCAGCTTGGCGTCCAGCTTCTGGTCCAGCGTCCGCTCCGCGCCGCCTGTCGGGGCCTTCGCGGCGGGCGCTACGCGCACCCGCTCGGCGCGGGTCGTCTCCACCTCGGGCGCGCTGGCCTCGGGAGTTGCGCTTGGCTTCGCGGCGGCGGCCTTGGGGGCCTCGCTTGGCTTCGCGCCGTTTGCCTTCGGTGCGCTCGCCTGCTTGGGGGCCTCGCTGGGCTTCGCTGCCGCCGCCTTGGGGGCCTCGGTGGGCTTGGCGCCGTTGGTCTTGGGCGCGCTGACCTGCTTGGTGGCCTCGGCGGCCTGCGGCGCCGTGCTCTGCACGTTGCTCTTCGCCTTCGCCTTCGCCTTGGGCTTCTTCGCCTTCGTGGCCGTGCTCTTCTGCGCTTCGCTCATGACTTCACCTCACGCGCCGCGATGCCCTTCGGGTCCAGCTTGCGCAGCCAGGCCAGCTCGTCGGCCGTGGGCTCGCGCGAGACCGGGACGTCGCTCGGGATGACCAGCTCGAAGCCCGTCGCCGCCACCACGTCGTCCACGCTCACGCCCGGGTGCACCGAGCGCAGGCGCATGCGGTTGTCCGGCGTCTCGAAGTCCAGCACGGCCAGGTTGGTGATGACCCGCCGGATCTCGTGCCGCGCGCGGCTGGCCGGGTGCAGCTTCGCCGCGCGGTCGTAGCCGACGCCCGCCACGCAGTCGACCTTGGGCACCAGCACGCGCGGGTTGTGGTCGCCCAGGAAGTAGCTGGTGGTGTGGCAGACCGTGTTGCCCGGCGCGCCGCGCACGCCCAGCAGCTGGGTCTTCGGCTGCTTGAAGGTGCCGCCCAGGTACGCGAGGTTCTGGTTGCCGTACTGGTCCACCTGGCTACCGCCCATCATCACGTGGCGCTTGCCCCAGAAGAGCGTGTCGAACACGAACGGGAACGGCATCCAGCCCTCGATGGTGGCCGTGCTCGGGTCCGTCCCGAGCGGCACGTTCTCCGCCAGGATCATGTTCGCGCCGTCGGTCATGACCATGTCCGGCTCGAACGTGGCCCGCGCCAGCATGGCGCCCAGCTTGGACACCGGGCTCATGGGGCTGCACATGATCTCGCCATCGCCGCGGAAGCACTCCGCCACGGCGACCGCGCACACGTCCGTGCGCGTGACTGCTTGGTTCTCGGAGCTCACTTCGCCACCGCCTTCTGGTACTCGGCCTCGCTCACGTCGAGGTACTTGGCCTTGAACGCCTCCCACGCCGCCGGGTCCTTCGCGGTCGCGGCGTACTCCTTCTGGAACGCCTCGTCGCGCTCGTAGTCCGGCGGGCACTCCGTGAAGTGCGCGCCGCCCGGCGCGTGCACCACGCCCTGCACCATCATGCGGTTGATCTTCAGGGTCTGGAACGAACCCTCGTCCAGCAGGTTGGCCGTGGGGATGATCTTCTCGGCGCTCATGAAGGCCTTGTCCGCGGCCATGCAGAACAGCTCGTCCATGTAGGGGTCGCGCCCCAGGTACTGCCCGTTGCCGGCCGTGTCGGCCCGGTTCATGTGGATGAACGCCACGTCCAGGCGCTGCGCGGGGATGGCCACCAGCTCCTCGCCGTCGTCGTAGGGCGACTTCACCGTGCGCAGCTGCGGCTGGTTGATCATCACGTCCGAGCCCAGGCCCGCGCGCGTGGGCAGGAACGGCAGGCGCCACGCGGCGGCCTGCAGGCCCAGGCGGAACATGCCCTCGTCCAGCGAGACGGCCTCGACGGTCCCGGCCTGACGCGCGTTGCGGAAGTGCGGCTCGAGGGGGATCGAGTCCAGCGAGACGAAGCCGTAGACCACCTTCTTGGCCTGCCCCGTGGCGCACAGGATGCCCACGTCGGGGCCGCCGTAGCTGACGATGGTGAGGTCCTTCACGCCCGAGCGCACCAGCGCCCGCACGAAGGCCATCGGCTTGCGCCGCGAACCCCAGCCGCCGATGCCGACGGTCATGCCGTCGCGCACCTCGGCGACGGCGTCTTCGAGTGTCATCGTCTTGTCTGCCACGTCGCTCTTCTTTCAGGGCGTAGCGGGTGTACCGCGAGTGCGCCCAGGGTGGTTCAGCTGCCGGCCTTGGTGTCCACGTCGCGCTTCTCGACGAAGGCGTCGCGCGCCTCGTCTGCGGCGCCAGCCAGGTTCAGCTGGAAGGTGAAGCCCTGCTCGAAGCGGTAGGAGCGGTTCACGTCCACCGGGTCGATGTTGTTCAGGCACTCCTTGGCGGCGCGCACCACCGCCTTGATCTTCTTCTTGAAGGTGGCCGCCACCTCCATGGCCTTCGCGCGCGTCTGGTCGCGCGGCACCACCGCGTAGACCGAGCCCCACGCCTGCAGCTCCTCGGCCGTGGCGTTCTCGCAGGTGAGCACCATGGCGCGCGCCTTCAGCGGCGGGACCAGGCGCGCCAGATGCGTCGCGGCGCCCAGGGCCCCGCGGTCCACCTCGGGCAGGCCGAACTTGGCGCCCGTGCTGGCGATGATGATGTCCGAGTTGCCGACCAGGCCGATGCCGCCGCCCACGCAGAAGTCGTTCACGACGCTGATGACGGGCACCTCGCACTCGTAAACGGCCTTGAACGCCTCCCAGCAACCCTTGTTGGCCCCGAGCAGCGCCGTGAAGCCCTCCGTGGTCTGCATCTCCTTGATGTCCACGCCGGCGTTGAAGCCCTTGCCCTCGGCGCGCAGGACCACGCAGGCCACCTCGGGGTTCTTGCCGCAGGCCGTGATCTTGGCCGCGAGATCGAACCAGCCGGCGACCGTCAGCGCGTTGACCGGGGGGTTGTTCATGACGACTTCAGCGATGCCGTCGTTGATCTCTACGGAGATGGTCATGCGTGCTCTCGGTGGGGCTCGAGGGGGGAGGCCGCAGCGGGCAATGGGCCTCGCCGCGCGTGGGTCGAAAAGTAGAACACGTTCCACTTTGGTGCAACCCGACGAGCGTGGTCGCGTCGGGCCGAAAAAGCGGCGCCCGCCGACGGTGGGCTCCGTGGCGGGCGTCGGGTCTTGGCGTGGCGCGTGCGTGGTGGGCTCCGTGACGTACGCCCAGCGTCCGACCTGCGTCAGGTACGCGCGACGAAGCTCGTACAGCTCCCCATGGGGTGGACCGCTCCGAGCCCGAGGCTGCAGTCACCACAGGCGGTGGTGGGTGCGTTCGCGGGGAAGAAGTTGCAGTCTTTGCAGAGCTTGGCGGGGTCCGCGCCGGTGTCGGTGTACGACATGGAGCTGCGGAGGTTGGTCTGCGTGGGGTTGAGCCCCGTGGAGCAGGCGAAGCCCGCGGGCTCCTCGCTGCCGCCGCAGCCCAGGAAGGTTGCCGCGAGGGCGGTGCCCCCGATCAGCGCGGTGCCGCGGTGCAGGAAGACGCGCCTGGACATGGCGCGGGGGGCATTGGCCTCGGACTTGGAGTGACTCATGGTTCCATCCTCGTGGTTTGGGGCGAGCGCACCGTCGCCTCAGGCGGCGTCGGTGCTGTTAGGGGAGTGATAGTGCTCTTCCAGCACCTCGGCTAGGTACTCACACACATCCGTCGTCGTCAGGATGCCCGCGAGCTTCCCGTCGCGCAGCACGACGGCCGAGCCGATCTTGCGGGCCCCCATCTCGCGCGCCACCTCGGCGAGCGACGCGCTCCACTCCACGATGTACGGGCCGGTCGACACCAGACCCCCCATGTCGATGTCCGATCGGCCCTCCGCCTGGGCGCGCCACAGATCGCGTTCGCTCACGACACCCAGCACCGTCTCGCCACGGGTGACGGGGATGTGGCGGATGTCGTGCTCCTCCATCATCGCCCAGGCGCTCGCCACGTCGGCGTTGGCGTCGATCGAATAGGGAAAGGGCGTCATCAGACGCGCGACGCGCGCGGCATGGGCTTGGCGGGGCGCAGCATGCCACGTTCGCGCGGGCGCGCGCGCCGGCCCCAGCGCGCGTGGCCGTGGCGGGCGTCGCGGCCGTGTGAGCGTGGCCGCTGCCTGTGGCCGTGCCCACGCTCCGCATTCGCCGTCATCTGTGGTGGTCGGCCTCGGCGACGGATCCACCGTTCAGCGTAAACGGTCCGCGGTGAGCCCCTGCACGTCGCGCTTCCAGCGACTGACCTGAGGCCGTCGAACAGCGCGTACGTACGGCAATGCAGCAGCCATCTGATGAGCGTTTTGGCGAAGCCTGCCACGCCACGAGACCGTGGCTGCCCCGCGTGCGTCGACCGATCCGTGCGCGGCCGTCGTCTCCCGCGCCGAGTTCCGCGGCGTTGACACCCAGCCAGCAAGAACGCGGGTGCCGAAAGCGCTGCGACGACGGCGCGCGAGGGTCGCTGAAGCCTGCGCATGTGAAGCCGAGCGTCGCGAAGGTTAGTTGGTGGCGGGGCCGAGCACGAGTCCGACCAGCACGGCGCCCGCGGAGAGGCCCTTGCTCACGAGCACCGCGGCGAGCGGCGCACCAGCGTGCTCACGCAGAGCGGTACGACACCGCGCTGTCATCAGCAGCAGCACGTCCAGACAGCGCGGCGCAGGCAGCCAGGAGCGTCAGGCGCCAGCGGACGTCCCGCGCAGGCCGCCGCCAGCAGTCCCAATTTATCGTGAACCAGCGATGTGCACGGCTGTCCATTCGGTGCAGCGTTTGCGGAGCCCTGTGCGCCCTTCAATGTCCAGTGGCAGGTTTTGGGGCACGGCGCGGCGCGCCCCGTGGGGGCTACGTCGCAGTGCGCCTACAGTCCGGCACACGCCGCCGCGACGGCGACGCGAGCGCCCTGACGAAGCGCGCCACCAGCAGCCCGGGCCCTAGGGAAGCGTCCCGTCATGAGCAGGCGTCTCGGCCCCCAGCTGGGGGGTCGCGAGGAAGGCCACGACGAAGGCCGTGGCGCGCTGCGCGAGCGGGACTGCGCTGCGTGCCACGGGCAGCACGCCACACGAGCAGAGGGGCAGGAGCGCCCACGACGGCCCCAATGCAGCGCCAGCGTGAGCGGTTCCGTCTCCATGCGCAAAGTCCGCAACGCTATCGCGACCTACCGAAGCCAGCCACCAGCAGGCCCAATGAGCGGCGGAGTGGCGTCCAGCGCGAGGTCCGCGAGCGCGTCGGTCAGCCGCCAGGGCCGAGTCAGCGGTGTCGCTGGTTCTTCGTACTTCGCCGTGCGCGTGCCCGCTCTGCGATACGAGCAGCACACCGGCGACACGGCCAGCACGTCGAGCACACGCGCGAGGCCGTCGCGCGGCCCTCGGGGGGCGTCGTGCGACACCACGTGATCAGTGCGGCCTGCCGCGCAGGCCGTGATGGGCGTGAACGCCACGCGGTGCTGGTGCTGATGGCGCCTGCGAGCGCCATACGCCGCCGATAACGCTGGACAGCGCCATGACCCTCAGCGCTGGCAGGATGCGACGGCCCCAGTGCTGGACGGCGGACCAGTAGCCCGACGACGGCACCCCGTGTGCGCCGCGATGGCCGGTAAACAAGTCGATGTGCATGTGCTCGGTATGGGCACCACTCGCAACGCGCTGAGCGCCGGTCGCCGTCGCCCACTTGATGCAGCATCATCGTGCGAACAGCCAGGAGCAACAGCCCAGCGCGGATGCGCAAAGCGTCGTCGTCGAACCGATCCGGGCTGTGCGTGACCGTGTCCGTGGCCAGGGCCGTGGTGGTGGTGGAAGAGCCGTGGACGAGCATCCCGCCCCGGAAAACGAGGATGACGGACGCCCGCCTGCCCACAGTGCCTCCGGCAGCAGTTGGCCGGAACACGACGCGATCGCCGCCACGAAGGCAAAAGGCGCAGGGGCCCAGACACGGGCCCTGACCCCTGAGAGGTTGAGCACGTGCCCAGCAGGGTGGGACAGAAGAGCGAACGAATAGGCGGTGAGGGTCAGGGGCCGGGCGCGATTATGCCGGAGTGTGCGACGTCTCTGCTAATGAGCGGCTACGCGGGCCTGGGTGTACTGTGTATATCTAAAAAATCAAGTAATTTCGCTATTTTAGAAAATCGGTCCTTGACGATCTAGGCGTGGAACGGTCATTCTGTGTTCATGTCCGAGCGCAGTTACGACCTTGCCGAGCTCTCCTCGTTGCTGAAGTTCTCCTCCGCGTACCTGAAGATGCTCCTGAAGAAGCAGTCGGGTTATCAGCCCGACCAGCCCATTTCTGCGGAGCTCGCCGCCGCGGTGGCCGCCCAGGTCAACCGGCCCTGGCCACCCGCGAACGCGGCCTGATCTTCCCGCACTTGTGGATGCGCTCGAGCGGACGCTCGAGGATGCGCTCGCGTGTACGACCACGTCGCCGGTCGTCGCGCGTCCCGTCGGTGCTTGCAGAGCGGTCGTGTGTCGCCTCAGTCGTCGCTGAGCAGGTCGTCGAACGCTGCGTCCAGCTCGTCGTCGTCCGACGCGTTCGGCTCCGATGCCGCCGCCATGGCGGCCTGCACCTTGCGGATGCGCTGAGAGACGCCGCGGAAGACCGCGTCCCGCTTGCGGACCTTCTCGAAGAAGTACAGCGCCTCGTTGTTGTCGCGGAGCACTTCGTACGCGTTCGCGAGCTCGAAGTAGAGCGCCAGCTCCTCGCGTTCGTTCTTCTCCTCCGCGTGGAGCCCCGCACGGAACGAGTTGATGGCGTCCTGCGTGCGACCTTGCTCCATCCGGCAGAGCCCCACCATCGTGTTGCACGAGCACGCCCGGGCGGGGTTGCGCATGGCCACCTCGAACTCCACCACGGCGTCGTCCAGCAGGCCCATCTCCTTGTAGGCGATGCCCAGGTCGAAGTGCGTGTCGCTGTCGGCCTCGTCGACCTGCTCCTCCACGCCCTTCTTGAACTGCGCGAAGACCTGCTCCACGTCGAGGATGCCGCGCCGGCTGCAGGCGGGTCTTCCGGTGCCCTCGGCGAGCTTTCCTTCGCCAGCGCGAAGCTCTCGTCCTCGAGCTCTTCGCCGGGACCCTCCGAGGCCGCCCGGATCTGAGCGATGCGCCGCCGCAGCGTGGCGGAGTCGGGATACTCGTCCGCGAGGTCTTCCAGACTGGCGAGCGCCGCGTCGTACAGGCCCTGCGCCACGCAAAGAACTCTCGGCCTCCTCGATGCTCCTCCGCCACTTCTTCGACGTCTTCGTCCTCCTGCGCGTCCTGGCAGCGTCCTGGTGTCCTGTGCGCCTTGGGCGTCCTGCGCGCCCTGTGCGTCCAGTGCGCCTTGGGCGTCCTGCGCGCCCCAGGCGTCTCGAATGCCTCAGTGGCGGGGGGGCGGTCGTCGTGGCAGCTCCCCCGCGGTGGCCGGCGTTTGTTCCACGGGCGCGGGCGTGCAGAAAGCCTTCGGGCGAGCTCGGGCGAGCTCGGCGCCGTGTCCGAGGACGGATGGGGCCCCTCCGCCGCGTCCAGTATGTTGCCGTCAGCGCCTCCGGGAGCGCGTCGCGCTGCACGGTCGCGCTGCCGGGGATCTCCGAGTCGGTGGTCGCGTGACGACGCCAGGGACATACTCTCCGAGGGGACGCCCTGTGGTGTGGATGGTGAGCGTCCGGGAACTCGCTCAAGCGTTCCTGGCGGGTAGCTGCTACGGACGGGCTCCGGCGCACCCATCGCGCTCGGGCGGCACGGGACCTGCGGCTGCGCGCGGGTCTGGCGCGGGCACGGGGGCCGCCTCGACACTTGGACGGCGGGGCAGACCCTGGTCGTCCATCTCCAACCGGGGGCGCTTCCGCAGGTTCCTCGGAGGCGACAGGCGCGGCATCATCCGGGACCGATGCGCCTGTCGCGCCAGTGGCCTGGAGCGCGCCTGTCGCTTCGACCAGGACGGCCACTTCGCTCGGGAGCGGCACGCTCACGCGTCCCAGCATGATGCGTGCGTCGATGTTGACGGATCCAGATCGAGCACGGCGTCGAGGTACATCACCGACAGTAATGGCCGCACCTGGCTGGCGAGATGTGAGCGCCATGTCCAGCAAGCCAGCGAATCTGAGTCGTCCATCATGCCGTTCAAGGTAGACGTCGCCGCTGAGCATCTGACGTGCCAGCATGTAGTCCGCGCGCCTGATTGACGATGCCTGAGCTGTCCTGTGCCTGGTCCCAGCAGGCTGAAGCGCAGGAACCACTCGACTTCGACATCAGGCGCTCGATCCGGGCCAGATCGCCGGTCAGACCAGAAGCCCGCGTAGCTCTCGGACGGAGCTTCGGAGGATTCCGGCTCGTACTTTGTGCGGGGCGTCGTCGTTCGCGAGGGAGAGCTCGGCGTAGGCTTCGGTCGATGGGCCGGGGACGGTTCGAGCGCGCCCGTGTGACCCGAGACGGCCTCGGGGCAGCGGGTGGGAGTCGGACTGTCGTCGAGGAAGATGTCGGCCTGAGTCGCTTCGGTCGGCCTGGCATCAGTCTGATGATGATCTCGGCGTCGTCGAAGTCGTCCTCGAGGAGGTCGAGCTCCTGCACGCTGTCGTCGTCGTCGTCCCCGAGAGCGCTCGTGTTCGCGGGCGCAACCGGGGCCTGTTCGATGGTGTGCTTGGGCACGGCGCCCACCGTGCCCGTGTTGGGCCTCGGGGGCGCCATGATGGTGCTGGACTCGAACAGCGAAGAGGCATCCGGCGCTGGGGGCTTGCCGCCAAGCGCGGTCTTGGCCTCTTGATCGTTCGGGTCGAGCTCGAGGATCTTGCGCAGCACGCGCTCGCGCTCGGCGGGCTTCTTGCCGTCCTGATAGATGCGCGCGATCTCGCGGTACACGCTGATGGTCTTCGGGTGCTGCCCGAGCAGGTGGAAGGCGCGCGCCAAGAGCTCGAGCGTGGCGACGTCCTTCGGGTTGGCCTGGAAGCAGACCTGCAGCTTGCTGAGCGCACGCTTCGCGTCGTTGCGCTCGAGGTACATCAGCGCCACCTCGCGCGCCACGGCGACGTCGGGGCGGTGGAACAGCAGGCGCTCGGCGACCTTGATGTAGTCGTCCATGCGGCCCTGCTCGCGCAGCAGGTTCGCGCCCGCCTCGAACTCGGCCGCCGCCTCTTCCATGCGCTCCATCTTGCTGAGCGCTTCGGCGTACTTGATGCGGAATCGATGCCCGGAGTCGCTCACCAGGTCGAGCTGCTCGTACATGTTCGCGAGCTTGAGCTGCGAGTCGAGGCTGCTCGGATCCAGCTTGAGGATCTGCTTGTAGACCGCGACGGCCTTGAGAAAGAAGCCCTGGCTAGCGTACTGCGTCGCGGACCTGGCTGTACGAGTCCACGGCGCTGATCGTGGGCCCCCGTCTTATAGAGGTCGCCGATCTTCAGCAGCAAGTCCGCACGTCGCGGGGATCGTCCGCGACAAGGAGCCGATACTGAACGATCGCCTTGTCGTAGCCAATTCCTTCGCGACGAGTTTCTGGGCACCGAGTACTTCGTTGCGGGTCGACTGCGATCCGTATGGGGTAGGCCAGCATCACGCCGTAATCACACGGCATTTTGCGTCGCCATGATTGTACGTTTCTGCCGTGGGCCGGTCAACAACGGCGCGCACGAGGGACCTGACAGGTGTCGACCAGGGTCGAACGGCCCCGGTTTGACGGCCTACAGACGCTCGGAGAAGCGCGCGGAGAGCGCCCTGGTCCGGAAGTCCTCGTTCTCGAGACGTGCGCAGGTGCAGCGGGATGTTGGGTGCGATGCCCCCACCAGCGGTGTCTTCGCTCCAGCGCGCGCACCATGCGCACGCGCGCCTCTTCCCGGTGCGTCCGTAGGTGATGATTCCCGCCAACAGCGAAAGTCGTACGCAGCTGGCACGCGCCAGCCCCCTGCACACGCGCTCGTCGACGCGCACGCCCGCGCCGCCAGGCGGGTGGTACCAGATGAGCCCGGGCCATTGGGCGCGAAGGTGACGGGGTCCTCTGCGCTGGGACGCGGCACTCGATGGCCCAGCCGCGTGGCTTGAGCTCGCGGTTGGGAACCTACGGGGATGCCTGCGGCCACGCGGATCTGCCGCTGGCGATGAGGTCCACGCCACCAGCTTCTCGGTCACGGTGCTCCACCTGATGCGCGTGTTCATCTCCATGAACGCGAGCTCGCCGCGCTCGTCCAGGTGAACCTGAGCGTGCCTCGCCGACACAGTAGTGCTGTGCTCGGCCAGCAAGCGCCGGTCGGTGCCGCCATGTCGAGGCGCAGCCGTCGGACGGCCACGCCGGCGCTCTCCACCAGCTTCTGATGGCGCTCTCTCTGATGGAGCACCTCGCGCCGCCCAACACGCGCACGTCGCCCTGGCCGTCGGCGATGACCTGAACTCGATGTGGCGTGTTCTTCCACGAAGCGCCTTAATGGCCAGGTCACCGTTCTGAAGCCCGCGATGGCCTCCCTAAGCGCCTGCGCGCGAAGGACGCCGCCAACTCGGCGGTGCGGATGATCCGCGCCGCGCGCCTGCGCCGCCTCCTGAAGCCTTGAGTATCACGGTGGGGGAAGCCCACTCTTGGCTTTCAGGACGGCGTCCTCCGTGTCGGATGACTTCGCTTCCGGCGAGGGGTAGCCTAAGCGCTTGGCCAAGCGGCGCGCTGACCGCCCCACTGGCCTGGCGTTGTTTGGCCATCCGATGAAGTCAGCCCAACATCATCACCGCACAAAGCGCCGCAAAGCTGGCGTTCTCCGACAGGAACCCGTAACCCGGTGCACGGCGTCCGCGCCGCTGATCTCGGCCGCCGCGATCAGCGCAGGGATGTGCAGGTAGCTCTGCTTCGCCACCGCCGGCCCGATGCACACGGCCTCGTCGGCCAGGCGGACGTGCAGGGCGTCGGTGTCGACGTCGCTGTGGACGGCGACGGTGGCGATGCCGAGCTCGCGACAGGCGCGGATGACGCGCACCGCGATCTCTCCGCGGTTGGCGATCAGGACCTTGCGAAACACTACGCGACCTTGATCTTGAAGAGCTTGTCGCCGTACTCGACGGGCTTGCCGTTGACGGCGGCGATCTCGACGATGACGCCGCTCACCTCGGACTCGATCTCGTTCATGAGCTTCATCGCTTCGACGATGCACAGCACGGTGCCGGGCGAGATGCTCTGGCCCGTCTTCACGAACGCGGCGGCGCCGGGGGAGGGCGCGGCGTAGTACGTCCCGACGAAGGGCGACGTGATCCACTGCGTGTTGGCGTCGTCTTCGGCCGGGGCCGCAGCGGCCGGCGCGGCTGTCGCGGCGCTGGCGGGCGCGGGCGAGCTCGGCAGCGCCACGGGGCTCGGCGCCAGCGTGCTGACGCTGACCACGCCGCCGCCACGCTTCAGCGAGATGCGCTCACCGGCCTTCTCGAGCTCGATGTCGCTCATCTGGAACTCAGTCATCGCGCGCATCAGCTCGCGGAGCTGTTCAAGATCGATGTCCATGGCCGCTTGCTAGCACCAAAAGCAAGGCCGCGTCAGCTTTCAACGAACGACGCGCGCGTCTTGTCCCGGTAACGTCCCGGTGGGTCTCAGCCGAGCTTGGCGGCGAGCGCGCGCAGCCCGAGCAGATAGCTGTCTGGGCCGAACCCTGCGATCTGCCCCACGCAGACGGCGGCGCTGTACGAGTGGTGCCGGAACGCCTCGCGCGCGTGGATGTTGCTCAGGTGCACCTCGACCACCGGCAGCCCGCAGGCTGCGATGGCGTCGCGGATGGCGACCGAGGTGTGCGTGTACGCGGCAGGATTGATGAGCACCGCAGCGAAGCCCTCGCGGGACTGCTGGATCCAGTCCACCAGCTGACCCTCGTGGTTGCTCTGCCTGCACTCGACCGAGAGGCCCAGCTCGACGGCCAGTGCCTGCAGCGACGCGTCGATGGAGGCCAGCGTGGCGTGCCCGTAGACCCCGGGTTCACGCACGCCGAGCATGTTCAGGTTCGGCCCGTGCAGCACGAGGACGGCGCGCGCCCCGGCGGTGTCTCGGGCCGCTCGCTCTTGGTCGGACTCGGACATGGCGTCGGGCCCCGCGGCTAGGCCAGGTTCGAGGCCAGCGCGCTCGAGCGCACGCGCATGAGGTAGCGCGCCTTGCCGAAGTTGCCGGCGGGCCGCAGCGCGACCGCGAGGAAGTACTCGTCCGTGACCAGCCGGATGATGGTGGTCATGCGCTCGGCGCGGATGGCGACCTCGTTGGCGCTGCCGATGTCCAACATCTCCGCGGCGTTCTTGATCTGCTTCAAGATGACGCTGTACTCCATGCCGACCGTCTCGACGTCCAGCACGGCGTCGTCGTCGACGTACTGCTCCACCGGGATGCCGTCGTATCCCATGAGGATCGCGGCGACGGCGCCGTCGGTCTTCTCGACCACTTCTTGTAGGACCTCTCTGAACATCGGACCTCCGGAGCGCTCATCAGCGCACGCCGAGCCCCCGAAAGTCAAGTAACTGTGGGCACCTGGGCGCGGGCGGCCCGCCCCCGGTGCCTTTGCGCAGGGCGCGCGCTCGGGGTAAGGCCTCGGCCAACCCGAGGAGCCCCGATGTCGTTCAAGTTCCCTTCCGAAGCATGGACCAAGGCCTATCAAGACGCGGTGAACGCGAACGATGGGTACCGCACGCACGGCAAGCCGTGGACCTTCGGCGCGGTGGCGTTCGTCATCAAGGCGGACCCGAGCCTGGGCATCGACGAAGACGTCGGCATGATCATGGATGTCCACGAGGGCGTCTGCCGCGGCACGAAGTACGTGACGGGCATGGACGCGGTCCAGGAGGCCCCCTTCATCGTCGTCGCCGACTACGCGCGCTGGCGTGCGTGCCTCGAGGGCAAGCTCGACCCCATCAAGTCCATGATGGAGGGCAAGCTGAAGCTCACCAAGGGGCACCTGCCGACCATGCTGCGCTTCGTCGAGTCGTCGCGGCAGCTGGTGGTCAGCGCCACGCGCGTCGACACGGAGTTCCTGGCCTGATGGAGCCCGCCGTCGAGCTCGCGCCAGGCGCGGAAGAGCACGGCTTCGCGCCGATGCTGGCCACCTTGCTTCGGCAGAACCTGGACGACCACGAGGACAAGCGCGCCACGGCCCTGCGCATGCGCGGACGGGTGGCCATGGTCATCACGGACCTCAACATGTCCGTGACGCTCGAGTTCGTGCCGTATGCGGTGCGCGTGCACGCAGGCATCGTCGGCATCCCCGACGTCACGGTGCGGGCCGGCAGCGAGCACATCATGAAGATGTCCATGCTGGAGCTCGGGCGCTTCGGCCTGCCCAACCCGCGCGGCGAGGTGGCCCGCGAGCTCTCCGCGGCCGAGAAGGCTGGCGACATCAAATACTACGGCGCGCTCGCGAACGTGCCCCTCATGCTCCGCCTCACGCGGGTGATGTCGGTGAACCCATGAGCGGGCAGGTGCGCGCCGAGCGCGAGGGGCCCATCGGCTGGCTGGTGTTCGACCACGCCGAGCGCCGCAACGCCATCCACCGCGCCATGTGGGAGGCCATCCCCGAGCGCCTGGCCGAGCTGGACGCGGACGAGTCCGTGCGCGTCGTCGTCATGCGCGGGGCGGGCGACGTGGCGTTCGTCGCAGGGGCGGACATCAGCGAGTTCGAGCAGAGCCGCATCGGGCCAGGCGCCCGCGACTACGACAAGCTCACGGAGCGCGCCTTCGAGGCCCTCGCGCATGTGCGGAAGCCACTCGTCGCGATGATCCACGGCTTCTGCATCGGCGGCGGGAGCGGCATCGCGCTGCACGCGGACATGCGCTACGCGGCGGACGACGCGGTGTTCGCGATTCCCCCCGCGCGCCTCGGGCTCGGGTACAGCGCGACCAACGTCGAGACGCTCGTGGGCGTCGTGGGCCAGGCCTCCGCGCGCGAGATCCTGTTCACCGCGCGCCGCTACGACGCGAGCGCGGCGCTGCGCATGGGGCTCGTGCACGAGGTGCTGCCCAAGGCGCAGCTCGAGTCCTTCGTGCGCAAGCTCGCGCTGCAGGTGGCCGACAACGCGCCGCTCACGCTGCGTGCGGCGAAGCACTGCCTCGGGGAGCTGCGCAAGCCCGCGCCGGCTCGCGCGGACGACGACACGGCGTCGCTCATCCAGGCGTGCTTCGACAGCGAAGACTATGCGGAGGGCGTCGCGGCGTTCCTCGCCAAGCGCCGGCCCGTCTTTCGCGGGCGCTGACCTGCGTCGTGTCGTCCATGGGCTGCGGTTGGGTCGTCAGCGAGCCTGCCGCGATGGACGATCGCGTGCGGCGTCCGCGGAGAGCGCGGACGCGTTCGCCTCCGCGGTGCTGCGAGGAGGGGGAGGGGTGCCCATCACCGCGTCGGGGAGCGAGGGGCGATGCGCGCCTTCGGCCTCGCGGGAAGGCGTCTCGGGCGAGCGGTCGAGCCTGCGCGCGAGGAGCAGACACGCGACGGACACGGTGAAGAACAGCGACCAGGATCCCCATACGGGCATGCGCGCAGCAGACCGCACAAACACGTCCTTGACAACTCTCTCGAACACACTAGATTCGCGCCCTGCTCAGCGGATGTGGCGGAATTGGCAGACGCGCTAGACTAAGGATCTAGTGGAGTAAAATCCGTGAGAGTTCGAGTCTCTCCGTCCGCACCCTCGAAAGCCAGCGCGCACGCGCTGGCTTTTTTTTTGCTCTGGTCGTGGTCCACGCAGCCACCTGCGCCCATCCCACCGGGGAGCTGCCAAGTGGGCAGGCTGGCCATCGGGTGGGCGGCGTGGCCGACACGCTCGAGGTCCCGGGCGGACCACCGACGCGCCGCGTGGGCAACCCGAGGGGCCCGTGCTGGGAGCGCTCGGGCGTCCGCCCCCGCGTGTCACGTGAAAATGATATTGACTTTCAATACGTGTGGATCCACATTGATGCCACCATGCTGGTTTGTCATTGCGAGCGCGTGAACGACAAGGTCATCCGCAAGTGCGCCCGGGAGGGCGCCCGCAACCACTTGGATGTCGCGTTGGCGTGCGGCGCAGGCTCGCGCTGCGGAGGGTGCCGCCCACTCGTGGACGAGATCGTCGCCGAGACCCACGCGGAGCTCCGCGGAGACGGCCTCTTCCCCCTACCGCTCGCGACCGGTTGACGGCGGGAGCGTCACGGCGAGCGCGCCTGCAGGCGCCGGCGCACAATCACCGTGACGGTGAGCGGCGCATGCACTAGCGTGCGAGCTAGCACAGGCGTGTGCCTGCGCCTTCCAACCAGGAGATGTCCCATGAAGGGCGATGCCGAAGTCATCGAGCTGCTCAACGAGGTCCTCACCTCGGAGCTGACCGCCATCAACCAGTACTTCATCCACTACAAGATGTGCGAGGACTGGGGGTTCGTGGCGCTCGCCAAGCAGAAGCGCGGTGAGTCGATCGACGAGATGAAGCACGCGGACGAGGTCATCGGCCGCATTCTCTTGCTGGGGGGGATCCCCAACATGCAGCGGCTCTCGCCGGTGCGCGTCGGCGAAGATCCCATCGAGCAACACAAGCTCGATCTCGCCATCGAATACGACGCACGCGAGCGGCTCAACCGCGGCATCGCCAAGTGCCGCGAGAAGGGCGACGAGGGCACGCGCGCGCTGCTCGACCGGATCCTGTCGGACGAGGAGGGCGGTATCGACTGGCTCGAGGCGCAGCTCCACATCGTCGAGCAGATTGGCCGTGAGAACTACCTCGCCCAGCAGATTCGCTGAACTCGCTCGTGTGGACGGGGTGTGACGCCCGTCGAGCCGCGTCAGGGGGTATCGCAGGGCGAGGGCAGAGCCTGCCCCAGCGCGATGCCCCCGAAGTTCGCAGGGAACGCCTCGAAGGTGATGCCGAGCGAGACGGCGTCGCAGAGGGTCCCTGCGGCGTCCGATGACGGGTCCAAGAGGACGTCTTGCATGCCAGTGAGCGCCGTCTGCAGCGTCCGGTAACGCGGGTCGTCGCGGCACACGCCGACGGACTCGGCCGTCCGCAGCAAGTCGGTGTACACCGGCCCGCGATGGTCACCGTGATGCTCTCGGCACCATCGATCATGAGGGCGCCGAGGTCGGCCGTGGCCACCATCCCTGACAGGCGGACGCGTGTCCCGAGGCCGTCACCCACCAGGAGGATCTCGGTGCCGTCCGGGATGCTGGTAAACAGGATGCCGTCGGTCACGTAAGCGTCTGGATCCACTACCAGAGGGTTGGCGGCGTCGATGTCGGCCGCCTCCGGGTCCAGGAAGGTGTCGTCACGACCCCAGAAAAAGTCGGTGCCGTCCCAGATGGGATCTGGGGCCACGATGGTGTGCGCTTCGTCCGTGTAGGCGGTGCTGCCGTCGATGAAGACGCTCGGTAGAGCGCCGGCGTTGCTCGGTGTGGCGAACACGCTCTGCGTGAGGACGATCTGCACGCGGTTGTCGTTGCGCGTGCCGTTCCAGCCGCGCACGCGGATGAGCGGGTTCCCCAGGCCGCGCAGCTCGGCGGCGATGGCGGTCGCGTCGAGTCCCTCGAACGCCAAGTTCAGTAGCGGGAAGAGGTTGTGCCCGAACGAGTTGTCCACCCCCTCGGTCCCGTCGATCTCGTGCGGTCGACCCTCCACTGGCACGCACTCCGTGGTGGTGGGCGCGTTGGACGCGCTGGTGCAGCGACCGTCGATGTTGTAGCCGATGTCCCGCCAGCGGTCGTTGTCCTGGTTGAGGAGAACGTCCCGCAGCGCCACCCAGAAGTCTGGGACGTCCGTGCCTTCGTCCGGCACGCTGCTCTCGGACACTCGACTGGGCGGCTGCTTGCTGCCGTCCGTGCATCCGATGGACGTGGTGTCGTCCTCGTCTGGGAGCAGCCCCGGATCGAACGGGGTGCAGGCAGGCGCCACCGACAGCCCAGCGCCGAGCGCGGCGGCCAACATCACGGCACGAACCGAACAAGTGTCAGTAAACGGCAGCATACGTCAGGAAGTGTAGCATACAGTCGGCGTTCCAAGCCAAGCGGAATTCGACCCCTCGAAGCGGTCTGCGGGTTCCGCGGGCTCAGAAGGACGCCACGATGGCCGTCACGTTGTCCCGACCGCCGGCGCGCTTCGCGCGGTGAATCAAGCTCTCGACGCAGAAGTGCGTCAGCGATGGGTTCACGCACGCTGCGAGCGTCGCCTGAATCTGCGAGTCCCCCAGCTCGCCGTAGAGTCCGTCCGTACAGAGCAGCAGCCGGTCCCCGGCCTGGAGGTGGAAGTGATGCAGGTCGACGTGCAGCTCGTCTGAGCCGCCACCGAACGCGTTGGTCAGGACGCTCGAGAAGTGTGAGCGGCGACCCTCCTCTTCGTCGAGCACGCCCCGTCGCACCATCGACTGCGCGAGGTTGTGGTCCTTGGTGAGCCGAAACAGCTCCTGTTCGCGCATGAGGTAGCCGCGGCTGTCACCCACGTGGGCCACGAGGCACTCTGGCCAGCGCACGTAGGCCATCGTGAGCGTCGTCCCCAACTCAGGGCTGACGCCCTTGCGGATCGCGACCTCGCGCATGTGCTGCTGCGCTGCTGCCGCGGCGTCCTTGAGTCCCGCCGCCACCGTCGCGGCGTCGCTGCTCGAGCTCGTGCCCAGCCACGGCATGAGCCGGAACGCGTAGTGGGTCATCGCGTCGACGACCACGCTGCTCGCCAGTTCCCCCGCGTCGTGCCCTCCCATTCCGTCGGCCACCATCAGCAGCCACGCTGGCGTGTCCAACAAGCGCTCGCCTGGCGTGATCGGGAATCCGCTCTGCATCAGCACGAGCGCGCGCTCGAGCTCCGCGATGAGGAACTGGTCCTCGTTGTTGTTGCGCACGCAGCCGACGTCGGTGGCTCCGAAGATCGCTGGCCGCGCCATCCCCTGCGCGTCGTCCCGCGTCGCCGAAAGGACCTGATAGGTCTTCCTCGTGCTCATGCTGGCGTCGAGCGTATCAGGCCTGGGCATGAAACAATCAGCGGGAAGCGATGCCCATCTACTTCGACCATCACGCCACCACGCCGGTCGACGAGCGCGTGCTCGACGCGCTGCTGCCGTACCTCCGTACATCCTTCGGGAACGCCGCCAGTCGCGTCCACACCCACGGCGAGGAGGCCCGTGAAGCCGTGGAGCGAGCCCGCGAGCAGGTGGCTCGGCTGCTGGACGGCCGTGCGGACGAGGTGGTGTTCACCTCTGGAGCGACCGAGAGCAACAACATCGCGCTGCTCGGGGCCTTGGTGCAAGCGGACGGCACCGCCAGGGGTCACGTCATCACGCAGGCCACGGAGCACCCAGCCGTGCTCGACACTTGCGCCGAGCTGGAGCGACGCGGCGCCGACGTGACCCGGCTGCCAGTCGATGCATTCGGTCGCGTGAGCGCTGCGCAGCTGAGCGAGGCCATGCGTGACGACACGACCTTGGTGAGCATCATGCGCTGCAACAACGAGGTCGGTACCGTCCACGACATCGACGCCTTGGCGCGCGTGCCCCGCCCGCATGGAGCGCTGTTCCACTGCGACGCCGCGCAGGGCCTGGGCCTGCTGCCCCTGAGCGTGCGCGAGACCCCCATCGATCTCGTGAGTGTGTCTGGCCACAAGCTGTACGCGCCGAAGGGCGTGGGGGCGCTGTGGGTGCGACGCAGCGCGCGGCAACGCTTGCGTCCGAGCGTGTTCGGTGGTGGCCACGAGCAGGGGCTGCGCAGCGGCACGCTCAACGTCCCCGGCATCGTCGGTCTCGGTGCGGCCGCCGAGCTGGCGCACGCCCAAGGCGCCACGGACGCGCGCCGCATCGCTGCGTTGCGGGACCGCTTGTGGGCACACCTGTCCACGCTCGACGAGCTGCGCCGGTTCGGTGACCCCCAGCACGCTCACCCCGGGAACCTCAACGTCGGCTTCGGCTACGTGGACGTGCCTGCGCTCCTGCTCGCCCTCGCGCCGTTCGTCAGCGTGTCGAGCGGCGCGGCCTGCAGCACGCTCAAAGCCAGCCCGAGTCACGTCTTGCTCGCCCTCGGCGCCCCGCCCGAGTGGCTGCGCAGCGGGGTCCGCTTCGGCCTCGGGCGGGGCACCACGGAGGCCGAGGTCGACGAGGTGGCCAAGCGCACGGTGGACGCGGTCCGGGCGCAGCGCGAGCGCTCCCCCGCGTATCGCGCCCGGGGCAAGGTCATCGACTGGTAGCGCGTTCGTCCATGTGGAACCTGGCTGCCGGCCGTGGCACACCTCTGCGGATGACCGCCGCGCGGCCCAGCCCAGCCGAGCCGGCGCCTGACGTGGAGACGTGGGCGTTGCGCTACATCGAGAGCGACGCGCTCGCCTACAAGCAGGCGCCGCCACCGCCGCCCGCCACCTTCTCCGGGACGGTCTCTCGCGTGCCGACGCGCCCCGGACGGCCTCCGGAGCTGCGCGTCGTGCAGCAGGGCCAGAAGCGACGTGGGCTCCGCAACCCGCGCGCGCGTGCCGAGCTGCTGCACACCTTCTGGCATCACGAGCTGCAAGCCGCGGAGCTCATGTGTTGGGCGTTGCTGCGTTTCCCCGAAGCGCCGCTCGAGTTTCGTCGGGGCCTCTTGGGCATCTGCCTCGACGAAGTGCGCCACATGGGTCTCTACGCAGCCCACATCGACGCGCTCGGCGCGGCCCTCGGAGACTTCGGGGTGCGCGACTGGTTCTGGGAGCGCGTGCCGCGCGTCAGCTCGCCTGCGGGCTTCGTCGCGTTCGTGGGGATGGGACTCGAGGCTGGCAACCTCGAACACGCGGGGCGCTTCGCCGCCCGCTTCCGCGACGTGGGCGACGAACCTGGTGCCGCAGTGCAGGAGCGGGTGGGGTCAGAGGAGGTGGCGCACGTGCGCTTCGCCACCCACTGGTTCGAGGTGTTCACGGGACACGGCGACTTCGAGACCTGGCGTGCCCATCTGCCACCGCCCATCAGCCCCGTGCTGCTGCGCGGGCTGCCCCTCGACCGTCACCGTCGCCGCCGCGCCGGGATGGACGACGCCTTCATGGATGCGTTGGAAGCGTTCCAACCCAGCTTGCTCCCGCCCGGGAGCGCGTAGTGTTCGTAGCCGGCGCGCAGCGGCGCGTGTGGTGCCTCAACCTCGACGCGGAGGACGAGCTTCGGCGTGGCCCGGGCTACACCCCGTCGCAGGCCACCGAGGCCGCGGTCGCGGCCGCGCGTCCGCTCGCGTCAGGGCTGGTCGGCGCCAACGACCTGACGGCGCACGACCTACACGCGCCGCTGACTTCCGTCGAACGCCAGCAGTACCGCGGGGAGGCTTGGTGTCCGACGCCGCGCGCGCTGAGAGTCCTCGCGGCGCTCGGTGTCACGCTCCCCGCGGCGCCCCCGTTCGATGCGCTGCGCGCGGTGAACGCGTCGCGCTTCCCCTACGACGTACTCGGGGCGCGCTTGGATGAGTCCCGGGTCTTGCACGCGCGCGAAGAGCTGGAGGCGTTCTTGTGCGCGCGTCCTCCCGCGAGCGCGGCGCTGCTCAAGCGGGCGTACGGCGCCGCGGGGCGCGGAAAGCTGCGGGTCGCCGCAGGCCGCCTGACACCGCCGGCCCGTGCCTTCCTGACGGACGCCGAGCTGGTGTTGGGCGTGGTCGTCGAGCCGTGGGTCCGCATCGTGCTCGAGGTGTCCCAGCACGGGTGGCTCGCGCAGGACGGAGCGCTCACCCTGGGACAGCCCTGCGTGCAGCACGTCGTCGGCGGACGCTTCGTCTCGGTGCGACGCGCGCTGCCCTCCGAGCTCTCCGTGCTGGAGCGGCAGACGCTGGTGGAGGCCGCGCGGACCCTCGCCGCCGCCATGCACGCCAGAGGCTACTTCGGGCCGTTCGGAGTGGACGCGTACCGCTACGAGGATGCGCGCGGCGCGCGGCGCTGGAACCCCTGCGGCGAGCTGAACGCGCGCTACACGATGGGATACGCGGCGGGCATGGAAGGGCTCCCTCGGCCTGACGCGTCTGCGCCCAGCTGCTAGATGCCCGCCATCATGTCGTCGTTCGCCACGCTCCTCGTCTCCTGCCCCGACCGCAAGGGGCTCGTCGCGTCCTTGGCGCAGGTCCTCTACGGCCATGGTGCCAACATCGTCGATGCGGACCAGCACACCGACGCGGTCGCGGGGCAGTTCTTCCAGCGCATCCACTTCGACCTGTCGGATCTGCACACGGACCGCACCAGCCTCGAGAACGGCATCCGCGAGGTGGCGGGGCGGTTCGAGATGAGCTTCCGCCTGGTGCGCTCGGACACGGTGAAGCGCGTGGGCATCTTCGTGTCGAAGTACGACCACTGCCTCTACGACCTGCTCCTGCGGCAGCGCAGCGGCGAGCTGGCCTGCGAGATCCCGATCATCCTGAGCAACCACGACGACCTGCGTCCCGTGGCCGAGCAGTTCGGCGTGCGCTTCGAGCATCTCCCCGTCTCCAAGGCCACCAAGGCCGAGCAGGAGCGGCAGGCCCTCGCGCTGCTCGGCGAGTGTGGCGTGGAGCTCGCGGTGCTCGCGCGCTACATGCAGATCTTGAGCGACGACTTCCTGCGGGCGTTCGAGGGCGACGTGATCAACATCCACCACTCGTTCCTGCCTGCGTTCGTTGGCGGCAAGCCCTACCACCGCGCCTACGAGCGTGGCGTGAAGCTGATCGGCGCTACGGCGCACTTCGCCACAGCCGACCTCGACGAGGGGCCCATCATCGAGCAGGACGTCGTGCGCTGCTCACACCGCGACAGCGTCGACGACCTCGTCCGCAAGGGACGCGACCTCGAGAAGGTCGTGCTCGCTCGAGCCGTGCGCCTGCACCTGTCCGACCGCGTGCTCGTCTATGGCAACAAGACCGTGGTCTTCGACTGAGGCGCGCGCGGGGGCATGGTGCTGGCGCGCCCGCAGCGTGTTCGGAACGTCGCGGGCGGCATCCCGGTCCAGCGCTTGAACGCCCGCTGGAAGCTCGATGGTTGCGCATAGCCCAAGTGGTAGGCGACCTCGTCGATGGCGAGGCGCTGCTCACCGAGGAGGCGGATGGCGACCTCTCGGCGGGCCTCTTCCAAGAGGAGCCTATGGCTGGTGCCTTCGTCGGCCAGCTTCCGGCGCAGCGTGCGCTCGCTCATGTTGAGCTCGCGCGCGACCTCCACGGCGGACGTGCCGCGCAGGGGGAGCTCCTCCACCAGCAGGGCGTACACGCGCGGTCCGAGCGCGCCGCGGGCCTCGAGCTTGCCGAGCTCGCGCCGTAGATGCTCTGTCAGGATGGTTCCGATGCCGTTGTCCCCCGCGCCGTGGCGCAGATCCAGCGTGCCGGCAGGGAGCACGATGGCCGTGGACTCGGCGGCGACCCGCACCGGGCATCGGAACGTCTGCTGGAACGCTTCGGCTGCCGTGAGGCTCGAGTGAGCGAAGTGCACCGCGGTGAGCGGGAAGTCACCGAAGATGAAGCGCGCCATGCGGTAGAGCGCCGCCACGGCGAACTCCACCAGCGACGCCGGGACCCCGTCGGGGTCGACCAGCGCGAACCTCAGCGTGGCCTGCTCTGGCGCGAGTGCGGCGCTGACGGTGACGTTGCCGTACACCAGCCGGTGATAACGGCAGGTGAGGTCGATCGCGTCGCCGAGGCGGCTCGCTGCGTTGATGACGTAGCCTTGCGGGTCGATGTCCCCCACGTGCAGTTCGCGCGCCGCGATGAGGCCGACGTCGGGCCCTACGCGGGCCTCGGCATCACGCCACGCGGCGTGCACGCTTTTCACGGGGACGCGCCCCGCGGTGCTGACCAAGCGCACGGGGGCGCGACGTGGCCCGCGCGACGCTCCCTCTTGCGTGCTGGGACGGGCACCTTCGACGACACTGGAGGGGACGCTCGGCAGCACGCGCTCGACGGCGCGCGCCAGCACTCCGAGGAGAAGCGGAGACGCAGTGCTGATGTCCCTTACGTTCACGTGTTCGACCCGTCCTGAGATCAGGCGGGCGACCACGGGAAACGTCCCAACCCTGCCTGCTGTCGCGGGCCGTTGTAGCGCTGTACGTGGAAGCCCGGGGGCTTTTTCGCACCGCAGAAACGGCCAACAGGTCAGGGGTTTGTGCGCTCGGGCACGAAGTTACATAGACGCCAGCTGCTCGCCGAAGAGCCACACGAGCTGCGCGACACCCGCTGCCAGACCGAGCACGGCGCCCGCGAGGATGAGCTTCCACTCGTCTTGTTGGAACGCGGGGCGCAGCACCCCTTCGAACGACTCGGCATCGAGTGCCTTCATGCGGTCGTTGAGCTCGCCGCGGATGTCGACCGCCTTCGCGGCGAACGTATGGAGTAGGCCACCGTCGCGCGGGAGCTCGGTCTCGATCATCCCGAACACCTCGGCGCGCAGCGGCTCGCGCTGGGCTTCGGGGAGCAGCATCCCAGCCATCGGGTGCTGCTCGTACTTGGACACGAGCTCGTTCACGCGACCCTTCACCAGGTCGAGCACCAGCTTGCCGGAGTCGCCCTGCGTGACCGTGCGCACGATGTTGTCGGCGTTCAGCACCCGCCCTGCGGTGAGCTCGCTGAAGCGCTCCGCCACGACGGCCTGGCGCTTGTGGAACAGACCGTGAAGCGTGAAGGGCCCCACCTTGCGGGGGTTACGCGGCTCGAAGATGAGCTTGAGCGCGATCCAGTTGGTGGCGTAGCCCACCAGGAAACCGAAGAACGGGAGCACCCAGGTGGCGGGGAACAGCACCCAGATGACCATCTGCACCATCCCGAACAGCAGGCCGAGCCAGATGCCCGACCGCTCGATGAACTTGAACTCTGCCTCGCCCACCTCGAGGAACATCATGGTCATGAGCGCGCGGTTTGCGATCACGGCGTCCAGCGTGACCTGCTCGAGGTCGAGGATCTTCGTGATGTTCTCGCTGAAGTCGTCGGTGATCTTGATGACCACGCCGCGCACCTCGGTGCGGAGGTTGTCCCGCACCATGTTCTGCATGACCTCACCGGCGTTCTCCCACATCACCTTCGCGTGCTTCTCCGCGACCTCCTTCAGGATCTGCTCCGTGATGTCGTCCACCACGACGTCCATCTCGGACGCGAACGCCTCACCCTTGAAGTTCTCGAACAGCTGCTCGAGCGAGAGGAGCTTGGTGGTGATGAGCTTGGTGCTGAAGCGCGCGAGGCGCTCGGCGCTCGCGGGTACGATCCCCTGCCAGCCGAGGTAGGGCGGGATACCCACGAAGTCGGTGGGGTAGAACATCATCTTCACCGCGACGACGTTCGTGAACCAGCCTACGAAGGCCGAGATCAGGGGGATGAGGAGGACCGTGTAGTCCGATTGGATCAATTCAAAGAAGCGCACGGCAGACGCGAGTCTGTAGAATACCTAGTGAAAGTCAACGTGTTCGGCGGGGGGGCCAGCTGCGGCGCGCGCGGCCGTGTCAGGGGCGCGGGGCGACCTGCACGAGGTGCGCGCCGCGACCGTGACACGGGACGGCGACCAGGCCGGTCGCTGGGTCGCGCTCCACGTCGCGCGCGCGACCATCGCAGCGGACGCTGAAGGCGTCGGTGTAGTCCGCTGCGCCAGGGATGTAGACCTCGGTGGGGTCGTGGACCGACGGATCCCCCTCGTACGCGATGTCCAGGGTGCGTGACTCGCGGTCGTACCGCCACCACAGCGGCTGGCCCGCGATGCGCTCGGGCATCGGGCGCGACAAGACGGCGCGCAGGTCGTCGCGCTCGATCCATGCGGCACCTTCCCGGTCGAACAGCCCCCAGGACCCTTGGGAGTCCTCCTTCCACACCCAGAACGCCCCGCTCGCGCCGAACTCGTCCTGCAGGTCCAGCTGTAGCTCGAGGTACTCGAGGCCGCGCGTACCGCGTGGGTTGATGCCGAACTCGCCCACCAAGAGGGGAGTCTGCCACGCGACCGCCTCCTCGTACGCGCTGCGGTTCGCGGGTCGCAGGGACGCGCGGGTGAACGCCAGGAGATCCGCCTCGGTCCCGGAGAAGGACAGGGTGTAGATGTGCGGCGCGTACACGCCACCGGGGACGTCGAACGGCGCACCCACGCTGCCGCTGCGGTTGAACACCACGCGGAACGTCGCTTGCGGTTCGAAGACGATCAGGTGCCCCGGGTCCACCGCGAGGATCGCGCGGCCGACGTCGCGGTTCAGGCGTAGCGTGTCGGCGTCCCCAGCCACGGGTTCGTTGAAGATCTCGTAGCCGATGACCGTGTCGTCGCCGACATAGTCCGACGCGACGCGCGCCGCCATGCTGGCGAACCGCCCGCGCAACGTGGGGCCCGGCTCCGTGTCACCGAAGAACGTGCGGAACGCCGCCAGGGTCTGACCGGCGCCGCGTCGGGCGCCGAGGTCCGTCAGGGGGCCTTCGAGCAGCATGTTCGGCTCGGGGGAGATGGCCCACAGGGGGGCGCCGTCCTCGCCGATCTCTTTCGAGTACGCGTCCTGGTGGAAGTCGATCAGGACGAAGAGGCCAGCCTCGCCGCACGTGTCCACGACCTCGCGCAGCCGCGCCAGGTAGGTCGGGTCGTACGTCGGTGGCTGTGTGTCGGCGGGCTCGATTCCACTCCAGTTCACTGGCAGTCGCAGGAGGTTGAAGCCCATGGCGCGCATCCGTCGGGCGTCCGCCAGCGTGAACTCGGGGATGTCTTCGAGGGCGACGCGCCCGTCGTCGAACGTCACGTCGAACAGCCCCTCGACGCGCGCGTTGATGCCGTGCAGCACCACCGTGCGGCCCTCGGCGTCGACGAACTGTTGGCAGCGGGTGGAGAGCGGTCGCTGGTCCCCCGGGTCCAGCTCGCACAGGGGGAGCGCGAAGCGGTCCGCCGGGGGCGTGACGTCCGGGGCGACGCTGCCTGTGCTCGTGCACGCCGTGGGCGTCAGCGTCAGCGCCGTGATGAGCGTCGCGCTGGGCAGCCAGGAGGGAAGGCGCACGCTGCGGGGAGAGGGCGTTTGGATCATTGGCCGCCCCCCGTCGCGGGAGCGACGAACGACAGCCAGTAGAGGCCACAAGCCAGTGTCTTGCCGTCCGTGATGCGTCCGTCGCGCAGCATCGCGCGGAACGTGACGACGTCCACGGGCTCCACCTCGATGTGCTCCGTCGCGTCGAGGTGCTGCGCCGTTTGCACGAGGCCTGTTGCGACGAAGCCGATCATCTCTTCGTCGCAGAACCCCGGAGAAGCGTAGAAGCGCACCAGCGGCGCGAGTGACTCGGCGCGATAGCCGGTCTCCTCTTCCAGTTCACGAAGCGCGCCTGCGCGATCGTCTTCGCCCGGCTCGCGCGTCCCAGCGGGGAGCTCCAGCAGCGTCCGGCCGACGGCGAAGCGCTGATTGCGGATGAGCAAGACCCGCCCGTCGGGGAGGATGGGCAGGATCACGACTGCGCCAGGGTGGCGCACCACCTCGCGCGCCCGCAGCCCGCCTTCGCGGTCCGGGACGTCGACCGACTCGACGCGGAATTTGCGGCCCTCGAGGAGTGTCCGTGTGCTCATCCGGGCAGCGTAGCAGCCCGTTGACCGGATCCCGATCGGGCTGCAATGCTGCGGCGTGCAGTTTGGACCGTACACGCTGACCGAACGCCTCGCCGTAGGCGGGATGGCGGAGGTATTTCGTGCTGTGCAGCGCGGCGACCAGGGCTTCGAGCGGGTGGTCGCCATCAAGCGCATCCTGCCCGACCTCGCGGACGACGAGGCGTTCATCAACATGTTCGTGGACGAGGCGAAGATCTCCGTCCAGCTGAGCCACCCGAACATCGCCCAGGTGTTCGACCTGGGCTGCATCGACGGCGCCTACTACATCGCCATGGAGTTCGTGGAGGGGCGCGACCTGCGCTCCATCCAGCGCCGCTACGGCGACGGTCGAGCGCTGCCCATCGACATCACCTGCCACGTCGCGCTCAAGGTCCTCGAGGCGCTCGACCACAGTCACCGCGCCGAGGCGCCTGGGCTCGGGCACTTGGGCATCATCCACCGCGACGTCTCGCCCCACAACCTGCTGCTGTCGTTCGACGGCGAGGTGAAGGTCATCGACTTCGGGCTCGCGCGGGCGGCGGGTCGCGCAGTCCGCACGCGGGCGGGCGTGGTGAAGGGCAAGACGCCCTACCTGTCGGCGGAGCAGGCTCGCGGCCAGGAGATCGACCATCGCAGTGACCTGTTCAGCATGGGCACGTGCCTGTACGAGTGGCTGAGCGGCACGCGGCTGTTCCTGCGCAAGACCGAGACCGACACCATTCTGGCGGTGCGGCGGGCCGAGGTCGCGCCTTTGTCCAGCAAGGTGCCGGCGGTGCCCAAGGCCCTGTCGCAGATCGTTCACCGCGCGCTCGAGCCCAACCCCGCCCATCGCTACCAAACCGCGCGCGAGATGCACGACGCGCTCGAGAAGTTCGTGTTCAAGAGTGGCAACGTGGTGACCCAGGCGCAGGTGGCGGACTGGCTCGCCGACTTGTTCCCAGCGGAGACACACTCGCACGCCGCTGCCGTCGCGCAGGACGAGTGGTCGGACTTCGAAGACACACAGGTGACCGAGATGACGTTCTGGGACACCGAGGAGCTGTCACGTCCGACGATCCCGGGGACCCCGCGCGAGGGGTAGAACGCCACGCGGCCCTTCACGCTGCCCGCCCACATCCTTGCGGTGGTTCGCGTAGGGTGGGGCCGGCCCGTGCGACGACCCCCACCGGCAACTCCCCCGTCTGGTGGGTTGCCGGTCGCGCCTCAGCGCTCGAACCCCTCCATCATCGCGTCGTGCAGGACGTTGCCCAGGCGCTCGTAGCCCGCGCGGGTGAAGTGGACGTGGTCGGGGGCGCCGTAGGCAGGTGTCGCGGCCGACCAGGTCACCATGCTGAGCGGGCCACCCATGAACGCCACCAGGTCGAAGAAGCCGCAGCCCATCTCGACCGCCACGCGGTGCTGCGCCTGGATCAGCTGCGCGGTACGGGGGCGGTCCTCGTAGGAGCCGTCCTCCAGCTCGGTGGGCCGGTCCGAGGGGCCGATGAGCAGGCACGACGCGTTGGGCACCGTCTCGCGCACGCGACCGACCACTTCGCGCAGCTGGGACTCGTAGGCCGCGATGGGCTGGTCATCCCCGCTCTCGTTGGTGCCGTAGGCCAGCACCACCAGGTCCGGATTGCGGCGCCGCAGGTGCTCCCGGTAGAGCTGGTCTTCCCACATCAGGTGGTAGCGCGCGCGCGCGCCGTTGATGCCGAGAGTGTCCACGATGACACCCGGGCGCTCGCGCTCCACAGCCAGGCCGAACAGGCGGACGTTGCCATTGCCGTTCGCGCGCACGCGCAGGGAGTGCGGGCCGTCCGGCACCTCGTAGCGAGCGTAGCCCGCGCCGGTCTCGGTCGCGCGCGTGCGGATCCGCTCGACGGGCCGGCCATCGAGGTAGACCTGCAGATCGCCTCCGCGGGGCTGCTTGTAGTAGAAGAGCTCGAACACCGAGGCTGCGCGCCCCAGCTCACCGCGGCTGGTGGTGCTGGCCTCGGCCCACGCGTTGCGTGTGGAGGTCTCGACGAAGACGCCGTGCAGGCCGAAGCTCTCGACGTCACGCGTGTCGCCGCGCACCTTGGTGGACTCCCAGCGCTCGGCATCGCCGCGGATGCGCACGCCCTGGTGACGGTAGCTGCGCCATGGCGCGACGGGCAGCACGAAGCCGTGCCCCGCGTCGCCGAAGCGGGCCTGCAGCCGTGACCGCACGACGCCCGTGAACAGATCGCTCGCCACGTGCGAGGCCCCGTAGAACACCAGCCGGGCCTGGCCCTCCCCGCGTTCGGCGCGCCGGAGGGCGGCGTGCAGGGCGTCCATGGAGTGCCCGTCGCGATCCTCGATGGCGATGTCCACGCCGAGGGGCTGGTCCTCCGGGCGGGGGTGCCGGACGCGGGGGCCGGTGCGCAGGACTTCACCGTTCGCGGCGCGGATGTCCGCGCTGGACTCTCCGCTGGCCGGGGCCTCGGCGGGGTCCGACGACTCGCCGCTGGTGTCCACCGTGCCTGTCTCGCTCTCGTCCACCGTGGCCTCGGCCCCCGACGAGTCGGTCGCCGGGACGGGCTGTCCCACGGCCGAGTCGTACACGCAGGCCCATAGGAAGGCCACCGCGAGGGGCGTCACGAACACGGCGAGGGGGGAGCGGAGCGGACCTGGCACACCTTCGTTGTTCATGGTCGAGGGCCTCTCGTCAACTTTCCGCGGCGCTCCGACGAAACGCGCCGCCCAGTCGACGCAGTCCGAAACGTCGATGGGGTCGGCCGGAGCAGGCCTGCTCGCGAGGGCGGCGGCGCGGGCCAGCCCGAAACGCCAACAGGCGACCCGAGGGCCGCCTGCTGGAAGAACAACCCTCGGTGAGGAGGGGACGGGCAGCGCCCGCCGGAGTTCAGGGGGTCTGGTTGCGGAGCTCGGTCACGCTGAGGGTGCCGCGCAGGTTCTGGCCGGCCGTGTAGCTGCTGATCCACACGTCGTACTGGCCGCTGGGGGGGTTCTCGATGGAGACCATGGGGTTGGTGCCCACGGCGTCGTCGTTGCAGTGCCAACGGCCCGACGCGTCGTTGACGACGAGCGCGGTGTCGCCGCTGGCCCGCACGAAGAAGCGCAGGAAGCTCGCGGCGTTGCTGTACTGCACGATGACGTCGGGGTTGGCCGTGGCAAAGCCCGTGCAGCCTGCGCCGAGGTTCATGTTGCGGACGCTGAGGCTACCGCCGGACACGACGTTGACCGTCATGGGGTCGGGCATGAAGCCGCCGTTCAGGCGGTGCACACCGAAGTTCGCGGTGCTCCCGCCGATGTTGAGGCTGCCCTGCGCGATGGTCTGCGCGTGGGAGCCGACGACGAGAAGCCCGGCCGCGAGGCCGAGAACCATGTGTAGCTTGCTGAGTCGAGTCACTGAGTCCTCCAATATCCGATGAGCTGGGAGCTTGCGGGTTGTGCCTGGCTCGCGCGTTGCCGTTGCGAGCAGGGCCTAGACGGCGGGGGTGTGCGGCTATTCACGCCGCTTCGAAATATTCTTACGCCGCCCTACGAGTACGATTCCCTGACGGGGGTACTTTAGTTGGGGGGCCTCGAACAAGCCTTTTCGTCCCGCGTCTCGCCCCGGGTGTGGGTCGTGCTAGATCCGGCCCCGTGTTGGTCGCAGCCCACGTCTTCGAGATCCTGGTCATGCTGCTCTCGGGAGCCGCCCTCGCGCGGCTCGTCCGCCGAGAGCCGCTGCCGTGGGCGCTGTTCGGCGCAGGGATGCTCGCCTTCGTATTCGCCGAGGTGGCGCAGATGGGCGCCTCCAACCTCCTCGCATCGCTGCAGGCCGAGCAGCTCGTCCCCGTGCCCACGCGCGAAGGTGCACGTCGCGTCAGCTTCATCCTGATCGGCGTGTTCACGGGCCTCACCCTCGAGCCGCTCCGCTGGTTCGTGTTGTCGCGCTACACGCCTGGCTATCGCTCACAGCGGGCAGCGTTGCTCGTGGGGGCCGGCGCGGGGGCCATGGAGGGCATCCTGATGGGCGCGGTCGTGCTCATCATGTTGGTGCTGGCGCTGGTGTTTCGTGGGGAGACGCTGGACTCGCTCACCGCGGCAGGGCTCTCGGGGAGGGCCGCCATCAAGGTGGGCCTGCGCGTGGTCGCGTGGTGGGACTCGTCGCCGCTCGGCGCGATCCTCGCCGCGGCGGAGGCGCTCGTGCGGCTCGCGTTCCAGGTGGGCTGCACGTGCGTGGTGATGGTCGGCGTGCGCCGCCGCGCGCCTGGGTGGTTGCTGCTCGCGGTTCTCACGGATGCCGCGTACGAAGTGGCGAACGCGTGGGCGTCAGACCCGTCGAGCGGGCTCGGTGACTGGGCTGCGTTCGGCGTGGTGGCGACGGGCCTGCCGCTCGCGTTCGGCATGACCGCTCTCGGCCGCACGATGGCGCAGCAGGACGGAGCCCTCGAGCACCCTGCTCCCTCCCTTGCCGGCGATGCGGGAGCGCCCGCCGCCTGAGGCGGCGCGTGACGAGGCCCGCCAATGCTGTTCAACAGCCTCGACTACTTTCTCTTTCTCGCCCTCGCGGTGCTCGGTTTCTGGCTGCTCGCGCGGCACCGTGTCGCGCGCCTCGCGTTCGTCGTGGTCGCCAGCTGCCTGTTCTACATGGCGGCCAACCCCCGCTACATTTTCCTCATCCTCGGCAGCACGCTGGTCGACTACCTGGTGGGGCTGCAGCTGGGACGCACCGACAACGAGCGCGCCCGCCGCGGGCTGCTGCTGGTCAGCCTGGTGTCCAACCTCGGGCTGCTCGCGCTCTTCAAGTATTTCGACTTCTGGAGCGGCGCGCTCACCAGCTTCTACGCGTCACTGACCGGTGAGCCCCACACGCCCTTCCTGCTGCGCTGGGCGCTGCCCGTTGGCATCTCGTTCTACACGTTCCAGACGATGAGCTACTCCATCGACGTGTATCGACGCACGCTCGCGCCCAAGCGCAGCCTGCTCGAGTTCGCGTCGTACGTGACGTTCTTCCCGCAGCTGGTGGCCGGTCCGATCGTGCGCGCGTCCGAGTTTCTCCCGCAGCTCGACGGAGAGCCCAGCCTGCGCCGCGAGCAGGTCAGCCGCGGGCTGTTCTTGTTGGGGACGGGGCTCGTCAAGAAGGTCGCCGTCGCAGACTACCTGTCGGCGAACCTGGTGGACCGCGTGTTCGCGCAGCCGGAGCTGTACACTGGCACCGAGGTGGTGGTCGCGCTCTACGCGTTCACGATGCAGATCTACTGCGACTTCTCGGGCTACACGGACATGGCGCGCGGCTCGGCGCTGCTGATGGGCTACGACCTGCCCGAGAACTTCGACCGCCCCTACCAGGCCACCAACCCGGCCGAGTTCTGGCGCCGCTGGCACATGACACTCAGCCGCTGGCTGCGGGACTACCTCTACTTCCCGCTCGGTGGCTCGCGCGCGGGTCCGGTGCGCGCTTACTGGAACCTGTGGCTCACGATGATGCTGATCGGCATGTGGCACGGCGCGTCGTGGACGTTCGTCCTCTATGGCTTCCTCCAGGCCACGGTCATGGTCATCCACCGCTTCGCGCGGAGGCGCTTCGGCGGGCAGGGTGACGGCGACGGCGCGGAAGACGCGCTGCCCATGCGCGCGTTCAAGGTGTTCTGGGCGCTCCAGTTCGTGGTGTTCTCCCGCATCCTCTTCCGCGCCAGCAGCATGGACAACGCCCGCGCCATCACCGACCGCCTGTTCTCCGGCACCTCCTCCACCGCGCAGATCACCACGGCGCTGTGGGCGATGCTGGGGGTGACCTTCGCGCTCCACTTCACGCCGCGCGCCTGGTTCAAGTCGGTGGAGCGCGCGTTCCTCGGGCTGCCCGCGCCGGTGCAGGGGCTCGCGCTCGGCGGGGTGGGTGCCATCCTGTCCCAGGTGGCCGTCGGGGAGGCCGCCCCCTACATCTACTTCCAGTTCTGATGACCCCACGACGCACTAGTAAGCGGCCTCGGCGCCCCTCGATCCCTCCCGCCGGCGGCGCGAGCCAGGCGGCTTCCGCAGCAGCTGTGACGGACGGGGCGGAGGGGGTGACTGGCCCTGCGGAAGGCGCTCTCGCCAGGGAGCGCAAGCAGGCCCTGCGGCACCTCGGGGCGGCGACGGGGGTCATCCTGGCCATGGCGGCGTCGTCCTACCTGGTGCCCTCGCTGGCACGTTTCCGACCGTGGGTCCCCGGAGAGCGTGTCCCTCTCACGCACATGAGCGAGCGCTTCGATGCCGTGCCGGCGTCCGCAGGTGCGGGCGGTGGCTATCACGCGGCTTCCTCGTCGGCCCAGACGGAAGAGGTGCTGGGCGCCGAGGTCGCGGCCGCCCTGGCCGAAGACCGGGAAGGCCAAGCGCGCCAGCCGCCGCCGCCACCCGTGGAGCAGGATGAACGCGGCGAGCGCCGCGTGCGCATCGACCCGAGCGAGTACGAGGGCATCCGCATCCACATCGAGGACCCGACAGGCCGCGGCATGCGCCCGTTCTACGAGGCGCTGCGTCGCGCGGCGTTGGGTGAGCCGGGGGCGCTCGCGCGGGCGGCGCACTACGGTGACAGCACCATCGCGACGGACCACCTCACGCACACGGTGCGGCACCGTCTCCAGCGGCGCTTCGGCGACGGAGGGCACGGCTTCATCTTGATCTCCAAGGGCTTCATGCCCTACCGCCACCAGGACGTGTTCCACTCGGCCAACGAGGGCTGGAGCATCAAGGAGGTCACGCGGGCCGCCATCGACAACGGCTACTACGGCTTCGGCGGCGTGCAGATCCAGGCCCGCGCGGGTGGCGTCGCCCGCTTCGGAACGCACGAAGAAGACGAGCCCGAGACGGGCCGCAGCCTGAGCCGCTTCCAGCTGCTGTTCCAGCGCCAGCGGGGCGGCGGCGACGTGCGACTCACGGTGGACGACGGCGAGCCGGTGGTAGTCTCCACGGGTCTGACGGCCGACGAAGAGGCGGTGGGCGTGAGCGGTCCGGTCGACGCCGAGCACACCATCTCCGTGCCCGATGGCCCGCACCAGATGGAGGTGCGCTACGTCGGCGGCGGCCGTGTGTCGCTCTACGGCGTGGTGATGGAGCGTGAGGGACCGGGGGTGGTGTACGACTCTCTCGGCCTGGTGGGGGCGCGGGCGAGCCGCATGCTCAACTTCGACGCGGCGCACCTGCACGCGCAGCTGGCCGCGCGGGGCACCAACCTCTTGGTGCTGGGCTTTGGCGGCAACGACTCGAGCGACAGCACCACCGAGGACCGCTACTACGAGAGCTTCAAGGAGGTCATCCAGCACGTGCGCGGCGGGCGTGACGACCTCGGCTGCTTGATCTTCGCGCCCCTCGACCAGGCCGAGCGCGACGAGCGGGGCAACATCCGCACCATGCCGATGGTGCCGCGCATCGTGGCGGCGCAGCGGCGCGCGGCGTTCGACCTGGGCTGTGCCTTCTACGACACCTGGGAGGCGATGGGCGGCTCGGGGGCCATGCAGCGCTGGTCACGTGCGCGGCCGTCGCTGGCCTTCACCGACTATCGCCACGCCACGCCGGAGGGCTACCGCGTGATCGCGGACTTGTACTACAAGGCGCTGCTCGCGGGCTTCGCCGACTACCTCGCCTCGCGCCCCGCCGACGCGCCGCCCGCAGCGGGTGCGCCATCAGCCGCCGATGCGCCGCTCGCGGCCGGTGCGCCGCCCGCGGCCGGTGCGCCGTCAGCCACCGATGCGCCGCCTGCCACGCCGCCCGCCGCTCAGTAGAGCCCCGGGACGATGCGGTAGGGGACGCGCTCGCAGTAGCGCGTCCAGTCCTCGCCGTACTTCTCGCTGCAGAAGTGGTGGTCGCGGCGCTCGCGGTGGATGAGCAGAATGGCGAAGTAGATGGGGTAGAAGTACGGCAGCACGGAGCCGAACAGGCACGGCAGCGACCAGCTGAGCGCCATCAGGATGTCGCCCACGTAGTTGAAGTGGCGTGACCAGCCCCAGAAGCCGCTCACCAGCAGCTTGCCGCCCTGGGCGGTGGGCATGTACTCGGCCTTCTTGCCCCAGATGACCGCGTTCTCGGGGTCGCTGCGGAAGTGGTGCTTCTGGAGGTTCACGGCGCGGAAGATGTAGAGCCCCAGCACGTTGATGCCGACGATGACGCCCGCGGCCCAAAGGGGCAGGTCGTGCACGCGGTCGATCAGATAGTGCGCCTGCAGCGAGTAGGTCATGGGCACCCACGCCAGGTCACCGAAGCACAGCATGAACCCGAAGTTCTCGTGCTTGATGTCCATCGTGGTGAGGATGGCCGGCTCGTTCACGAAGTAGTCGACGATGTAGAGCAGCTGGAACGCACCCACCAGGATCATGCTGGTGCTGACGAAGCCGTAGCGCTCGTACTGCACGACCGCGAAGGACGCGTTGAGCACGACCCACAGCAAGAGCCCCGGACGCGCCTCGCAGAAGAACTTGAGGTCCAGGCCGTCGGGACCGGGCGGGACGCGCGGGTTGTGCCCGGTGCCCATCCAGAAGTCGTGGATGAAGCGCCCGCTGAGCCGCCCCGCCTGACCGTGCTTCTGTCCGTACACGTACAGGAACGCGCTGAACGCGTAGCAGAAGATGGTCATCACGCTGAGGATGGCGCCGAACTCGTCGTGCAGGCGCGAGAGCGGGTACACCCCCGTGACGTGCAGCGCGGCCACGCTGGCGAAGGTGATCACCATCGAGGCGAGGCCGTTCATCTTGTACGGGAGCGTGCCGCCCCCGGGGAGCTCCGTGCCCTGCACGCGCTTGCCCGGGGCCCACTGCTGCAGCGCCGCCTGCGCGGCGAACCAGCTCAGGTAGAACGCGGCGGCGCTCCACGTGGGGACCAAGCTCCGTAGGAAGCCGTCCACGTCGGCGCGCGGCCCGGGGAGCAGCTGCCCGTCGTTGAAGCGCACCGCGAAGTAGAGGTACGCGGTGAACACCGGCAGGCCGAAGATCATGGCCAGGTTGCCCGGGATGCCGCCGAACTCGAGCTTCTTCTCGCTGCCGCTGCTCATGCTGCCTCGCTATCGGATGTGGCCCGCGGATCGCAGCCAGGCGGTGGTGTCGCCGAGCGTCTCGGCTGCGGGTCTGTAGTCGAGCCCAAGCGCGGCCAGCTCGGGGGAGGAGTCCACCGCCGTCCAGCGGGTGGCGTACTGCATGGCCTCGCGGGTGATGGGGAAGGGCACGGGGACCGCCTTGCGCACGCCGTCGAGCACCACGCCAGTGGCCCGTAGGAGCCCGCCCGGCAGCGGCATGGCGATGGAGCGCGCACCGGCGGCGCGCAGCCCGCGGTGCAGGTCGCGCCAGGGGAGGTAGTGCCCCGGGACCAGGTGCCGCTTCACGCTCGGGCCGTCCTCCAGCAGCAGACGATGGGCGATGGCCAGATCGCGTGCGTCCACGAACTGAAAGCCCCCCGGGGTGAGCGGCACGAAGCGCCCCGCGAAGATGCGCAGCGCGTTGGTGGACTCGGTCATGCCCGGGTCGTCCGGAGCCAGGACGGCGCTCGGGTAGGTGGTCCAGATGGGCGCGCCCGCGGCCTGCTGCTCGCGCACCCAGCGCTCCGCCATGGCCTTGCTGAGCCCGTAGGCGTGCTCCGACTCGTGCGGCTCCGTGTCGGGCGTGATGGGCGCAGCCTGACCGCTGGGCTCCACATGGAACAGCGCGCTCAAGCTGGAGACGTGCACGATGTGCCGCAGCCCCGCGTCGAGCGCAGCGCCCAGCACCTTCTTCACGCCGCCCACGTTGGCTTCGATCAGCGCCTCGGTGGACGCGTTGTCGATGCTCACGATGGCCGCCGCGTGCACCAGTCCGTCGCACCCGTCGAGCGCAGCGCGGACGGAGGCTTCGTCCGCGATGTCGCCGACGACGGAGCTGAGCCCGGTCGGTGCGTCCGGGAAGACGCGCGCAAGCTTGGACTCGCTGCGCACGAGGGCGCGCACGCTGTGGCCCGCCTGCAACAGCTCTCGGATGGTGTGCGAGCCCGCCAGACCCGTCCCGCCAGTGACCAGTACCTTCATGGGGTCACGTGGTGACATGAGTCGCCGTGTCTGCATAGTCCCGAACGATCTCACGCGCCGCGCGCAGGCCGATCAGCATGCTGGGGGCGTTCATGGCGGACACGGGCGTGGAGGGGGTGACCGACGCGTCGGCGATGCGCAGGCCCCGCACCCCCCGCAAGCGCAGGCGCAGATCCACGGGGGCGTGCGCGTCCGTGCCCATGCGACACGTCCCGGCGAAGTGGAAGGTGGTCATCACGTTCTTCTCGATGAACGTCTGCAGCGCCTCGTCGCTGGTGGCGCGCTTGCCCGGCATGAGGGGGCTGTTGCCGAACTCGGCGAGCGGCTCGGCCTTGGCCACCCGCTGCGCGAGGCGCACGCCCGCGAGCATCGTCTGCATGTCCTCCGGGTGCGTGAAGTAGGCCGGGTCGATGGCGGCCTGGGCGCGTGGGTCGTTGCTGGCCAGCCACAGCTGCCCGCGGCTCTTGGGCTTCCCGAGGATCACCACGATGCCGTACATGTGCTTGATGAAGTCCTCGGCCGCGTTCGTGCTGAGCGCAGCGTCCACGGCCCCACGGAGCCAGCGCTTGGCGCGCGTGTCGAACAGGCTCGGTGGCAGCACCTTGCCCGGCAGCATGCGCTTGGCTGCCTGCTTCATGGCGGAGGGTGCGGGCCAGTAGACCAGGCACGTGTCGCTCTGCTTCGGGGGCAGGTCGGTCGCCGGGTTGGCGCGGCAGAAGCTGTAGAGCTGCGGATAGTACGCGTCCACCTCGGCCTTGCTCTTGTAGAACAGGGAGACGTTCGGGTGGTCTTGCAGGTTCTGGCCAATCTCGGGCACGTCCACGATGGGCGTGATGCCGACGGCGTTCAGCCGTGAGGCCGGGCCAATGCCGGACAGCATCAGCAGCTTGGGCGTCTCGAGGGAGCCCGCGCACATGACCACCTCGCGCCGCACGTTCACGCTCTTGAGGTTGCCCCCCTGCTCGTAGCGCACGCCGGACACGCGCGGGCCGTCGTCGATCATGATGCGGTGCGCGCGCGCGTGGGTCTCGATGACCAGGTTGGGCCGCGCCTCCGCGTCGCGGATGAAGGCCACGTAGCTGCTGCGCCGCGCCTGCCCCTCGTAGCTCATCCACTCGTGCCCGATGGCGTCACTCAGGTCGCCGTCGTTGAGGTCCTCGCTGCGTCGGAACCCACAGGCCTGCGCGCTGCGGATGCAGGTCTCGGTGAAGTTCGTGCCGCTGCGTCGGTGCGGCCGCAGCGTGCGCTCGAGCTCCTCGAACTCGCCCACCACGTCGTTCCAGCGGAAGCCCTCGGGCCACTCGTCCCAGTCCTCACGGGCGCCGCGCGTGTAGACCATGCCGTTGACCGCGCCGCTGCCACCCATGCCGCGGCCCGTGCCCAGGAACAGCCGCTGCTTGCCCGCGTTGGGCTGGGGCACGCTGAAGCGGTCCCAGATGACCGCGTCGTTCGCGAACGCGTGCTTGTAGCCGTCCGCGTCGAGGGTCTCCGGGTTCTCGTCGGCACCGGGGCCGCACTCGAGGAGCAGCACGCGCACGCGCGGATCGCGCGCCAGCTGGGCCGCGACGATGCAGCCGGACGAACCGCCACCGACGACGACGTAGTCAAAGGTCTCGCTCATGGGACTCCTGGTGCCACGTGGAATGGCGGTTTCAAATCGTGAAATAACCATATCACGAATCGCGGGCCCGACAAGTCGACCCCCGCTCGGGGGCGAGCGCGTCCGTTGTGAGTGGACGTCCGCGATGTGACGTGCGTACAACGATGCCTCATGCGTTTGCTGGAGCGCTACCTCCTTGCGGGCTTCGATCCGGCCGAGCTCACGGGCCTGGAGCTGCACCGCTTGCGCTCCATCACGGGATCGATCCTCGGGCTGGGCGCCATCGCGGTGTTCTTCTTGGTGCACTCGCTGATGCTCGGTCTGCCCTTCCAGGCGGGAGCCCTGACGCTCGGACTGCTGATGGCGGGGGGCGGCTACCTGCTCACCGCCAAGACCGGGCGGGTGGCCTATGCGGGGCACGCGGTGACTGGCGCGCTGATGGTGGTGCTCGTTGGGCAGGCCTTCGTCACGGGGGGCTTTCGGAACCCGCAGTTTGCGTGGTTCGTCGTGGCGCCGCTCATCGCGGGCTCCTCGCTGGGGCTCAGGCAAGGGGTGCTGTGGGGGGTACTCAGCGGCCTGGCCGTGGTCGCGTTCTGGGCCCTCGACTTTGCGGGCGTGCAGCTGGACAACCTGGTGCCGCTCGATCAGCGGCCGTACGCCGAGGCGCTGACCCTGGTGGGCGCGTTGGTGGCGGCGCTGACCGTCATGACGAGCTTCCTGCGCGGGCAGCACTATGCGGAGAGCGCGCTGCTCGAGACGAACGAGTCGCTGCGCCGCGAGATCGAGGTGCGCACGGCCGCGGAGCTCACGGCCAAGCGGGCGGCGCAGTCACGCAGCGATTTCTTGGCGACCATCAGCCACGAGATCCGTACGCCTCTCAACGGGGTGCTCGGCATGACGAGCCTGCTCTTGGACACGGAGCTCACGCCGCTCCAGCGCGAGTACGCGGAGACCGCGCGCCGCAGCGGTGACGCGCTGCTGACCGTCATCCAGGACGTGCTCGACTTCTCCAAGGTGGACGCGGGCAAGCTGGTGATCGAGCGCGCGGAGTTCCACCTGCGCGACGCCGTGGAGGACGTGGCCAGCCTCGTCGCGGAGAGCGCCCACGCCAAGGGGCTCGAGCTGATCGTGGACGTGGATCCAGCGGTGCCCAGCGTGGTGGTGTCCGACGCGGGCCGTATCCGGCAGGTGCTGCTCAACCTGCTCTCGAACGCCATCAAGTTCACGGCCGAGGGCAGCGTGCGCCTCGACATCCGCGCCGAGGAGCTCGGCCCCGACGACTACTGCGTCCGCTTCGAGGTCACGGACACGGGCATCGGCGTGTCGGAGGAGCAGCAGGCACACCTGTTCGAGCCGTTCGTGCAGGCGGACAGCACCACTACGCGCACCTACGGAGGCACGGGGCTCGGGCTCGCCATCGTGCGGCGCCTGAGCCAGGCGCTGGGCGGAGACAGCGGGGTGCGCTCGAAGCTGGGCGAGGGGAGCACGTTCTGGGCGTCGATGCGCGTCGCGGCGCACGACGATCGCGTGACGCTCGAGACCATGCTGCTCGGCGTGCGGGTGCTGGTCGTCGTGCGCGACGCGGCGTTCGGGCGGGCGCTGCTGGGCGTGCTCGGCCGCTGGGGGTGCCTGGCGACCCTCGCGACGACGCTCGAGCGGGCGGACGCGTCCCTCGCTACCGGCGAGACGGACGTCGTCCTCGCCGACGCCGAGGCCCCCGGTGGCTTCACGGAGCGGCTGCTGACGCGGGCTCCTGCGCGTCGGCCGCCGGTGGTGGTCCTGGCGCCCGTGGCGGGTGCCCTCGCGCGCATGCCAGACTGGGGTCGCGAGGCCGCGCGCTGGGTCACCAAGCCGCCCCGGCGGCGCGCGCTCGAAGCCGCGCTCGAGGCTGCGACGCAGGGCGCTCGCCGAAGCACCGGAGCGTCCTCGAAGCCGACGCCCGCCACAGCGCTCCGGGGGCGAGTGTTGGTGGTGGAGGACAACCTCGTCAACCAGCAGGTGGTCCGAATGATGCTCACCAGCCTGGGCGTCGAGGCGGACGTGGCCGCCAACGGTCAGGAGGCGCTCGGGATGGTCGCGCGGGGCCGCTATGCCGCCATCTTGATGGACTGTCAGATGCCCGTAATGGATGGCTTCGAGGCGACGCGGCGCCTGCGCGCTGGAGGGGACACGACGCCGATCATCGCGGTGACCGCCAACGCGATGCCGGGCGACGACGAGCTCGCGCTGGCCGAGGGCATGGATGACTACCTGAGCAAGCCCATCTCGGTGGACGCGCTGCGGCGGGCGCTGATCAAGCACTGCGCGAACGGGGCGTGACGGCGGCTGAGGCGATGCGCGGTTCTTGGACCTCGGGCGCGCCGGTTGCGGCATGCTTCCGCCCATGACGTCACCGTCTCCATCCCAGTCCAGCGCGTGGCGCGCCCTCGAGACCCACGCGCGCGCCGAGGCCCCGCACGCACGCGCCCTGTTCGAGGCGGACCCAGAGCGCTTCGCGCGCATGCACGTCGAGCTGGACGGGCTGCTGTTCGACTACTCGAAGCACGCGGTGACCCAAGAGACGCTGGACCTGCTCATGGACCTGGCTCGTGAGCGTGGCGTACCGGAGGCGCGCGCGGCCATGTTGCGCGGTGACGCCATCAACGTGACGGAGCGGCGTGCGGTGCTGCACACGGCGTTGCGCGCCGGGCGCGACGAGGGGCTGGTGGTGGACGGGGAGGCGGTCCATCCGTTGGTGCAGGCGCAGCTGGGCAAGATGCGGGCGCTGAGCGAGAGGCTCGGGCGAGGCGAGCTGCGTGGGCACCACGGCGATCCGATCACGGACATCGTGAACATCGGCATCGGGGGCTCCGACCTCGGCCCCGTGATGGTCAGCGAGGCGCTGCGTCCCTACTGGCGTCAGGGCCTGCGGGCCCACTTCGTGAGCAACATCGACGGCGCTGACCTCGCCCACACGCTCTCGCGGGTGACGGCGCGCTCGACGCTGTTCCTGGTCGCGTCCAAGACTTTCACCACCGACGAGACGCTCACCAACGCCCACAGCGCGCGCGCGTGGTTGTTGCGCGAGCTCGGCGCGGGGCAGGAGGTGGTGGCCAAGCACTTCGTCGCGCTCTCGACGAACGCGCGTGGCGTGACGGACTTCGGCATCGACCCGGAGAACATGCTCGAGTTCTGGGACTGGGTGGGGGGACGCTACTCGCTGTGGAGCGCCATCGGCACCTCCCTCGCGTGCGTGCTCGGGATGGACCACTTCGAGGCGCTGTTGGCGGGGGCGGCCGACGTGGACGCGCACTTCCGCGACGCGCCCCTGGGCGAGAACATCCCCGTGCTGATGGCGCTGCTGGGCGTGTTCCACCACACGTTCCGTGGGGCCGCCACGCACGCGGTGCTGCCCTACGACCAGCACCTGCACCGCTTCCCGGCGTACCTCCAGCAAGCCGACATGGAGAGCAATGGCAAGCGGGTGCGCCGCTCCGGAGAGGACGTCCAGGGCTACGACACCGGCCCCGTGGTGTGGGGGGAGCCGGGCACGAACGGACAGCACGCCTTCTATCAGCTGCTGCATCAGGGCACGCGCGTCGTCCCAGCGGACTTCTTGGTCGCCGCGCGCAGCCACTACCCGCTCGGGCAGCACCACGACAAGCTGGTGGCCAACTGCCTGGCCCAGACGGAAGCGTTGATGCGCGGGCGCACGCTGGAGGAGGCCGAGGTGGAGCTGCTGGCGTCGGGGATGACCGCCGACGAGGCCTCGCGCCTCGCGCCACACAAGGTCTTCCCTGGGAGCCGACCCACGTCCACGTTCATGTACCCCACGCTGGACCCGCGCACCCTCGGCCGCCTCATCGCGCTCTACGAGCACAAGATCTTCGTGCAGGGTGTGGTCTGGGACGTGAACAGCTACGACCAGATGGGGGTCGAGCTGGGGAAGCAGCTCGCCAAAGCCATCTTGCCAGAGCTCGAGGGAGCGGCGCAGGGTGCGCACGACGCGTCGACGGCGGCGCTCATCGCCCGCTACCAGCAGCTGCGGCAACGCTGATGGTGCGCCGCGTCGCGCAGGCCCCCCTGCGCGCCATGATGATGCGCAGGCCCCGTGCGCGCCATGCTGATGCGCGGGCCCCCACGCCACGAGGACGCGCGGGGGCGTGGGCGCGCCGCGAGGACGCGCACGCCCGCGTGACCGTGCGCCGCAGCGTTACAGCACGTCGATGTAGGCCGCGAGCGAGAGCTTCACCATCCAGGTGTCCGGCGACCCATGGTCGCCGCCGCCGGGGGCGCTGTGGACCAAGTTGGGGAAGCCGAACTCCAGGTTGATGTCGGCCAGGATGTCCGCGACGGTGAGCGAGTACCCCCCACCGAAGAAGAGCGGCATGAACATCTGGTCGCCGTCCATGTCGAGCACGCCGAAGCCGGTGGAGAGGCGGAAGTGCAGCGCCTCGGTGGGGTTGAACGTGAACAGCGCGGGCAGGAACAGGTTCGCTTGCGCGTCGTTGGCTTGCACCTCGAACGTCACGCCGGTGTCGAACATGAAGCCCCCGAAGCGCAAGCGCACCGGGAGCGACGCGCGGAACGCGTGGCGCTTGGGGCCGTGTTCGTGCGTGCGGATGTACATCTCGACGTCGGCCGCGATGGCGACATGCTCGGTGGTGAGGAACTGGTAGCGCGCGTAGATGGGCAGCGCGATGAAGTGCACGTGGTCGCCATCCCAGAAGAGGGGCAGCACACCGCCGCCAACGCGCGGCCAGAACCACTCGCGGTTCAGGCTGATCCCGAACTCGAGGTTCTCGACGAGGGAGATGCCGCCGCCGAGGTCGTGCGCGAAGAACTCCCCGTTGGGCGCGTTGCCGTTCTGGTCTCCGAACGACAGGGCCAGGTCGCCGCGGACGTAGCCCTCCGGGAGCACCAGCTCGCGCTGGGTGCGCTGGGTGGGCATGGCGCTGGCCGAGGTCGGTGGCGCTTCCTCGGCAGGGGCGTAGACCTGAGCCTCGGCGCGTCCGGCCAGGGTGAGCAGGGCCACGGTCAGCAGCGGGAGTGCGTGGGTTCGTTTCATGGGTGTTCCTCCGGAGGTGGGCGCCCGTGGCCCTCCCTGAACAGGGGTGTACAGCGATTCCAGCCTCACCATACCCCGATTCAGTGAGCTGGGCGACGAAACGTGGCCGCGCGGTGGCGTGGGGGAAGCGCACCTTGCGGGGCCCCGCGCTCTCTCCTAGAGACGTCGTGGCACACGCCATCGCGTCACCGCCCGCCCCTGGAGGATCCCGTGAGCATCTACGACCACGACGTTGAGACCCTGAGCGGAGAACCCACGTCGCTCCGCAAGTACGAAGGCGATGTCCTGCTGATCGTCAACACCGCCAGCAAGTGTGGGTTCACGCCGCAGTACGAGGGCCTCGAGGCGCTGCACAAGAAGTACGGCGAGCGCGGGCTGCGCGTGCTGGGCTTCCCCTGCAATCAGTTCGGCGCGCAGGAGCCGGGCGGCGCCGAGCAGATTGGGGCCTTCTGTCAGAAGAACTACGGCGTGTCGTTCCCCATGCACGCCAAGATCAACGTGAACGGCGCAGACGCCCACGGGCTGTTCCGCGAGCTGAAGCGCGCTGCCCCCGGGGTGCTGGGCACCGAGGCCATCAAGTGGAACTTCACCAAGTTCCTCGTGGACCGCAGCGGCAAGGTGGTCGCGCGCTACGGGAGCCGCACGCCGCCCGCCGACCTCGAGCGCGACATCGAGCGCCTGCTCTGAGCCTGCGCCGCCGCCGGCCGTTCAGCGGCTACGCCGACCGCTCAGCTGGTGGGCCGTGAGCCGACCGGTCAGCCGGTGCGCGGGACGCCGACCGCTCAGCGGCTACGCCGCACGCGCATGAGGCTCTCCTGGGCGACGCTGGCCACGAGCGTCCCGTCGGCGGCGTACATGCGCCCCGTGTTGAAGCCGCGGCCGCCCTCGGCGTTCGGGCTCTTCATGCTGTAGAGCAGCCAGTCGTCGGCGCGCAGCGGCCGGTGGAACCACAGGGCGTGGTCCAGGCTGGCGATCATGAGGTTCGGGTCCAGCCAAGTGTGCCCGTGGTGCTGGATGCAGTTGTCCAGCAGCCCCATGTCGCTGGCGTAGGTGACGACGGCCTGGTGCAGCGACTGGTCGTCGGGGATGCTGCCGGCGCCGCGGAACCACAGGCGCTTGAGGCCGCGGTGGGGCTTCGGGTCCACCAGGTCGATGGGCTCCGGATCGCGGTGCTCGATGGGCCTCTCGAGGCGCAACAGAAACGGGAAGACGGGGTTCTGCGTGCGCTCGGCGTACTCGGCCAGGCGCTCGGCGTTGTTGGGGAGGGCATCGGGGGGCACCGTGTCCGGCATGCGCTCCTGGTGCGAGAGCCCGCCCTCGTTCACGTGGAACGATACGGCCATGTTGAAGATGGCCTCGCCCTCCTGGCGCGCGACGACGCGGCGCGTGGCGAAGGACTTGCCGTCGCGGATGCGGTCCACGTCGAACAGGATCGGCCCGCGCGGGTTGCCCGGGCGCAGGAAGTACCCGTGCAGCGAGTGGGCGAACTTGTCGGTCTCGTCCACGGTCCGGTAGGCGGCGATCAGGCTCTGCGCGGCGACGAGCCCTCCGAACACGCGCTGCCGCCCGTCGTTCGGGGTGTGGCCGCGGTACAGGTCGCGGTCGAGGCGGTCGAGGTCGAGGCGCGCGAGGAGGGTGTCGATGGCGTGCATGAGGGCTCCGGGTGTCCCAGAGTGTGCCCCGCGAGCCCCTCGACGCCACCCTCGGCCCAACCCCCGACCCAAGAGACCCCGCATGCCCACCAAGCGCACCGCCCTCGTCACGGGAGCCAGCTCCGGCCTCGGCGTCGAGTACGCCAAGCTCCTCGCCAACGACGGCTGCGACGTCGTCCTGGTCGCTCGCAGCGAGGACAAGCTGCGCGCCGTCGCAGCCGAGCTCGAGCAGCGCGGTGTACGCGCGCTCGTGTACCCCGCCGACCTGTCGCGGCCTGGTGCCCCGAGCGCTCTGTTCGACGCGCTCGTGCGGGATGGCGTGACGGTGGACATCCTGGTCAACAACGCCGGCCTCGGCTACGTGGGGGCGTTCCGAGAGAGCGAGCTGTCATCCGAGCTCGAGATGGTGGAGGTCAACGTGACGTCGCTCACGGCGCTGACGCACCTCTTCGTGCCGGGGATGGTCGCGCGTGGCTTCGGGCAGGTGCTGAACATCGCGTCCACCGCGGCCTTCCAAGCCGGCCCGGGGATGAGCGTGTACTTCGCGACCAAGGCCTACGTCGTGTCGTTCAGCGAGGGCATCGCGCACGAGCTACGGGGGACGGGGGTCACCGTCACGGCCCACTGCCCCGGTGCCACACACACGGGCTTCGCCGCCGTGGCGGGGGCGGGGGACACGCTGCTCTTCAAGGGCGCGGTGGCGACCGCCGACAGCGTGGCGCGCCATGGGTACGTGGCGATGCGGCGTGGCCGCGTGCTGTCCATCCATGGTTTGCTGAACCGGCTCATGTACTGGGGCGGGCTCCTCACGCCGCGCTGGCTGCTCACGCGCATCACCGCGCGGATGATGAAGTAGCGCGCGGCGAGGCATGGCTGCGAGGCCGCGTCGGTGCACCGGCCGATGCCCGAGTCCGCTCGCGTCCAGCGCCTCCCCCGTCGGTCTGCCGGGGCTGTGGGCCGCGTTGGCTGGCCGCCCGCGCTTCAGCGCTCGAACATGGCCCGGGTGCTCTGCCCGTACAGCGAGACCAGCGCGCGTCGCGGCAGCAGCGTGCGCATGAGGCGCGTGGACCACCTCCCGCGCCGGCCCGTCAGGTGCGAGGGGACGTGCCCCAGGGCGGCGAGCGCCTCCTCCGCGACCTCCTCCGGGGTCTGGATGGGGGCCACCCACGTGGCGGTGTCGCGCGGCCCCTGGCCGCGGTAGGTCGGCGTCTCGGTGCGACCAGCTTCCACCGCGAGCACGTCGACGCCGTGGGGGCGGTACTCCCACCAGAGGCCCTCCGCCAGCACGGTGTTGAAGGCCTTGGTGGCCGCGTACGTCGCGACCCAGCCCGTTCCCTGGTGTCCGGAGGCCGACGACATGAGAATGAGCCCGCCTCGTCCACGCGCACGGAGCCGCGGGAGGAACGCGTCGCACGTCGCGAGCGGTCCACGGCAGTTCACCGCCAGCGCCCGCGCCTTGTCTGCGGCTGCGTGCGTCTCGAAGGCGCCCACCAACGAGACCGCCGCCACGTACACCACGAGCCCGACGTCCAGGTCGGACACCTCGGCGAGCACCCGCGCGATGGCGTCCTCTTGCCCCAGGTCCACGGCCACGGCGCGTGCGTCCACCCCCGTGTCCTGCGCGATGGCCCTCGCCACCTCGGCCGGGCGGTCGGCGTCTCGCGCCACCACCACAGGGGCGATGCCCTCGCGGGCCAGGGTCCAGCTGAACCCGGCCCCGATGCCGTCCGTGCCGCCCAAGACGACCGCGTACGGTCCGTACTTCGCCACCATCTGCTCGCGCGCGCCCTTCATCACGCCGTGCTATGCCACATTTTTGCCGTTCCGTGCCTCGCCGGACTCCGCTATCGTCGCTGGGTGAGACTCATCGCGTCAGGGTTGTCGGACGTCGGCCGCGTCCGTGAGATGAACGAGGACACGTGGCTCGCTGCGCCCGAGCTCGGGCTCTACGTGGTCTGTGACGGGATGGGCGGCCACGCCGCGGGCGAGGTCGCGAGCCGATTGGCTGCAGAGACCGTCATCGCGGCCGTGCGCGCCCAAGCGCAGATGCTCGTCGAAGACCCGTCGCAGCAGCAATGCGATGCCCTCAGCGGGCTCCTGCGACACGCCATCGAGGCCGCCTCCGCTGCGGTGTATCGGCGCAGCGTGGAGGAGGGCAACCGCGGCATGGGCACGACGTGTACCGCGCTGTTGGTGGTCGGCGCCAAGGCCATCATGGGTCACGTCGGGGACAGCCGCTTGTACCTGTCCCGCGCCGGTCAGCTGCATCACGTCAGCCAGGACCACACCTACGTGGCCGAGGCCGTCCGGCACGGCATCATGACGCGCGAGGAGGCCATCGCGAGCGGCTACGGCAACATCGTCACGCGTGCCGTGGGCCCTCACGAGAACGTGCTGGTGGACACGCTCGTGTTCGACCTGCTGCCCCAGGACCGCCTGCTCCTGTGCAGCGACGGACTGCACGGCTACTTCCCGGACGATCTCGAGTTGGTGAAGATCCTGCGCGAGGACGCGACGGACCGCGTGGTCGAGCAGCTGGTGGGGATGGCCAACGAGCGTGGCGGCGAGGACAACATCACCGCCGTGGTCCTCCGCGTGGAGCCCCCCAAGTCGGCCCCCGCGCACGTCACGGGCCGCATGACGGAGATCTCGCAGGACTTTCACGCCCTCCGCCAGTTGATGCTCTTCTCGGACATGGACCTGCCCGAGCTCGCGCGCATCAGCAGCGCGCTCAAGAGCGCCGTCTACGACCCGGAGATGGTCATCCTCGACGAGAACGACGAGCGGTGTCGCCTCTTCATCATCGCGGAGGGCACCGTCGCCGTACGGAAGGACGGCAAGACCGTGGCCGAGCTGCGCACCGGGGCGCATTTCGGGGAGATGTCCCTGCTGAACAACTCGCGCGCGAACGCTGCCGTCGTCGCCGTGCGTTCTACGCGCGTGCTGTGCTTGGAGCGCGCCGCTTTCTTCCAGTTGGTGCAGCACGACGCAAACATCGGCGCCAAGTTTCTCTGGCGCATCGCCCAGGCGCTGAGTCAGCGCTTGGACGACGCGCTGCCGTTCATCGTAGGCCGCGAGGACAGCCGACGCACCGTCCCGATGGGGGGCCACATGCCCTCGCCCTTCGTATCTCGCAGCTGAGCCCCTCGCGAAGTCAGAACGTCACCAGGGACGGGCTGCGGGCGTAGTGGCTCACCCCGTTGCCGAGCTGTCCATCCCGCGCGTCGCCCCAGCACAGAACGCGGCCCGTTGCGGTGAGCGCGCAGCTGTGTGTGTCCCCGCAGTGGACCTCCGTCACGTCGGTGAGGCCCGTCACCACCACTGGCGCTTGGCGAGACTCGGTCGTTCCATCGCCCAGCTGTCCCAGCGACCCGAGGCCCCAACACATGACCCCTCCCTCCCGCGTCCGTGCGCACGAGTGCTGGCCGCCCACGCTCACCTGCGTGGCGCTCCCCAGCGTCTGCACCGCGACGGGCGCTGCGTACGACGCGCGAGCTCCGTTGCCGAGCTGCCCCTCGTTGCCGCGGCCCCAGCAGTATACCTGCCCGTTGGGCAGCGCAGCGCAGCCGTGCTCCCGCCCCACGGCCACGCTGGTCCACGCAGGCGGACCGACCACGCGCGACGGCGTCGGTCCCGATGCGCTCTGCCCGTCGCCTCGCTGCCCGCCGGCGCCTCGTCCCCAGCAGCCCAGTTGTCCTTCGGCGCCCATCGCGCACATGGTGTATCCACCGCCGCTGACGCTCACCGCAGGGAAGCCAAGGCTCACGGCGCTCGGCCTCGCCGAGAAGCTCTCGGTCCCGTCCCCGCGCACCCCATCGACGTTGATGCCGACGCAGCGCACCTGGCCCTCGTCGTCCACACCACACGCCGTCCCCCCGGCGACGGCCAGCTGGCGGGTGGTCGGGAGGGCGAGCGCGCGCGGGTTGCGGACGCCCGGGTCGCCGTTGGCGCTACGACCGAGGTTGGCACCCCAGCACGCGACCAGTCCGTGACCCCCCAGCGCGCACGTGTCGATGCCGCCCGTCACGACGCGCATCGCTCCAGCAACTCCGTCGACCGGCGTCGGGTGTTCGCGCACACCGAACACGTCGCGGTGGGCGCCCACCTGAACGCCCGCACGGTCGATGCCCCAGCAGTAGATCGCTCCCGCGGAGGTCGAGATGCAGCTCTGGCCACCCTCCACCGAGAGGCTGCGGACGGGCGCGGCGCCCGGAGGGAGCACGACCTCCACAGGGGTGGCGGCGAACGTAGGTGTGCGTCGCCCACACTGGTGCGCGGAGTCGTCACCCCAGCACGCGACGCCACCGTCGCGGCCACGCGCGCACACGTGCATCGCCCCGACCGCGAGCTCGACGCTCGGGCTCGAGCCTTCGATTCGCGCGGGTCGGTCGACCGGGTCGCGGCTCGCGTTGCCCGCCTCGCCCGAGAGGTTGTCGCCGCGACAGCGCGCGACGCCAGTCGCGTCGAGGGCGCACGTCGTGTTGCCACCTGCGAAGAGCGACACGCTGCCGTCGAGCGTCGTGACGTGTTGCGGGCGGGCGCGGGCGGGGTCTCGCTCACCTGCAACGGCGAACGGCTCGTAGCCCCAGCAGTAGGCCCCGCTCGCGGTGAGCGCGCAGGTGTGTTGGCGGCCGAGGGCGAGGCCCGTGACCCCGCGCGGCAGGCCACGCACAGCGCGTGCGCGCGCCGCGTTGTTGTGATTGCCCGTGCCGAGCTGCCCAGAGCTCCCGTCACCCCAACATGCGACGCCGCTCGGTGCGATGACACAGGAGTGGTAGAGGCCCGACCACAGACCCGTCGCGCCCCGGACCCCGGCGATGTCGGTGGGAGCGGTGTCCTCTCGACCGCCGCTCTGCCCGCTGCCGTTGCTGCCCCAGCAGCGGGCCACCCCGCGGGCCACGAGCGCGCAGCTGTGGTACCCCCCCACGCTGAGGCGCGTGGCGCCGCTGACGCCTTGGACTCGGGTGGCGCTGCGCACGCTCCTTGCGGCGGTGGGACCAGCGACTTGACCGTGGGAGTTGTCACCCCAGCAGAACACGTCGCCTCCCGAGGTGCGCGCACACGCGTGGGATGCCCCCGCCGCGACCTCGACCACATCCGCGACGCCCGGCACGGGCGTCGGGGCGGCTCGGGACGTGGTGCCACCGTCACCCAGCTGGCCTTCTTCGTTGCTCCCCCAGCACACAGCGTGTCCTTCGTGCACGGCGCACGTGAAGTGCATGCCGGCGGCGAGCGTGGCGGGACCCTGGGGCGCTTGCGCCTGGGCGGCCGAGGGCGTGACACACGCGTACAGCGCAGCGAGCGCCACGGCTGCGACGCCGACCGACGTGTCGGTCGCGGCGGGGCGAGCGGGGGAGGGGGGGGCATCATCGGACCTCGTCTCTCACGGGGGGGACCAGGCCGCACCACGCGCTCGCCGCTCTCTGGCGGAGAGCGCGCGCGCGGCGCGCCCTGTCACCCTACACGACGGCTGCGGGCCGCGTCAGGCCGAATCCCTCGACGTCGCGCGCACCTTTCGTGCAAGAACGCGGCTTCGGCCGTCTCACGCGGACAACCACGGGACGTCTTGCCGCGGCGCGTGGTCCCGGCCGACACGCACGCAGAGGTCCGCGCGTTCTGCCATGGTGTCCAACGCCCAACGCGAGACGCGCTCGTAGCGCTGCATGAACTCGGCCACCTGCGCGTCCGACATGCCTCGGCCTGTCCGCGCCCGCAGTCGGTGTTCCTGCGCGAGCCGTTGCGCGCACGACGTCTCGAACGAGTCCACCAAGAGCGCGAGGAGCCACCCGACGCGCTGGGTGAGCGCCGCATAGTCGTGTGCCAAGCGGTGGTTCACGCAGCGTCGAAAGCGGCCGCTCGCGTCGCGCTGCCGTTCGAGGTCGTTGCATGGGGTCGTCAGTAGCTCGGCCGGTTGCGCTGGCACGCCGAGGCACCAGCCCTCGAGCACGACCAAGTCGACTGGCGCGGGCAGCCCGTCGGGTTCGGGTGCGCGGTCGTCGGCCCCCTTGTCGAAGCGCGGCACGGGGACCGTGTGTTGGACGGCGCCATCTGACGCAGGCGCGAGCAGCGCGTCGAGCGTGCGCAGCAGCAGCGGGACGTCGTGCGTTCCGGGCGGGCCGCGAGTCTCGAACAGCGGATGCAGACGCGCTGCCACGCGCATGCGGTGCGCCTGCGTCATGTAGAAGTCGTCGAGGGAGAGGTTCGCCACCCGCAGGCCCGCGTGCTCGCGCAGGAGGGCCTCGAGGCCTGCGGCCAAGGTGGACTTGCCGCTCCCTTGAGCGCCGTAGATGCCAAGCACGCGCTCGCCCGCTGCATGGCGGTGCAGCGCGTGGCTGGCGACGGGCGCGAGCAGGCGGTGGGCGAAGCGCTCCCGGGCGGCCTCGTCGAGGCCCGTCAGCTCCGCCGCGGCGGCCTCGGCAGCGCGCAGGAGCGTGGCGTCAGCGGTGGCGTTCATCGTAGGGGCGACGGTAGCACGGTCCTGTGCGTGGACTCCCACGGCTGGCAGTTCTCGAAGGGGCTGCTGGGGGACGGCGGGCACGGTGCGTGCGCGGAGGTGCGCTCCGACCGAGCCTCCTCGTCGTTCTGGTTTGTCATCGCCCCCGCGCCCGGAGTAAGACCACGCCATGCACACCGATCGCGCTCCCCGCTCCCCTTCGTTCGACGGTGAACACCGCTCGCTCCCGCTCGTGCTGGTGCTCCTGCTCCTCTGGGCGCCCCTGTCGGCGTGCGTGAGCCAGCTGTATCCGGTGCCCCCGGCGGGTGCGTCCCCACTGACGCAGATGCCCGCGGAGGTGGACGTCGAGACGTCGACGGTCCAGCTGGTCGTGCCGGTCGACTTCCAAGAGCTGAATCGGCTGCTCAGCGAGAGTCTGCCGACGGAGATCGCGGCACTGCGCAACATCACCATCGCGTCCGGGCTGACGGGCTCGTTCCGGCTCGCGCGCTCGGGCAACAGCATCCTGCTGGCCACGCAGGGGCGCCTCCAAGTCATCATCCCGCTCACGCTCGACATCGAGGCCACCGTGAGCACGCGCGTGCTGGGCTTTCCCGTGGGGCACACGGAGCGCGCGACGACCTCCTTCGCCATCCGCATCGACACTGCCCTGACCGCGAACGAGAGCTGGGAGGCGCAGAGCGAGTCCACCATCGACTACCAAATTGCCAACGCGGACGTGGGCATCGGTCCCGCGCGCTTCGATGTGCGTCGCCTGCTGGACGGTCAGCTGCGGCCCTACGTGAACTCGCTGCGCGACATCCTGGACGAGCGACTGGGTGCGGCGCTGGACTTGCGTGGACGCATGCAGCGGCTGTGGCCGCGCGTGCTGCAGCCCATCCAGGTGCTCGACTCACCCGCGGTGTACATGCAGCTGCAGCCAGTCGAGGTGCAGTGGGTCCGCCCGCGGATGGACTCCGGGTCGTTCATGTTCGGTCTGGGCGTCGCCGCGCGTGTCCGCACATACATGGGCTCGCCCCCCACGTTGCCCGAGATCCCCCCCCTCCCAGCGCTGCGCGAGGTGACCGAGATGGGCAACGCGTTCCACCTCAGCGTGCCCATGCAGGTGCCGTTCTCCGAGCTGACCGCTCAGGCGCGCGCCGAGCTGGTGGGGAGCGAGCGCGTGCTCGACTCGGGGGCCACCATCCGCATCACGAGCGTGGAGCTGCGCGGTGCATCGGACGGACGCGTCCACATCCTGTGCGGCATCAACGCGCACAAGGGCTTCTTGCGGTCCGCCGAGGGGACGCTGCACATGCTCGGCGTGCCGCGCTACGACCCGGGCACGCGCGTGCTGCGCTTCGAGGAGGTGGCCTACGACCTCGACACGCGCAACGTGCTCCTGCGCATGGCCAACTGGGCCATGCACGACGACTTCCTCGCGGGCGTTCAGGCGGCGCTCGAGTTCAACGTCGGTGAGTCGCTCGACAGCACGCTCGCGGCCGTCAACGAGAGCGCGGCGAACCTGGTCGTCTCCGATCAGCTCACCCTGCACGTCGCGCTCGCCCGTGTGGACATCGGCCCCATCCTGGTGAGCGACGACGCCGTCGTCATCGTCGGGCTGGCGGACGGTACCGTGACCGCCGACGTCTCGCTCTTCGGGCGTCGTCTGGACCTCGTGCCCGCCGAGGGTACGGTCGCCAACTGAGTCTCTCCGTGCGCGCGCGCCCTGGAGCGCGTGGGTCCCGGGGGGGCTTGGGCGCTGGACTCGGCGCGTCGCCCTCGCCCATCCGAGTTGCTCACATCGCTGGCGCTCGACGCGTCGCAGGCATACGCTCGGCGCCATGACCAATCGCAGCCGACGCATGTCGTCGAGCGACCGACGGGCGCAGCTGATCGAGGTGGGGCGCGCGACGTTCGCGGCCCACGGGTACGACGGAACCTCCGTCGAAGAGGTCGCCAAACGCGCCAAGGTATCCAAGCCCATCGTCTACGAGCACTTCGGGGGAAAGGAAGGGCTGTACGCGGTCATCGTCGACCGCGAGATGGACTACGTGGTGCGTTGCCTGACGGATGCCATCTCGACCGGCACGCCGCGGGAGCGCGTGGAGTGCGCGTCGCTGGCGTTCCTGCGCTACGTGAAGGACCACCCGGACGGCTTCGCGGTGCTCTCCCAGGACTCGCCGCTCACGTCCAACAAGGGCACGATGAGCAGCCTCTTGAACGACATGGCCGAGCGTGTGGGCGACGTCTTCGTCAAGTCCCTCGCCGACGCGGGCTACGACCCGAAGGCAGCGCCCATCTACGCGCACGGGCTGGTGGGGATGGTCACGTTCGTCGGCAAGTGGTGGACCGAGGCACGCAAGCCCCCCATCGAGGACGTCGCCAAGCACATGGGGGCGCTCGCTTGGATGGGGCTCCGCCACCTCCCGAAGAGGCCCACCCTGCAGGGGACAGAGCGCTAGCGACGGGTGCAGGGCACCGGGCACTTGTCCGCTGGGACGGCATGTGAGGTGCAACCTGGTGGGCCGTACCAGGTCGCGATCACCTCGACGCGCCGGTCGGCGTCGGCTTCGCTCATCCCCTGTGGCGCGTCCACCTTCGCCCAGTGCGACCCGAAGCCCACCGCCTGGAGGCGCGCCGTGTCGACGCCCAGCGCCGCGAGACGGGCGATGACCCACTCGGCGCGCTCGCGACCCAGCTCGGGCGGCTCGTCCGGGCTGCTGTGCCCCGAGACGTACGCGTCTCCGCGCTCCCCGAGGGCGGCGGCGAGCGCGGGGATCTGCGAGGTCAGCCCGGCCACGCGGCCGCGCGGGAAGTAGAGCACCGGGAGCGCGGGCGCCTCGCGGATGCAGTACGACTGCGTGCACTCGCGCGCGCGGCACGCGAACTCGGACCATGCCTCGGGGGTGCCGTCCATGTCGGCGTCGTACGGTGGGCAGCCGCCTGCGACCGCCTCGCCTCGCTCCTCGACGCAGCGGTCGAGCGCGTCCGGCGTGCCGTCGCCATCCGTGTCCGGCCCCGTCGGTGTCAATGCGTGCTCGCCGCCCGTGGCGCCTGGCTCGTCTCCGCCTCCGCCTTCGACCGCGCTGCCACCACACGCGAGTGAGGGTGCGCTGATGCTGAGCGCCACCACGACCCAGAGGCCGGCGAAGCGTCGGGCGCCCGCCGCGGGGCGGTGCACCGTGGGAGCACGTGTGGCGGTGCGCACGACCAGAGCGGGAGGCGTCATGCGTACGAGGATACCGACGTTCTCAGCCGGACACGATGGGCAAGCTCCGTGCACCCTCCGTGCGCCGCGGGGCCGTGCTGTTCTCCAGCTTGAGCACGCCACGCGGGCACATGTGCGCGCACATGCCGCAGCCCACGCAGCTGGCGCGCGTGAAGCTCTCGTTGCGCTGGGCGTAGGCGCGCACGTCGATGCCCATCTCGCAGTAGGTGCTGCAGTTGCCGCACGAGATGCACATGTCGGGCTTGACCGTGATGCGGTACCGCCCGAGCTTCTGCACCAGCCCCAGCAGCGCGGCCATGGGACAGAAATTGCGGCACCAGGAGCGGGGCCCCAGCAGGGGGTAGAGCCCGGTGCCGACCACGCCCGCGAGCACCGAGCCCACCACGAAGCCGTACAACTCTTTGACCGAGAGCGGGCCGCCCGTGGCCAGCGCGTGGAGTCGAGGGTTCGACTCGCCCCAGAAGAAGTCCGCGGCGACGAGCGCCGTCGCGACCAGAGCGATGACGAGCACCGTGTGGATGGACACCTTCTCGAAGCGCCACGCGGCGCTGGACTTGCTCGTGAGGTGTCGATACGGGTCGCCGAAGGTGTTGGCCAGCCCGCCGCAGCCGCACACCCACGAGCAGTACCAGCGCTTGCCGAAGAAGTACGATAGCGCCGGCGCGGCCACCACGCTGCCGAGCACCGCGTAGACGGACAGGTACGTGGGCAGCTGCACGAGCGTCTGCGGGTAGAGGTAGTCGTACTTCAGCGGCCAGAAGTAGCTGAAGTAGAACTCGGGCCCATCAAACAGGGGCATGACGAAGGGCAGGGTGAACCCGAGCACCACCTGCACCGTGACGTTGACCGCGATGCGCACGCGGTTGTAGCGGCTGTTCCCGTGCCTCCGCAGGTAGTACGCGCCCCCCGCCAGCATGGCGACGCAGTACAGGAACCCGTAGAGGTACCAGCGGTTGCGCAGATGCAGCGCCTCGGCGACCGTCGTCAACGGCCGGCCCAGGGACGCGCTCAGCCGGTCCTCCCAGTACAGCACCGTGTAGAACCCCACGAGCGAGGCGGCGACGAGCCACGCCAGCGGCCCCCGCGCGCGGTAGCCCTCGCGGTAGGTGGAGAGGAGCCCGTTCTGTCCTTGGAGGTCCATCGGTCTTCCCTTCTCGCCCCGCGCCTAATGGGCCTGGAACTCGGGGTGTGGGCCGCGCTCCTTGGGGAGCACGAGGGGCGGCACGAGCTCCGTGTCGAACGCCGCTTCGTGGAGGTGCTCGAGGGCGTACGTGAGCGAGCGCCCCTGGTCGATGAAGCCGGCGAGCACGCTGTGGTCCCAGCGCCGGCCCAGCATGTTGAAGCCGATCACGCCCGCGTCGGTGTACACGATGCGCGTGGTGCTGCGCACGTCCGAGCGCTCCTCGAAGAACCACTCGCGCTCACCCGGCTGCTGCATGTTCACGAGCCCGACCGTCGTGTACTCGATGTCCATCAGCTTGGCGCTGTTGTACCAGGTGGGGCGCGCGTAGGTCGCGCGGGGCCCCGTGTCCCCCAGCAGGGCGCGCGCCGCCACGCGCCCTTGGTCGCGGCCCGTGTACCAGAGCTGCTCGGGGCGTTGCGCGCCGGTGACCCAGCGCACCGAGGCACAGTCGCCCGCGGCGTACACGTTCGGAACGTTCGTGCGCTGCTGCGCGTCCACGATGACGCCGCCTCCGTGGTCGAGTGCCACGCCGGACCCCGACAGCCACGCCGTGTTCGGGACGACGCCGATGGCGATCACGGCGCAGTCTGCGTCGTAGCTCCCGCGGTCGGTGACCACGCGCGCCACGTTGCCGTGGGCGTCGCCCTCCAAGCGTTCGACTTCGTGCTCGAGGTGCACGTGGACCCCATGGGCGCGCATGCGCTCCGTGATCCATCCCGCCTCGGCGGCGTCGATGGCCATCGGCCAGAACCACTCGTCGCGGATGAAGAAGCGCGGGTGCAGCCCCCTCGCGTGCGCGACCTCCACGGCCTCGATGCCGATCAGCCCACCCCCGATCACGGCGGGGGCCTGGCTCAGGGACCCCCGCGTTCGCGCAGCGACCTCACGGCGACGATACGGCGAGTCGGGGGGACACGCAGCCAGGTGCTGATCTGCGCGAGGCGGGCCACCCGCGTGGCTGGGCCCGCCGTGCAGCTCGGCCTCGTACCACTCGAGGTCCTGCAGCGTGACGAAGTGACCGACGCCACGCAGATCGCTGCCGGGCCACGGCCCGGGACGTGGGCGTGAGCCGCACGCGATGAGCAGCCGGTCGTACGAGAGGGTCTCTCCACCGAGGAGTCGCAGGCCGCTGCGTTCGACGTCGACGCCGACGGCGCGTGCACGCAGGCGCTCGAGGCCGCGGCGTGGGTACGCGTCGCGCTCGAGCGGCTCGATGTCGCGGTGGCTCATCTGCCCCGAGGCCACCCACATGAGGGCCGTACGCGAGAAGAAGTGGTCCGACTCTTCCGAGACCAGCGTCACCTTCGCGTGCGGGTCGAGCGCACGCACGGTCAGCGCCGCCTCCATGCCTGCCACCCCGTTGCCCACGATCACCACGTGCATCGCGCCATCCTATGCGCTCGTCCGTCGCGTCGTTAGCCGCACGTCCCACAATCGGTGCGACTGAATCGTCATTCACTTTTTGTGGGGCGTGGCGGGCCGAGATCAGTTACAAACCTCTCGCCGCGCCGCATCAGCACCAAGCGTCGCGGTGACCCCTTCCCCAACAGTCTCAAGCAACGACTGAGGAGTGCCCCATGACGACAGTGAACGAGTTCTTCGAGAAGGTCAGCGCCGCCGCGACCGCCAACCCCGCTGCCGCGACCGAGGCGGACGCCATCTTCCAGTTCAACATCACGGGCGCCGAAGAGGGCGTGTACGTGCTCGACCTCTCGTCGGGTCGCACCGCGGACTTCCTCAGCCGCGAGCCCAACGACGCCGCTGGCGCCAAGATCACGGTCAGCAGCGAGGATTGGCTGTCCATGCTGGACGGCTCCCTCGACCCGATGGCGGCGTTCATGGGTGGCAAGATCACCATCGACGGTGATCTCAACCTCGCCATGAACCTGCCCAAGCTCATGAAGCTCGCGCAGTGATGTCTGCGGCGCGCCCGGTCCACGGGCGCGCCTCCCTACGCGTGGCTACTTTCGCAGCCCGATGGCCCACGCGACGCCACCGAACGCGGCAGCCGCGACGAGGTAGAGCAGCGCTCGTCGGCGAGTGCGAGTGAGCGTCTGCGTGGGGTCGGCGGGGCGCTGCCGCAGCCCCTTGGCCGCGATGGCGCCTACCGAACCGACGGCGGTCGCGCCGCCCACCACTGCGACCAAGAGCCTGGCGCCGAGGGCGGCGTCGCCCCAAGTGGCGCGGTAGCGTGCGTCCGACCCGAGCATCGGCGCGACCAGCGCCAACATCAGGCCGCCGGCGAGCAGCACGCTCCAATAGGCGATCCGGGTGATGCGCTGGCGCGGCGGGGGGGCCGGTAGTGCATCCACGATGGCGTGGTGGGCAACGGTCCAAGTCGAAGCGGGACGCAGGTGACGCAGCGCCAGGGTCGCGTACGCAGCCCACGTGCCCGCGATCATCACCGCGGCAAGCGCCGACGGGGTCGCGCCTTGGCTCCACGCGGCGGATGCGCCCACGGTCAGCGGGTACAGCACCAAGAGGCCGAGCGCGGAGCGCGTCGCGGGCGTCCACAACAGCGCGACGAGCAGCAGCGGCGCGAGCAGGCCGAGCGCGTGGGGCGGTCTGACCCCAGCGGTGAGCGCGCCGGGCAGCGCGGCTGCCAGCGCGAAGGCCGTGCCGGACGCGAACACGGCGAGCCGGCGGAACGCGGCGGCCTCCATGCGGGGAGAGGCGACGGCCGGGTCAGCTACGGTGGGGGCGGGCATTTACATGATTTCTTTGAGGTTCGAACCACATCCTATATCCTCCGCCGGTGCGAGTTTGCCAGCACTGCGGTACGGCCGCCGATGAATCCGACCGATTTTGTGCGGTTTGTGGCGCTCGCCTACCGGACGAAAGCTCTTCGGGCTCCTCGGACCCGCTGATCGGTCGCACCGTCGGTGGCTCGTACACGCTTCAGGAGATCGTGGGCGTTGGCGGCATGGGCCGCGTGTACCGCGCCGAGCAGGGCACGCTCGGCCGCACGGTCGCCATCAAGGTCATCCACCCGCATCTGCTCGGCGACGATCAGACGGTGGCCCGCTTCTACCAAGAGGCGCGCGCCGCCAGCCGCCTGAACCACCCGAACAGCGTCAGCATCATCGACTTCGGTCGCACCGAGGACGGCATCCTCTATCTGGCGATGGAGCACCTCACGGGGCGCGACCTCTCGCTGGTGATGCACGAGGAGGGCCCGCTGCCGTTCCGGCGTGTGTGCAACATCCTCATCGCCGTGCTCGACGCGCTCGGGGAAGCGCATCAGCTGGGGATTGTCCACCGGGACCTCAAGCCCGAGAACATCATCCTCACGCGCACGCGCTCGGGCAGCGACCTGGTCAAGGTCGTCGACTTCGGGCTCGCGACCATCGTGGGGGGCGAGACGTCCATCACGCGCCCCGGACTCGTGTGCGGTACGCCCGACTACATGTCGCCAGAGCAAGGCCGCGGGGACGCGGTAGACGGGCGCGGGGACCTCTACAGTCTGGGTGTGATGCTGTTCGAGCTCCTGTGCGATCAGCTCCCGTTCATCGACGACACGCCCACCAAGGTCGTGCTGCGTCACCTGAACGACCCCGTGCCCGACCCGCGTGAGGTGGTGCCGCATCGCGGCATCCCCGACTCGCTCGCCGAGATCGTGCTCCGCGCGCTGGAGAAAGACCCCGACGACCGGTTCCCTGACGCCCTCGCCATGCAAGAGGCGCTGCGCGCCGCCATGGAAGAGATCAAGTCGATGAAGGGCTCCACGCGCTGCGGCGCGTGCGGCGAGCTCAATCCGTCTGGTATGCGCTTCTGCGGGGCGTGCGGCGCACGCATGCCCAGCCACCTGGGTCCTCCCGCAGTGACGCCACCGCGCACGTCGCGTCGCTCGTTCTACCCCGTTCTGCTCGACCAGCGGCCGCTCGTGGGCCGGGCGACCGAGCTGGCGCGGCTCGTGGAGATGTGCGATCGGGCGACGGGCCGGACGCTGTGGACACGCATCGACGGTGAGCCTGGTGTGGGCAAGACGCGCCTCGTCCAAGAGGCGGGGCGCGTGCTCGCCGAGCGAGGCGACGTGGTCATCGCGGTCGGCGGCGCGCATCCCAGCGGGGCGCCGGTGCCCTATCACGGCGTCATCGCGCTGCTGAAGACGCTGCTCGGGGTGCCCGAAGAGCGGTTCCGCGAGCTGGCTACCGAGGGGAACGGCTTCGACGCGCTGGCGCAGGCGGGCATCGACGACGTGCTGGACCCCAAGGGGCTCCCGGGAGCGGACAACGCGGGGCGCAGCGGCGCGGCGGCGGCGGCGGTGGCGGCGGCGCTGGTGCTCTCGATGTCGCGTCAGAACGCGCGGCGCGCCATGTTGGTCATCGACGATCTGCAGCGCTGCGATGGACTCACACAGCTCTGTGCGGCGTCGCTTCCGACCGCGCTCGAGGGCGTGTCCTCGCTGCTCGTCACCATCGGCCGCGAGCGCTACGGGGATCCCGAGCCCATCGTGCTCCGCGGGCTCGACGTCGAAGAGACGGGTCTGTTCCTGGCTGGGAAGGCCTCCGCCCCCGTGGGACCCGCGCGGCCCTCGGAGGGGGCGCTTGCAAAGCGCATGTTGCCCCTCTACCTGGAGCAGATCCTCGCGCTGGGGGCCAACAAGAACGAGGAGGTGTTGCCTCCCCGACTGGCGGACGCCGTAGGCTTGCGCTTCGATCGCATCGGCGGTTCGGCGCGCCGCATGTTGCAGGCCGCCGCCGTGCTCGGCACGGAGTGCGAGACGTCGGAGCTGCAGGGCATCACGGAGGCGGCCCACCACGCGGGGCTCGGCGAGCTCGTGCAGGCGGGCCTGTTGGCGCAGGGAGACGGGGACACCGTCCGCTTTACGCACCCGTTCGTGCGGGACTTGGCGGAGGCGTTCATCCCCGCAGAGGCTCGGCGCGAGCTACATCGCGCGGCGCTCGCCATGCGTCAGGCCTCGGGTGCGTCCACCGAGGTGTTGGCAGAGCACGCGTATCGCACGGGCGAGGCCATGATGGGCCTGATGGTGCTCGAGCGCATGGGGGACGCCTCGCTGTCCCGCGGCGACGGTGTGGGCGCGGTGCTCGGCTATCGGCGCGCGCTGGAGGTGGCGCGCCGCGAGGTCCTCGAGACGGGTGACATGATGATGGACGCCGCGCTCGTCACGTTCAGCCGAAAGCTCGGGCGCGCGCTCGAGCTGGTGGGCGACCTGGCTGGCGCGGACGGCGTGCTGCGCGAGGCGCTGGACCTGGTCGCCCCCACCAGCTCCGAGCACATCCGTATGTTGGTGGACCTCGCGCGCGTGTCCTTGCGGCGCGAGCGCGGACGCGACGCGATGCGTCACTGCGGGCTTGCGCTGGAGCGCGTCGCCGGCGTGAATCCGGAGATCGAGTCCGAGGTGCAGCTCACCATCGGCCGCATCCGTCGGGCCGACGGCAACGCCACGCATGCCGTGATCGCCTTCCGCCGTGCGGTCGAGCTGTTCACGGAAGTGAACGCCGCGCCTGCCGTCGTGCTGCGAGCGAGGCTCGAGCTGAGCGAAGCCCAGGCCGACCACGGGGACGTGGCGGAGGCCATCCTCGGCCTCACGGATGTGGAGCAGCTGGCGCGCGCGGCCTCGTTGCCCGCCCTCTCGGCCCGCGCTCTCGGGGTGCTCGGCGTGCTCGAGTCGAAGCGTGGTGACGCGCACGCGGCGGTCTCGCGCTTTCGCGCAGCGGGGCGCCTCGCAGCCGAAGCTGGCGACGCCGACGGCGTCTACCGCTACGCGGGCTTCGCGGCCTCGCTGTAGCGCGCCCTGACCCGAGGGCGACGCACGTGGCTCCGCTGGTGGCGTGAGGCCGCGGGGTGCTACCATGCCGCCGTGCCCGCCAACGACCCCCGTCACGAGCTCCGCGCCTCGCTGTCGTCGTTGCTCGCCCCGGCCGTCTGCCTGCTGGGGCTGGTGGGGTGCGTCCAGCTCGACGGCTTCGACACCGGCGTGGAGCACGAGCTGGTCGGGCCTGTCTTCGGCCCGGACGACCGGGACTGCGACGATCTCGCGCGGTGTTCGTTCATCCGTCGCGGCTTCGGCGCCGAGACGGAGCTGCACATGACCTTCGATCCCGAGAACGTCCAGGCCGTCGCCGGTTCGCTGTCCTCGTCGGGCGAGGCCTGTGGCCAACCGACGTTCACGAACGTGCCTCTGATCGCGATCGAGGCGCTCCAGCACGACCAGCTCTCACGCTTCGAGGTCCCCGGCGACGGCCGCGTCAAGAACTACATCTTCTCCCTCTCGCCCATCAGCGGCCCGCTCGCGGGCCGCGACGTGATGGCGTTCGTGTCGCTGTTGCGCTCCGAGCGGGTGGAGGTGCGCATCATCGCAGGCTCGGGCCAGAACGCTTGCGACCCAAACGACTGTGACCAGATCGCGGCCGGCGGCTGTGACTACTTCGGTGTGTTCTCGCTGGAGCGGAAGCGCTTGTGATAGTCCTCGGCATCGAGAGCTCGTGCGACGAGACCGCGGCTGCGCTGGTGCGAGGCGATGGCGAAGTGCTGTCCGATGTGGTGGCGAGCCAGGTGCGGCTGCACGCGCCCTATGGAGGCGTGGTGCCCGAGATCGCCTCGCGCGCGCACCTCGAGAGCATCGTGCCCGTGGTGCAGCAGGCGCTCGCCGTGCTCCCCGGGGGGCTGGCCGACGTCGACGCGGTCGCCGTGACCAACGGCCCTGGGCTCTCGGGCGCGCTGCTGGTGGGCATCCAGTTCGCCAAGGCCCTCGCGTTCGACGCGGGCAAGCCGTTCGTGGGGGTCAACCACCTGGACGGTCACTTGCTGGCCGTCTACTTGCGCCGGGGCGAAGGGCCGCACCCTGATCCGCCCCCGTACCCCTTCGTGGCGTTGCTCGCCAGCGGCGGCCACACCGCACTCTACCGCGTAGACGCCCCCCTCGAGACGACGCTGCTCGGCCAAACGCGCGACGACGCAGCGGGGGAGGCGTTCGACAAGTGCGCCAAGCTCCTGGGCTTGGGCTACCCGGGCGGGCCTGCGGTGGATAGGCTCGCCGCCACTGGCGACCCCAACGCCATCTCGCTGCCCATGCCCATGGCCCAACGGGGCTCACTCGAGTTCAGCTTCTCGGGGCTCAAGACGGCGATTGCGCGGCGCGTCGAGCTCGAAGGCGTCCCGACCGGCCAGGCCCTCGCGGACACGTGCGCCTCCTTCCAGCGCGTGGTGGTGGAGACCCTCGCGCGCAAGGGGGTCGCGGCCTGTCAGGCCGAGGGCGTGTCCAACTTGGTGCTCGGGGGCGGCGTCGCGGCCAACCGCGGCTTGCGCGAGACCGCCGTCAGGCTGGGCGCGCGCGCGGGTGTCTCGGTGCACGTGCCTCCGCGCTCGTCGTGCACGGACAACGCCGCGATGATCGCCTACGCTGGCGCCATGCGCCTCATGCGGGGCGAGCGCGATGGCCTCGACCTGCAGTCGTTCACGCGCGACAAGGCGCGCGCGCGGGGCCGCTTCCGCCCCGACGGAACGCTCAATCGCCCAGGGTGAGGCGGCCTCCCACGCTCGGCGATCGTCGCGCTCGGACGGCGACCTACGACGCGACGGGCAGGGCGACCTTGCCCTTGCCGCCCTCCGTCGGCGGATAGAACTGCTCGGCCCAGCGGCGGTAGGCCGCGATCTCTCCGTCTCCCTGCGCGAGGGCAGGCTTCGCCTCGTAGCGCTTGGCCTCCCAGATGGGCACGTCGGCCGAGACCTCGAGCGTGAGGAAGTGCAGGGCGATGCGCTGCGCGAGCTGGGTCAAGCCGGGCACGGCATACCGGCTGGTGGTGGCCCCGACGCGCAGGTGGATGCGCGAGTCGTGGATGGGCGTGGCCATGATGAGGAACTTGAGGTCCAGCTTGACGTGCGGGATGTGCGCCTCCACCAGCGAGTAGCCGAGGCCGTACACGAAGACGTTGAAGCTGGCGCCCAGCCCGCGATTGGGCATGCCCAGGAAGTCGAGACGCCGCTTCACGCTGTACTTCGTGCGCAGCAGCGGGCCATCCAGCTCGAGCGACCCCTCGGAGCGCGGCTCCATGAAGTCGTGCAGGATGGCGAAGTGTCCGATGTCGACGCTGTTCTCGCTGGTCTCCTGTGGGTGGCTGTTGAGCTCGAAGCTGTTCCAGCGGAAGCCGGGGGACACGCCCGTGTCCAGCTCAGGCGCCTCCCACGTGGGCTCGCGGCCGAGCGCGTCGTAGAACGCCAGCAGCATCCCGTTCAGCTCCCGCGTGGGGTAGAGCCGCAGGCTGGCCTTGCGCGGGGGGCGCCCGCCCGGGTACGGGGTGCCGGTGCAGTTCCCGTCGGTGTCGAACCTGAACCCGTGAAACGGACACTTGAGCTCCTCACCACACACGGAGCCTTGCCCCAGATGCGCGCCGAGGTGCGGGCAGAACGGGTCACTCGCGCGGAAGACCCCCTTCTCCGTCCGAAACAGCACCAGCTCGGTGCCGAAGTACTTGCGCGTGAGCACGGCGCCGGGCTTCAGCTCGTCGCTGGTGCCGACCATGTACCATCCCGTCGGGATGCCGCTGAAGGGGAAGCGCTGCTCGCTCATCAGAACTCGTCCTTGCCGGTGATCTCTTGCTCCAGCTTGTCGGCGGTGCGGGCCACCACGTGCAGTGGTAGCTCGAATTCGTCCATGTCCATGGTGTCCAGCTGCACGCTGTAGCGCACCACGTAGACGCCCTTGTCCAGGCACAGCCCGCCGACGGCGAAGCCGAAGTTGCGCTGCAGGGCCACCTCGGGGTCGAGGTCCTCACGCTTGGCGCAGGCCGACGCGAAGTCCACCCACTCCCGGCCCATGGCCTCGAAGCGCGAGACGATGACGGCCTGCAGGCGGTCATTCTGGTACTCGAAGATCAGCTTGAAGCTGTTTTCATTGTCTTCCGTGAGCTCGTACTTGGAGCGCGCGTACTCTTGAACATCGGACCAGGTCGGCATCGGTCGTCTCCGTGTGGCCCCGAGTGTAGGGCCACTTCGTCGGGAGTGAAGGCGGCGGGGCGCTTGGTGCCCGTGCTTCCGTCGGAAGTGTAGCCCAGCAGGCATCGAAGGACCGCCATTTCTGCTGCGCGTGCCCGAGGCGCGCCGGCGCGCGCGTCGGTTGGCCCGAACGCCGCCGCTTGGCGTATCCTCCCGCGCATGAGTAGCTCGTTCAGCCCCCTTGCCTTCCTCCAGAACGTCACGGATGTCATGAAGGGGGCGGCCCAGAACGCCGCCCACGCGGAGTGGCGCGACTCGGTACGCGCGGAGCTGGCCCTCCTGCCGCGAGCCGCGCGCCACACGCTGCCGTTCATGGTGCAGATGCGCCGTGGGGAGCGCACCACGTTGCTCGAGGTCGTGCAGCAGAACGCCCAGGAAGCGCCGCTCGACCTGGCCCTCGAGATGGGCGACGAGCAGCTGACGTGGCGCGCGCTGGAGCGTAAGACCTCGCGCATCGCCCACGTGCTGCGCGCCCACGGCGTGCGTCCGGGCGACGTGCTCGCCCTGGTGGGCACAAACTCTCCCACGTACGTGGCCATCGTGCTGGCGGCAACGCGCGCCGGGGCCACGACCGCCATGATCAACAGCAACCTGCGCGGGCGCCCGCTGTCGCACGCGCTGTTGGTGAGCAAGGCGCGCGTGGTCCTGTGCGAAGCGCCCCTGGCCGCTGCGCTGTCGGAGCGCGACGACCTCTCGGAGCTGGACGTGGTCACCTACGGGCGCGGGGCGCTCGAGACCGAGCTGGAGCAGGCGCCCGCCGCGCCGTTCCCGCCGGCCCAGCTCAACGTGGACGACGACTTCATCTACATCTACACGTCGGGCACCACAGGTCTCCCCAAGCCCTGCCGCATCTCGCACGGACGCGCGCTCTCCGCCGCGTCGGCCTTCGGTCCGCTGATGTTCGACTGGAAGCCCGGCGACAAGCTCTACTGCGTGCTGCCCCTCTACCACGCCAGCGGCTTCATCATCGGCATCGGCGCCAGCATCGTGGGGCGCGTCCCTTGCGCCATGCGCGCCACGTTCAGCGCAACGAACTTCTGGAGCGACGTCAAGCGCTACCGCGCCACGGCCATGCTCTACATCGGCGAGCTCTGCCGCTACCTGGTCAACACCCCCGAGCACCCGGACGAGCACGGCAACACGCTGCGCGTGGCGGTCGGCAACGGTCTGCGGCCGGACGTCTGGGGACCCTTCCAGGACCGCTTCGGGATCGCGGATGTGCGCGAGTTCTACGCCGCCACCGAGGCCCCCGGTTTCTTGCTCAACTTCAGCGGCAAGCGTGGCGCCGTGGGCCGCATGCCCATGAACGGGATGGGCTGGATGACGCTCGCGAAGTACGACGTGGAGGCCGACGAACACGTGCGTGACGCTCAGGGCTTCTGCGTGCCCGCGGCCCCCGGCGAGCCGGGCGAGCTCCTGGTCAAGCTGGGTGTCATCAATACCCCCGCGACCGAGTTCCGCGGCTACACGGACGAAGAGGCCACGCGCAAGAAGGTGCTGACGGACGTGTTCGAGCGGGGCGACCGCTACTTCCGCTCGGGTGACCTGCTGCGCCGCGACGAGCTTGGCTTCTACTACTTCGTCGACCGCATCGGCGACACCTTCCGCTGGCGTGGCGAGAACGTCTCCACCGCCGAGGTCGCCGACGTGCTGGCGCAGGCGAAGAGCGTGGCCGAGGCCACCGTGGTCGGCGTGCGCATCCCAAACCAGGAGGGCGCGTGCGGTCTCGTCGCTGTCGTCCCGGAGCCTGGGCAGAAGGTGGACCTCGCTGAGCTGTGCAAGGAGGCCGAGGCGCTCCCGAGCTACGCGCGCCCGCGCTTCGTACGGGTGCTGGGCGCCATGGAGACGACCGGGACGTTCAAGGTGCAGAAGAACCACCTCAAGCACGAGGGCGCAGATCCGAGCGTCGTGTCCGACCCGCTCTATCTCTTGCAGGACAACGCGTACGTGCCGCTCACGAGCGAGCTCTGGGAGGGGATCGGGCGGGGCGAGGTCCGACTTTGAACACAGCAGCGCTGCTGTTCACGCTCGTGAGCGGCGTCGCGCTCGCCTTGGTGCTGCACGGCGAGAGGCGCGAGCGGACGCGGCAGGTCCTGTTGTCGAAGCCCCTCGCGTCCATCGGCTTCCTCGGGGTCGCGCTCACGGGACAGGTCTACGGCCGCGCGTTCCACGTCGCGCTCTTCACGGCGCTCGTGTTCTCGTTCTTCGGCGACGTGTTCCTCATGTGGCGTTCGCGGGGGCCTTTTCTGGCAGGGTTGCTCAGCTTTCTCTTCGCGCACATCGCCTTCGCGGCGGCCTTCGTGCTGGGCGGGGTCGACGCCGTGTGGTTCGGTGGTGGTGTCGCCGTGATGCTGCTGGTGGGTCTCGCGGTGGGCACGTGGATCCTGCGTCACGTCGAGGACACCATGCGCGGTCCCGTGCTGGCCTACATGGCGATCATCTCGCTGATGGTGGCGCTCGCTGTCGGTCACTTCGGCCGGAACGGTCAGCTGGCCGTGCCCCTGGGGGCGCTTGCCTTCTACGGGTCCGACATCTCCGTCGCGCGTGATCGGTTCCTCGGTGCGGGCTTTGGCAACCGCCTCTGGGGCCTGCCGCTCTACTATCTGGCGCAGTTCGTGTTCGCGTTCACCGTGGCGCTCTCCACCCCACCCTGAGCGACGCGCGCGCCCGACGCGGCGTGGCCCCGCACCGAGGAGCGCCCGACCCCTCGCTACCGCCCGGGCGACGCGCGGGTAGCCGGACCCTGGCTGCGCTCAACCCGGTCGGTGTGCGCCGATCCAGCTACGGTAGTCGGTGTACCCGACGGCCACATGACGCTCGCTGACGAGCGCTCCCACCTTGCGCACCTCGTCCGCGCCGAGCGTGCGGCCGTGCAGCGCAGCCTCCACCGCAGGCTCGACGTCCACCCGCACGCCGCGGGTCACTTCGTCGCCCGCCTCACCCACGCCCAAGAACGCGCTCGCCACTTGCTCGCTGATCTCGAGGGCGTTCTGCCGACTGTCCTTGATGTTGCCCTGGCCGGTCAGCACGTTCCCGAGCCCGAAGATGCCCTGCCTGTCTCGCACGGCGCCCGTCTTCCAGTCGGCATAGTCGTAGAGCTCGCCTCGCGTGGGGATGCCCGGCAGCGGCTCTGGCACGCTGCCGATCGAGGACACCACCAACGGCGCCTGCACCTCGAAGTCGGCGCCCTCGATGACACGGACGCGACCGTCGACGACCTCCGTGCGGCTGAAGCGCAGGCCCGTGAGACGACCGTCCGCCGTGAGGGCGCCCGCGGGGGCCGCGTTCCCTTCGAAGTGGACGAGGTACTTGCGCATCACCCGCTCCATGATCTTCACGCGGGCCGCGCGCAGCTTCAGTTCTTGCTCGGGCGACGGATCGTCCGCGGTCGCGACGGGCATCTCCTCCATGCTGCGGCGGTAGTACAAGGTCGCGCCGTGGATGCCGAGCGACGCCGGGTCGACCCCGTGGTCCTCGCAGATCTTGGGGATGCCCTTGACCTCCAGCTCGGTCAGGTCCACCTCGTGGCCCAGCTCGCGGAGGGCTGCGGCGTACAGCTCCAGGTTGATGACTTTCACCACGTCGACCGACGCGAGCCCGCCGCCGACCACCACGGCGCGGTCAACGACCTCGTAGCGCGGGCCGTCGTACTCGGTCTCGTGATAGTGGTTGAACCAGTACACGAACGGGTTCTGGTAGAGCAGGCCGCGCCCCACGTACGCGTCGATGCCATCGATGGGTAGCGGCCGGTCGCGCCAGGCGCCGTTTGCCAAGAGGATGGCGCTGAGCCCGTAGTCGCGACACAGGGTCGCCAGTTCGACGTGCTGCCCAATCTTCGTGTTTGGCACGAAGTACACCCCTTCGCGCGTCAGGTTCGCGTCGATCCGCTCGTACTCCTTTTGGCGCAGCTTGTCGTGCCAGCGCGGCAAACCGTCTTCGATCTTGCCGTAGGGGCGTGCGCCCTGCTCGAAGACCACCGCGATGGCGCCCTTCGCTGCGCACAGCGCCGCCGCCTCCGAGCCGGCCACGGCGCCACCGATGATGCCGACGACGTGCGTCGGCTGCGAGTCGTAGTGAAGCAGGTCCATGTGCTTCGCCGAGGGTACCATCAGCGTCTGCGCGTTGGCGCATCACTTCATGCTGGGGTCGCCGGAGACACGCGGGGCTCTCGACCTCACGGCGCCGCCACGGCTCGCGCCGCCTGCGAAGTCTGGTCGGCTCACGCGCGATCGGGGCGACGGAGCTGCGCCGTCACGATCATGCGCTCACAGTCCTCGTCCCACGCGCTCTGGTCGAAGTCGCCGTGGCGTACCAGCGGCTCGAGCCCGGCAGCATGCAGCAGGGGCTCGAGCTGCTTCGTCAGTACGTAGCGGCTCATCACCTCGCTGCGCAGCGTCTCACCTCCACGACGAGGAACGAAGCGGTACGTCGCGTCCACACGCTGCGCTGCGCGGTCCCAGCGGGTAGCTTCGTAGACGTCGTAGTCGCGTCCTTCGTAGCGGATCTCGGCGACCGGCTCATCACCGCCATCGCCATCGCCATCGCCATCGCCGCCACCATCTCGTTCGTCGAGGTCGTCGCCGCCGTCCGGGTCTGCCTCGCCGTGCTCGTGGAACGGGTCTGCCACCCAGAAGTCGAACACGAAGTACCCATCGTCCGTCAGGTGCCGCGCGGCGTTCTCGAAGCACGCGTGCACGTCGTCGTCGGTCGCGAGGGTGAAGAGCCCGTTGTACGGCAGCAGGATGCGTTCGAAGCGCCGCCCCAGCTGGACGTCACGCATGTCCCCCACGATCCACTCGATGCGCGGGGACGGATGCAGCCGTCGGCCCAGCCGGACGACGTCCTCGTCGCGCTCCACGCCCACGACGCTCACACCGTCACGCGCGAGCGCCGCCGCGATGCGCCCCGAGCCCACGCCCAGCTCCAGCACGGAAGAGACGCCCACGCAGACCCCCCGATAGAAGTCCACGTCGCCCTCCGTGCCGCGGTGCAAGAGCGCGTACAGCTCGGCTTGCTGCGCGCTCAGAGGAAGCGCTCCGTGCCTGCGACCACGGTGCCCTCGGGGTCGCCGCCGTATTGGTAGCGCGGCTCGAGCAGGTCGTTGATGCGGTCCATGACGAAGTCGACGTGGCGCTGGAACACGGCGCGGTGGGCGTGCTCTGCGGCTGGCGTGAACGGCTCGTAGGGCACGTCGATCGTGCAGTCGGGGACGGCCCCGTAGGCGATTGGCTCGCCGATGCGGTAACGAACGTGTCCGGGCTTGGCCCAGGGGCTCTCCCCGGGGTAGAGGAGGTCGCTGCCGCTGCACCCGATGGGCACGACGGTCTTCTTGTAGCGCAGGGCCACTTGGGCCAAGCCGACGTGCCCGCGAGTCAGCGCCACCGAGCGGGTGCCTTGGGGGAAGATCAGGAGGTCGAGGCCACAGCCGAAGGCCTGCTCGTGGAGCCCGATGAACTCACGCATCATCGCGGCGTACGTGGCGTTGACGGCCTCCGCGTAGCTGTGCTGGGACGGCTCGAAGGGGCAGCCGAGTACGCTGCGAGCCTGGCGTAGCAGCTCGGAGGGGACCTCGACGGCAGGCGTCGGGCCCGGCTGGCGATCGATGGCCGCCGCGTCATCGACCCAATGCCGCAGCGCGTCATACTCGGGCACCGTGGGCTTGCGTCCGACGGTGCTCAGGAAGTCTCGAGCGATGATGTAGCCCCGAGAGACCGTCGGGAGCTGGTTTGTCCACTCCATGAACGAGCCTACCGCGCGGCTCTCGTAATACTTGCCTTTGACCCAGGTCGCGGTGAGGCGTCCGGTGCGCTTCCACAGGTAGTACTGGAACGGGAAGTAGTTGTACTTGTCGGTGTGGTTCATCGCGAAGATGACCGGCTCCTGGGGGATACGCTCCAGCCCCTCGACGTCGATGCGCACGTTTCCGGGCGGGACGTTGTAGTTGGCGTGGAGCAGGACGCCGCCGACCAGACGCTGCCCGAGCGGCTCGGGAGTGAGGCGAATTCGCTTCAAGCGGGCGAGGTCGAGCATCTGGCCGAACGCTCGCATGCTGGTCTGTGATGTCAATCACCCACTTCCGAGAAAATGAATCGTACGTATGATTAGTTCTTGCTATCATACGAACGTTCGATTACTCTCACCCGCATGGCTCGACCCGCCAACGCCGACGCCCAAGCCACCAGGGCCCGCATCCTGGCTGCCGCGCTGCGTCTCTTCGCCGATGTCGGCCGGGGACAGACCTCGGTGCGCGACATCGCCCGTGAGGCGGGCGTCAGCCTCGGGATGGTCAACCACTACTTCGGCAGCAAGGACGAGCTGTTCGACACCTGTCGCGCCACCACCATGGCCGAGCTGGCCGAGCTGCGAGGCCACCTGGCCCCCCTGTTCCTGCGCGCGCAGGACCCCCGCGCTGCGGTCGACGCGGCCGTGCGGATGGCGTTCCGCTTCGCGTGCGAACATCGGGACGCCGCACGCTTTGCGCTGCGCGGAGTGCTGGAGTCTGGCGAGATCGATCCGGGCCACCGCGAGCAGCTGCTGGTTCCCTATCTGGACGCCGCCTCCTCGCTGTTGTCTGGCTACGGGGGCGTCCCGGCTCCCGCGCTCCGGCTCCCGCTGCAGAGCCTCGTGTTCCTCGTCGGTCGCTACGCCATCAGCGGCGAGGCCGAGCTCGCAGCGTCCACGGGTGCGCACGACGCGGAGGCCGCACGCGCGGCCGTCGCCGAGCACCTCGTGGCCCTCGCGCTGAGCACGCTCTTGCCCCCTCCTTGAGCGACCCACCCGTTCACCTCTCATCACCGCCGTCTCCCAACCCTCCGAGGCTCGCCATGACCACCACCGCCACGCCAGTCACCACGGCCCAGGCCACCACGCCATCCCTCTCCGCGCTCGACCCACACCCCCCCGCGGCCAGCGCGATCGCGGGCTCGTCGTCCAAGCACCTCCCGGGCCCCCAGGTGTTCGAGGACGAGGCACCCCCACTCGATGAGTCGGACCTGCTGACGCTCCCCCCCGTGGACGCGCGCAAGCTGGCGAGCGAGCTGCCGCTCGGCACTCGGTTTCAGCTGCGCGACATCATCACGCCGGTCCAGTACGCGTTCCTGCAGCTGAACGGCTGCATCGTGTTTGCGCGCGTGGCCACGCCCGAGGAGGTGGCGCGCGTGCTCGACGAGGTGGATCAGGTGGAGGCCAAGCTGCTGCGCGAGGGCATCGAGACCGTCTGTGGGGTGCCGGTGTGGTTCGGCACGGGCGCGGACGGGAAGCCGTTCCTGCAGCGCATGGGCTTCTCGTCGTTCTACTCCGAGTGGCTGGAGGCCTTCGTCACCGACGCGCGCTTCGAGCCCATCCGGCGACTGATCGGTGAGGACGCACGCATCGGCACACGCGAGAAGGATGGCGTTGTCTTCAACCGCTACATCAACCTACCGGGAAGCCTGCGCCCCGATCTGGGGTGGCACACCGACGCGCTGCGTGACGTGTTCTACAACCGCGAGATGCCGGGGCCCATGCTGAACGTGGGGCTGCACTTCGACCGCATCCGTCCATCCGACGGCGGCTTGCGCGTGATCCCCCGGACGCACACGCAGAGCGCGTTGGACACGGTCTTCCACAAGGTGCACTTCGTGAGCAACGACGACGACCCGCGCGAGGTCATGATCGAGACCTGGCCGGGGGACCTCACGGTGCACGACGGACGCATGTGGCATCGCGTCAAGGGCTCACCCTACGACGGCGCGCGCAGCCTGCGCCGCAGCATGTACGTGCCCTACGTGGTGGACAGCTACCAACCCAAGGACGCCGGGACGGCCACGAACGCCTACATGAAGGTCTTCGACGGGATCATGAAGGTGCGTGGCGCCGTCGCGAAGCGTCGGCAGCAGCAAGCCCGTCGTTGACCGGGGCGGAGCGAGTCTCCGGGGGGGCTCCACCCACGTGCGCCGTGTCGTCGCGCTGGCGCGTGTGTCAGCTCGCGCCGCGCGCGCGTGTCGCCTTGCCAGCGAGGGCCGTGGTGTTACCCTGCGCGTGCCGAACGTCCCAGGTGGACGGCGGATGCTCTGAAACGGAGCACGCCCATCCACGACGGACCTTCGAAGCTGCTCGTGCAGCCAGCTCTCTCGCGAGGGCGTCTTCACGAGGGCGGCGCACCCAAGGAGTAGGAATTTGGCGAATAGGAACAGCGGGCGAGGTGGTGGACGGCGCGGCAGAGGCCGCCCCTCCTTCGGCGAGCCCGAAGAAGAGAAGCGGGACGATCACGTCAAGCTCGAGGGCACCATCAGCCAGGTGTTCGCGGGCGGGCAGTTCGAGGTCACCACCGACGCGGGCGCGCAGGTTCGCGCCCAGCTCTGCGGGCGGATGCGCAAGTTCCGCATCCGCGTCATCCTGGGGGACCGCGTGACGGTGGCCCTCTCGCCGTACGATCTCACGCACGGCATGATCGTCTTCCGCGCGAAGTAGCCCCGCAACACGCGGCCCTGCATGCCGGGGCCCCGGGACGAGAAGAGCGCCCGATAGCGATGCTGGGGCGCTCTTCGGCGTTCTGCGAGGCGGGAGACCCGGCCCGAGACGAGAAGAGCGCCCGACAGCGATGCTGGGGCGCTCTTCGGCGATCGGCTGCGGCCTCAGACCGCGTCGATGATGGCGTTCAGCGTGCCGCTCGGGCGCATGGCCTTGGCCGCCAGCGCCGGCGTGGGCGCGTAGTAGCCGCCGATGTCCACAGGGGACCCCTGCGCGCCGTTCAGCTCGGCCACGATGGTGGCTTCGTTGTCGGCGAGGGCCTTCGCCACGGGGGCGAAGCGTGCCTTGAGCTCGGCGTCGTCGTCCTGCGCCGCCAGCGCCTCGGCCCAGTAGAGCGCGAGGTAGAAATGGCTGCCACGGTTGTCGAGCTCGTTCACCTTGCGCGAGGGCTCCTTGTTGGAGCTGAGGTACTTGCTGGTGCCAGCGTCCAGCGTGTCGGCCAAGACCTTGGCGCGCGGGTTGTTCTGCGTCTCGCTCAGGTGCTCGAAAGACACGGCCATGGCCAGGAACTCACCCAGCGAGTCCCAGCGCAGGTGGCCCTCCTTGGTGAACTGCTGCACGTGCTTGGGGGCCGAGCCACCCGCGCCCGTCTCGAACAGCCCGCCGCCGTTCATGAGCGGGACGATGGACAGCATCTTGGCGCTGGTGCCCAGCTCGAGGATGGGGAACAGGTCCGTCAGGTAGTCGCGCAGCACGTTGCCGGTGACCGACACTGTGTCCTGGCCGGCGCGCACGCGCGCGAGCGAGAATTTGGTGGCCTCGGCCGGGGCCAGGATCGGCAGCTCGAGGCCCGTGGTGTCTTCCTCCGCCAGGTAGGCCTTCACCTTGGCGATGACCTGCGCGTCGTGCGGGCGGTCGGCGTCCAGCCAGAAGACGGCCGGCGTGCTCGTGGCGCGGGCACGCCGCACGGCCAGCTTGACCCAGTCGCGCACGGGCGCGTCCTTCACCTGGCAGGCGCGCCAGATGTCGCCCTCGTTCACCGTGTGCTCGATCAGCGTCGCGCCCTCGGCGGTGACCACGCGCACGGTGCCAGCCGCCTTGATCTCGAAGGTCTTGTCGTGCGAGCCGTACTCCTCGGCGGCCTGCGCCATCAAGCCCACGTTCGAGACGCTGCCCATCGTGGCGGGGTCGAAAGCTCCGTGGGCCTTGCAGTCGTCGAAGACCGCCGCGTACACGCCCGCGTAGCTGCTGTCCGGGATGACGCACTTGGTGTCCTGCAGCTTGCCCGCCGCGTTCCACATCTGGCCCGACGTCCGGATCATGGCTGGCATGGACGCGTCGACGATGACGTCGCTCGGGACGTGCAGGTTGGTGATGCCCCGGTCGGAGTCCACCATCGCGATGCTCGGGCCCTTGGTGTACGTGGCGGCGATGTCCGCCTCGATGGTGGCACGCTCGGCCTCGGGCAGCGTGGCGATCTTCGCGACGACGTCGCCGAAGCCGTTCTTCGTGTCCACACCGAGCTTGTCGAAGGTGGCGCCGTGCTTGTTGAACAGGTCCTTGAAGTACGCACGCACCGCGTGGCCGAAGATGATCGGGTCGGAGACCTTCATCATGGTGGCCTTCATGTGCAGCGAGAAGAGCACACCCGTCGCGCGGGCATCCTCCACCTGCGCGTCCAGGAACGCCACCAGCTCATCGCGGCGCATGACGGTGCCGTCCAGGATCTCGCCCGCCTGCAGCGCCACCTTGTCCTTCAGGACTGTCACGGTTCCGTCGGACGCGACGTGCTCGATGCGCGCGGTGGTCGCGGCGCTCAGCGTGGTGGACTGCTCGTTGTTCCGGAAGTCGCCGGCGCTCATGGTGGCCACGTGCGAGGCCGAGCTGGCCGTCCACTTGCCCATCGAGTGCGGGTTCTTGCGGGCGAAGTCCTTCACTGCCCGCGGTGCGCGGCGGTCGGAGTTGCCCTCGCGCAGCACGGGGTTCACCGCGCTGCCCTTGACCTTGTCGTAGCGGGCCTTGGCCTGCTTCTCTTCGTCCGTGCTGGGCGCGTCCGGGTAGTTCGGGATGTCGTAGCCGTCGGCCTGCAGCTCGGCGATGGCGGCCTTCAGCTGCGGCATCGACGCGCTGATGTTCGGCAACTTGATGACGTTGGCCTCGGGCAGCACCACCAGCTTGCCCAGCTCGGCCAGCGCGTCCGGGGTCTTCTGCGCGTCGGTCAACCGCTCGGGGAAGACGGCCAGGATGCGCGCTGCGAGCGAGATGTCGCGGGTCTCGATGGCCACCCCGGCGGGCGCCGCGAAGGCCTGGAGGATGGGCAGGAGGGAGTAGGTCGCGAGGGCGGGGGCCTCGTCGGTGAACGTGTAGAGGATCGTCGGCTTGTCGGTCATGGTCGCTGTCTTGAATGCCAAAGGAGGGCCGAAGCATGCCCCGCAGAGGCCCGCCGACGCCAGCCGAAAGCGGGCTTCCGACGCGGCCGCAGAGGGGCTATCCGACCGCTCGCGTGCCGTGCAGCACGCCGCGCTCCACCAGCTCGAGCGCCTCGGTGCCCATCTCGAGGAGGTCGCCTAGGGCTCCTTGCGCGAACCACTCGTCGAGCGTCGCGCGGATCACGCCCATCATGGCGGCCGCGATGAGCCGTGACTCGCGGCCCCCATGCTCGTGCCGCAGCGCGTCGGCGATCACGTCGGCCCACACTCGGTCCACGTCGCGCTGGTACGCGATCAGCGAGGTGGCGGCGTTGGCGATGCGGTGCTGCGCGATCATCGCGTCACGGTGCTCCATGAACGCCCCCGCCATCCCCAGGAGCGCGCGGCGCACCGTCTGGTACGCGGGCTCCCCTGCGCGCTGTGCCGTGAGCGCATGGAACTGCTCCAGCCAACGGTCGCGGTTCGGAAAGGCGGCGGCCTCCTTGGTCGCGAAGTAGCGGAAGAACGTGCGTCGGGAGACGTTCGCCATCTGCGCGATCTCATCCACCGTCACGCTGTCGAAGCCGCGCTCCAGGAAGAGGTCGCGCGCCGCGTGGACCAGCGCCTCGCGGGTCTGCACCTTCTTGCGTTCGCGCAGCCCCTGGGGGTCCTCGTCGTGGCCCTCGCGCTGAACCTCGGAGTTCATGGGGTGGCCTCCTCTTCGGGGACGAAGCTGGCCCGACCGGGGTCGACGGCGACCTGCAGCGCGCGCAGCTGAGGGTCCGTGCCGCGGGCCACGGTCACGTACATGAGCGCCTCGCTCACGCCCTCGTGGAACGGGCGGATCGCGGGTTGCCCGGGAGCGTCACGGGCCTCCTGCGCGGGCAGGCGCGCGCGTTCGAAGGTAACTCCGTCCAGGCTCGCGAGGGCCGCCACGACGCGCTGGTCCTCGTTGCCGTTCTCGGGCTCCTGCTGGCACTCGACGTAGAGGCGCAGCGTGGTGCGCCCCGTGGGGGACGTGGCCACCAGCGCGGCCGGGCTGACGTGGGCCAGCTCGCGGGGGTCGTCGTCGTCGATCGGATCGGGGATGCGCAAGGGGTTCGTGCCCGCCGCCGCGTCGTCCGTGTCCAGCAGCGTGAAGGTGAGGCCGTCCACCGACGTCGCGACCCAGATGTCCGTCCCGTCGTCTGCGTACAGGTAGTAGATTCCGTCGAGCACGGTGACCGTCGGCGACCGCAGCGCCCCACCTTGAACGCCTAGGTCGTTTGCCAGCACCAGACCGTCTCCCGCGCGGGAGAATGTCCCGCCGACGTTGGGGGCCGTTGCCAGGCCGATGCCGCCAGCACCGGCGTAGTAGAGGCGGATGCTGCCGTCTTCCATCTCGAACGCGAACGGCTGGGTCACGAACCCGCCCTCCCACGCTTGGCTCGCGTCCAGCACCACGCTCCCGGTGTCGAACCCGAATTGCTCTTCGACGCTGCTCCGAAAAATGCGCATGGGCTCGAACTGCCCAGGGTCGAGCGCACGCGCGGGCAGGTCGACGTCCCGCGTGGGGAGCGGGCTGATGACGGCGCCCGCCGCGTAGAAGAGCGACCCGGCCGCCCACGAGGCACCGTCGAGCCCGACCTCGCCGAGGCTCAGGGCCGCGCCCCGGAAGCGGGTCTCGTCCGAGCTCAGGCGTCGGAACGGCCCGACCCCGCTGGTGCTGACGGGCTCGGAGAATGGTGTCTCTTTGCCGAGGGCCGCACAGCCCGCGAGCAGCGCGAGGACCACGCCGAGGAAGCGCGCAGCGCGTCGTGGAGGATTGGGAGAGGGTGTGTGCTGGGTCATTCGAACACCACCTCGAGGCTGAGCCCGAAGCCGTACTGCTGCCCACCCGCGCGGTAGTCACCGACGGGGTCCACCAGGCTGTCTTTCTGGTGGTAGCGCGTGGGAAGGTACGCGTACTGAAAATACGCGTCCAGCTGTAGGTAGCCCGGGATGGTCGGCTCGAGATCGGTCAGGCGCAGTCCCGCCCCGAGCGAGATCGTGTGGCGGTCCGAGTCCACGAAGTTGGTGGCCCCGCGCTGGAGGGGGAAGGGCGTGCCCTCGTACACGTACCCGAGCCGGGTCTGGAACAGCATGCGGTCGTTTCGGAACGCGTCGAACTCGATGCCGACGCGCGGGACGAGGGTGTCGTGCATGTTCATCGGGATGGGCGAGCGACCGCCGATCTCCTCGGGGATGTCGAGCATCACCGGGAGCTGCGAAAGATCGATCTCCAGCGTGATGACCTCGGTCGGGATCAGGCTCGGGTGCTTGGACCAGTCCATCCAGGTGAGGTCCATGCTCACGCGCAGGCGCTCGACGGGGCGCGCGGCCACGCCCAGCGTCAGCTGCTGGGGCATGTAGGTGCTCACGCTGTCGCTCACCAGCGAGAAGTCGAGCGGCGCCATCACCGTGCCCACCACGACGTCTCCGTCCACCGTCGCCGAGAGCTTGTTGCGCAGGGTGAGCGCGCCGCGCCACGAGATGCCGAACGAGAGGCTGTCCGACGCGATGATCTGGGCGCCCAGTTGCGGATAGCGCGTGCTGGTCAGGTCACCCTCGAACTGGTGCCGCAGGCGCGTGCTCGAGACGCGGAACAGGTCGGCGCTGCCGTCGATCACGAGCTGCAGGTCCGATGGGGACTGGAAGGTGATGCCCGCGCCGATCAAGAGCCAGTCGATGGGCCGGAAGGCGATGTTGGTGGACAGATAGACCTTGTGGGGCCGCGTGTCGTAGCGCTCCCAGCGCGGGCGGGACTGGATGGTGGAGCGCGTACGACTCAGGCGCTGGTCCGGCAGGTGGACGCCGACACCGAAGCCAAAGCGGAAGTCGCCGATGCGCAGCGGCGCGACGATGCCCAGGGTGATGCCGCTCATGCGCTCGACGTTGCTGTCTCGTCCGTTGATCTCGAGCGCGGAGTTCATGGACACGTAGCTGAGCGTCAGGCGTAGCCCGGGCCCGCGGACGATGCCTGCGGGGTTGTAGTAGTTGCCGCCCACGTCCTCGACGTCCGCGGTGACGGCGCCCGCGAGGTTGATGTTGCGCGTCCCGAAGCCCAGCGTGTCACCGGGCGTCGCGCTTGCGCGACCGACGAAGCCGAGCGTGAGCAACACGCCGAGCAGGGGGCCGAGGGTCCTGATGGGTCTCACCATGACAGGCCTCCCACTCCGCCGAAGACGAGCACGTAGCCGCTGGTTCGCATGTTCTGTGTCTCACCGGGGGCTGGGACACGGTGCGTCCGCGCCTGGAGCGCCTGGGCCTGTCCGAAGACGTCGATACGAAGCACTGGCTCGTGCGCCGTCTGCCACTCCAGCCCGAAGCCAGCCGACGCGATGAAGCGGTTGTTGTCGAGGCGTCGCTGCGGCTGCATCACGACTTGCCCGTTCATGTCCAAGAGGGGCTCGCGGTTGAAGTCGCGCACGGCCGCCATGGCGGCGCGGGGTGCGGGGGTCGGCTCGTAGGCGACGCCTGCGCGCGCCATCAGGGACAGGCGTTCGCGGCGCGAGGTGTACTCCATGCCCAGTCGCGGAGAGACCGTGTCGTGGAAGTTCATGGCCGGCGGGAAGTTGCTGCGGTCGGTCGTGGCGCCTGCGGGGCCCGGATAGGCGGACCAGCGCCGCCATGTGAGGTTGAGCGCGAGCATCAACTCGGGGATGGGCTTCCAGGACCCCTCCACCGACAGGTTGTGCGGGTCGTAGTGCGCGTAGGCGTCGATGCCCAACAGAGGGAGCGAGATGGGCAGGTTGCGGACCGAGATGTCGAGGTCGATGGCCGACACCAACTCGGACCTGTACGTGATGCCCAAGGAGAAGTTGTCACGGTAGAACTGCAGACCTGCGATGGGCGCGAAGTCGGCCAGCAGCTGCACCTCGGTGAGCGAGACGAACTGGTTGGTCTCGTCGAGGAGGACGTCGAGGGTGCCGGAGTTCTGCGCCAACCCGGAGATGCCGATGCCCAACCGCAACCCGGGGATCCAGCGCTCGAGACCGATGCCGAAGCCGATCTGGAGCGCGACCACCTGAGCTCGGTCGATGACGGTCCACTGCGGCGCCTCCGCGAAGCGCACGTCGTTCCGGAGGATGGTGTTGAACGGCGTGAAGAAGCCCGCACCGAGCGTCAGGACGTCTTCCAACGGGCCGCCGAAAGGGAGCGGCAGCTGAAAGCCGATGGTCATGCCCTGGGAGGCGTCGAGAGGGAATTCCGACCCGTCGAGCTTCAGGCGGAACATGCCGCCCGTGGCTCCGAGCATGAGCTCCATCCTGCCGTTGCGTCCGAGGCCGGCCGGGTTGCTGTAGGCCGCCTCGAAGTTGTCGGCGAACGACGTCCCCGTCATGCCCATGGCGGGCGAGCGACCCCCGAAGCCCATGAGGTCCTGGGGTGTCGCGTGGGCTGGGCGTGGAGCCCCCAGACATATCGCGAGGGTCAGTGGGAGGAGCAGGACGCGCAGGCGTGGCCAAGTCATGAGCTTGGCCGCGACGCTAACACGATGTCATGGCCACTCGGACACGAAAACGACCAAGATTGACACGGGGTGACAAATGGCACCGTGTAGGTGTCAGTGCGCGTAATTACGGGAGTTCTGCGCGCCGTCGGGCGATGAAGTCCGCGAGATCCTTGTGTTCGTCATTACTGGCATTGCGGATCGCGCGGGCCGACGCGCTCTTGCCCCCCGAGCGCATGGCGTGCCCCCCGGCGTCCACCGCGCGGCGTGTCAGCGGCCCCACGGGGATGACCGCGAACGCCGCGACGAACAGATAGTCCAGGCTGTCGTCCACCACGCCGGCCATCGCGCGCACCAGCGCGTCCTTCTCGACCGACTCGATCGCGAGCTGCAGCGCGGCCGCGTTGTCGGGCGTCATGGGGACGGCGATGACGGGCTGCGCGACGTCGGGGAGGCGGGCGACCCGCGACGTGAAGAATTGGCCGGCGTCCATCAAGACGTCACGGGGAGCTTTCTTCAACACCTGGTGTACGAGCTTGCCCGCGACGCTCTCCACCAGGGAGGCCAAGCCGCGCATGAGCGACTCGGTGAACGAGCTGACGGTCACCCCGTCCGTGATGAGGCCCAGGACCAGCCCCTGCACCGACGCATCGACGAACGCGTGGGCCAACGCGGTGACATGGGCGCGGAGCGGCTCGACGTCCCACCCCGCGTGCTCACGCGCGAACGCGTCTGTGAGGGCGGGGAGCTCCTCTCCGGCGGACAGGGTGAAGACGGTGTTCACGCGCGGGAAGGTAGCAGCCCCGCAAGGCGCGGTGCGCACTATCCGGCGGGCGGGTCGTCGGGCGGGGGGGCGCCGACTGGACGCGGCGCGGGATTGCCCCCATAAAGGGGACCCGAGCGTCGGTCGGTGCGCCTAAAGCGCTGACCCCTCCTCTCACCCCCACGCGTGTCCCGCGCGGAGAGGACCCCGCTCCCCATCGCCGTTCTCGTTGGCTGCCTCTGCTTCAGTCGTCTTCGAAGAGGCGCCCCGAGACCACTAGATGACATTGCACGAACCTCTCCGCCGCCCCCCTGGGCTCCGGCGACACCCAGGTGCGCAGGCTTCCCGAATCGCTCACCACTGTCCAGGCCGCCGTCGTACGCCGACGCCGTCGGCCGAGACCCTACGCGTCTCTTCGCAGACCGGGTCCGGAAGACTGTCGTGATCGGCCTCGCCGTCGCGGACATCATGGACCATCGAACCTCCAGGCGCCGCCACGCGGCGCCCTCGCTCGTGATCGCCCACACGCGAGCTCGCGCAGCAGCTGGGTCGGGAGCTCACGGGCTGTACCAGCGCTGCGCGCGTGGGCGCTCGCCGCCGGTGGCACCAACCCGTCGAGGGCTGAGCTCAGGTCTGAGCCAGCGGTCGTGGTGAGCGCCTGGTCGGCTTCGACCACCTGCGCACGGTGGCCTGCAGCCGGCGACATGCGCGCCGTGGTGCTGGACGACCGACCAGATGCTCGACATGGACTTCGAGGAGAGCTCAACGCCATCCTCGGCCACGCACCAGAAGAGCGCACGACGCACCCGGTGTCCGCGACGTTCCCCTGCGGTTCAGCGGCTCGCGAGCCGCCTGCAGCGACCTGCTGGCGCCTGAGGCACGACCCTGGGCAGCGCGAACGCGGACATCGATCACGTCGCGAGGGGTCCAACGGGCAGGCGCTGCCGGCCATCATCAACACGCTGCTGTCCGCGCCCGACGACAAGACGCTGCTCTTCGTGCGCACGCGCGCCGACACCGAGGGGCTGGCGGCGGCGCTCTGCGACAACGGCTTCTCGGCGCGCGCGCTGCACGGCGACATGACGCGGATGAGACGGGGACGTTCGAGTTGTTCCGCAGCGGCGCGTGGCCGCTGGTCGCGACGGGACCTCGCGGCGCGGGCTCGACGTGCACGACATCGCGTTGGTCATCCAGGTGGACCCACCAACGAACGCGGACGTGTACACGCACCGTAGCGGGCGCACGGGTCGCGCCGGAAAGAAGGGCCGCAACGTCATCTTCGTGCCGCCCCGCGCTCGCAGCCGGGCCGAGATGCTCTTCCGCTCGGCGCGCGTGAAGCCGCGCTTCGAAGACGTGCCCACCGCCGACGATGTCGCGCCTCGGCCCGTGAGCGCCTCTTGGCTTCCGTGGCCGAGACCGCGCAGCACGATGCCGAGACGGGCGACGAGTCGCTCCCCGGGCGGCGCCGATTGGCCGAGTTGCTGCTCGACGGCAGGGACGCCCGCGACCTGGTGGCTGCGTTGCTCACGCGGATGGACTTCGCAGGCCCCTGTGCGCCGCGCGACGTGCAGCCGTACCGCGACCCGCGCGCCGAACGCGCGCCGCGGGTCGGTCGCGCGACACCCAGCGAAGGGCGCCAGCGTCCGGCTGGTCCCGCGCGGGCGCCCAAGGGCTCGTCCGCCCCAGGGAACGAGTTCGTTACCTTCCAGGTGAGCTGGGGCGAAGAGAAGGGGGCCGACGTGCGGCGTCTGCTCGCCATCCTCTGCCGCAAGGGGGACGTCACCAGCCAGGACATCGGCGAGATCCGTGTCCAGGCACGCAGCAGCGCGGTGGACGTGCACGCGTCGGTGGCCGAACAGTTCGAGCGCAACGCCACCCGCGCCGGATCGACGCGCAGCGCTGGGCGCTGGGAGCGACGGCGGCGCTGCGAAGGCGCCAGCCTCGCAGCAAGCGCAAGGTCGGCTGAAGGCGCACGTCAAGGCGTCGTGGCGCGCCCGCGCACCTGCTGCCCACGGAACCGGGGGCGTCGCGCGCCCGCGCAGCGCAGTGACTATCGCGCTCGCGCTGCGCAGTGGCCGTCGCGCGCCGCGCTGCGCAGTGGCCGTCGCTCGCGCTGCGCAGGCCGGTCGCTCGCGCTGCGCAGTGGCCGTCGCGTTCGCGCGACGAGGGTCTGCGAACCCCGCGCTCGCACGACGTCGGGTGCTGGCGTCGTGGGGCTTGGCCTCAGCGGCGGGGCCTCTCGTCGGACGTGCTCGCTCCCTGATCCGTCGCGCTCCCGCGCGCGCGGCGTTCGCGTGCACGGCGTCGGAGGCGCAACACCACCTGCAGGCCGACGGCGCCCACGCACACCAGCGTGGCGTGGACGACGTGATCACGCAGCCACACGAGGAAGCGGTCGGTCACGTCGCCCACCTCACGTCCGAAGTAGAAGCTGAGCAGCACGTACCCCACCTGGCCCAGCGTCGTACCGGCCAGAAAGCGGCCCAGCGGGGTGCGCACCACGCCAGCGATGGAGCTCAACGTGTAGGACGGCCAGACCACGAGGAGCGCTGGGCCAGTGCGCAGGAAGGCGCGCTCGATGAAGCGCACCAGACGCAAGACGCGTGGATAGCGTCCCTCGATGAAGCCCAACGCCGCGCCACCGAACGCTGCGCCGACGGCCCAGGCCGCGTACATCCCAAACACCCGGCGCGGCACGCAGATGAGCAGGACGGTGCGCAGGTCGAGCGAGGTCGCGGTGAGCATGATGTGCCGCATGTCGGGGCTCAGCCCCAGCAGCCACTCGGGGTGATGCAGCAGCAGCATGGGCGAGAGCGCCGTGCCAATCGCGCCGACCATCGTGCTGACGGCGGCGAGCAACGCGGCCCAGCGCTGCTCGCGGCTGGTGCGTGGGGGCGTGGCGCGCAGGCTCGTGGGGGCCAGCTGCCCGACGAGCGGTGAGTCCTCGGAGGAGCGCGCGTCGTCGGCCACGCCCCACGGTATCAGCTGCCGTGCGGCAGGCCAGCGCCCCTCCGCTACCTTCGTCTGGTCAGCGGGGCGGGGCCTGCTAGATCGGGCGCATGTTCCTTCGCAAAGCGGCCCTGCGCCCCGTGCCCCGTCACGCGGTGGTGGACGAGCACTTCGTCCAGCTCGTGGAGGCGCAGCTGGACGCGCACGAGGACGACCTCCAGGGCCTGCTGGACCGCGGCTATTCCGAGCTGGACAGGCGCCAGCCGGCGCTCAGCGACTGGCTGGCGGAGCAGCTCTCGGACGGCCAGGACGAACTGGTGCAGTCACTCGGGTACTTCTTGGTGGTGACCGTCTTCATGATTTTCCGCGAGGCCTTCCCGACGCGCCTCGAGGAGGTCGACGAGCGCTCGCTGCAGATCGCCCTCGAGACCCTCAGCGTGGACGAGGAGCTGCGCGCCAACGATCCCACGGAGACGCTGGACAGCGACGACGTGGTCGCCATGGGTCAGCCCGCAGTGCTCGACTTCGTGCAGCACCACGTGGAGGAGGCCATCGAGCAGGCCGAGGGAGAGGTCGAGCTGACGGAGCTCGACAGCGTCTACCGCGCGCTGCTCGTGGAGGTCATCGCGCTCAGTCACGCCGTGACCGGGCCACGCGGCGAGGCCCGCAGCCACATGGTCTCCTGACGCCCTCCTGCATCACGCTCGGGCGTCCGCGATCCTCGGTCGATCGACCCCTCTACGGACCGTTGCGGGGCTACCGACCCCTGGGACGGCCGAGCCGCTCGAGGAAGTGTGGGAGACGTGAGGAGCTCCGCCACGAACCCGACCTATTTGGCAAACCCGTCGTTCGGTGTCTCGACGTCACGCGTCGGCAGGCCGAAGCGCAGCCCCGCGACCCCGCTGAATGCGAGGCCTGCCATCATCATGAAGGCTCCCGCCAGCAGCTGCGCACGCCCGGCGCCCCCCGCCTGCAGCAGGAGCTCCACGTGCGCGAACACGCGCTGGGCCGTGTGGGCGATGGACGCGCCACCCACGCAAGAGAGCAGGGGGATGGTCAGCCGGGCGCTGCGCATCGCGCTGGGGGTGCGCCGCGTGGCGAGCACGGCGAGCTGCGCCAGCGCGACTCCCAGGGGGGTCCACAGGTTGAGGGCCCGATCCAGCGCGAACGTGTACGCAGAGGCGGTCGCCAGCTGGCCGTCGAACTGGAATTCGATGAAGGGCAGGAAGAAGCCGACGAACGTGGTGATGGCGCCGAGCGCGATGGGCCCGCGCATGAAGCCGGGGTGCAGCGCGTCGATGCGCTCCTCGGGCGCCGCCCGTTCACGCAGCACGTCTTCGTCCAGTCGGCTGCGCAGGCGATCGAACGGGACGAGCTCCAGCTCGTGCTCCGGGCAGTGGGTCAGGCCCTCGAACGACTCTTCGCAGAAAGGGCAGAACAGGACGGACACGGGGCTGGTACCTCCGGCTAGGGGGCGGTGGCCCCGGCCCCGCTAGCGGCTTCGTCGGCGTCGTCGCGCTTGGCCAGGGTGTCCAGGAACGCTCGCTCCAACGTGAGCTTGAACGGCGCCATGTGCCGCACAGGCTGCTTCGCCTCGCGGGCGGCGCGCAGGATGGCGTCGGTGCCCACGCCGTCCGGCAAGCGGACGCGCAGCGCCGCGCCATCGCGCTGCACCACGCAGCGCTCCATCTCGAGCGCCTTCCGCACCGTGTCCGGGTCGCCCTTCACGCGCACCTCGTAGATGCTGTGGTCGGTCCGCAGCAGCTCTGCCAGCTCGCCCGCGTAGAGCACCTCGCCCTGCGTCATGACGACGACTTGGTCGCACGTCTTCTCGACGTCCGGGAGGATGTGCGTGGACAGGATGACGCTCGCGCCGGTGCGCTTGGGGATGTCCAGGATCAGCGCCAGCATCTCGTCGCGGCCGCGCGGGTCGAGGCCGCTCGTGGGCTCGTCCAACAGCAGCAGCTTCGGGTCGGATACAAGGGCTTGGGCCAAGCGTGCGCGCTGCTTCATGCCCGTCGAGAACGAGCCCAACGGCCGGTAGCGAGCCTCGCCCAGGCCTACGTAGTGGAGGATCTGGTGTGCGCGCCCCATCGCCTCGGCGTGCGGGAGACCACACAGCTCGCCGGCCAGGACCGTGTAGTGCAGGGCGTTCATCTCGGGGAACACGGCGTCGCCTTCGGGCATGTATCCGATCAACGCGCGCAGCTTCAGCTCCTCGCGCGAAGGGTCCAGGCCCAGGACGCGTACGGTGCCGTGGGACGGCTGGAGCAGGCCCAGGAGCGTCTTCAAGAAGGTGCTCTTGCCCGCGCCGTTCGGGCCGAGGAGCCCGATTCGCCCTGGCTCGAGCGTCAAGTTCAGGTTCTTCAGCGCGCGAAGCTCGCCGTAGCGCTTTTCGACGTTCTCGAGGTGGAGCAGGGACACGGCGGCAACGTACGCGCCCAGGCGCGGGATTGGCAAGCCGATGCGCGCGGACCGGTGTTCCAGCGCTGCCGGGGCCCGCTTTCGGCGCGAGGGGCTCGACGGGTGCGGGATGGTTCCGGGGCTCGCGGGGTGCGGGAGGAGGTGTGGGCTCGGTGGTGGCTTGTCGCGGACTTTCCGTGCGGGCCGAGCTGTGGGACTCTGCCGCACATGTCTTCGCGGTTCGCCGTGTGTGCTCGCCTCGTGGTGCTGTGCTCTGTCGTGTCTCTCGGCTTGCCCGCCGCGGTGTGGCCGTGCGCGGCGGTCGCGCAGAGCACGGGCGGCAGCTTCGGGGGAGGGAGCTTCTCTGGAGGAGGAGGCGGCGGGGACTACGGTGGCGGCGGCGGCTATGGCGGCGGTGGGGACTACGGTGGCGGCTATTCGCCCACGTACCAGCCGAGCTCGGGCTACCAGGGGTACGACGGTGGCTATGGAGGAACGCCCTACGAGGGGGGCTCTGGAGATGGCTTCTCAGCCCTGTGCTGCTGCTTCATCATCTTCGTCCTCATGGCCGCGGTGATGCTCCTGTCGCGCTTCCGCTCTGGGGACGCGGTGCGGGGCACCGTGCCGAGCACCAACCGCATCGACGTCTCGGGGCTGATGCTGGCCATCGATTGGCGCGCCCGGAAGCACGTGCAGGGGCAGCTCGAGCGGCTGGCCCGTGAGGGCGACACCAGCACCCGTGACGGACTGGCGCGGATGGCGCGCGAGACCGCGCTCGCGCTGCGGCGGGCCGAGCTCTCGTGGCTGTACGGCTCGGTGCTCAACGCGCTGCCGGCTGCGCCGCAGGACGCCGAGCGCGTGTTTCGGCGCGCGGCCGCCGAAGCGCGCGCCAAGTTCCGGTACGAGCTCATCCGCAACTCCGACGGGTCGTCCCGCGTGAGCTCCGCGCCCACGCAGCGATCCAGCCGCGAAGAGGGTGAGGGCGTGGTCGTCGTCACCCTGCTCGTCGCGGCCCACCGCGAGCTGATCGACGTGGCGGACGTGACCAACGCCAACGAAGTGCGGCACCTGCTGGACCAGGTCATCGCGCTCGACGGCGAGAGCCTCGCCGTGTTGGAGGTGATCTGGTCACCTGCCGACGACGCGGACCGCATGAGCACGGCCGAGCTCGAGGTGCTCTATCCGGATCTCCGTCGGATCAACGAGGAGACCGTCGCCGGGCGTGTGTTCTGCGCGTACTGCGCCGCACCGTTCGCGAAAGAGCTGAACACGTGCCCGCACTGCGGTGCGCCCGCGGGGGACGCGCGTCCGCGCAGCTGAGCGGCGCCGTCACCGCAACGCGCGGCGCGCATCCACCAGCAGCGCGACCGCCTGCTCCAGCTCCGCCTCCGTGTGCGCACCGTAGCCCAGGCGCACGTGCTGACGCGGCCTGCGGTCGAACGTGAACAGACGCGCGGGTTGGATCAGCACGTGTCGCTGGGCGGCCGCGGCCGCCCATTCGTCCACGTCGAAGCCCCGCACTCGGGCCCAGAGCGCCATCCCTCCGCGGGGCACACCGAAACGCAGCTCGTCTCCGAACGCGTCCGTGAGCAAGCGCACCATCGTGTCGCGCCGGGCTTCGTAGAGCGTGCGCATGCGTAGCACGTGACGGCTGACCTCACCGTCCGCGAGCAGCTCTGCCAGCGCCTCTTCCACGACCTGGTCACCCTGCCGGTCGATGATGCCGCGGTGGGCGACGAGCGCCTCCCGCAGCGGAGACGGGGCCACCACCCAGCCGAGGCGTAACCCGGGGGCGAGCACCTTCGACAGCGTCCCGACGTACACGACGCTCGTGGGCCCGCGCGCCGCGAGGGGGCGGATGGGGCGCCCCTCGTAGTGGAACTCGTGGTCGTAGTCGTCCTCCAGGATCGCGATGCGCCGTTCTTGGGCGAGGGCCAGCAACGCGAGGCGTCGCGGCGCGGGGAGCACCGCGGTGCTCGGGTACTGGTGGTGCGGGGTCACGTACACGGCGCGCACGGGCGTCTGATCCGTGAGCGCCGCCAGACGATCCACGCGCAGGCCGTGGGCATCGACGGGCACGGGTACCAGCCGCGCACCTGCGTGCGTGAACGCTTCCCACGCAGGCCGGTAGCCCAGCGCCTCCACCGCCACGACGTCCCCGGGCCGGACGAGGGCGCGCGCCACCAGGTCGAGCGCCATTTGGCTGCCCCGGGTCACCACCACGTCGTCGGGTGAGAGGGGGAGGCCGCGCGTCCGGGCCAACATCTTGGCGAGCTCCGCGCGGAGCGAGAGGGTCCCGCCGGGGTCGCCGTAGCTCAGCACGCCGGGTCGTCGCAGCGCACGGCGGTAGGCACGGGCGAGCGCCGCAGTGGGCACGTGCCGCAGGTCCGGGACACCGCCCAAGAGTGTGAAGCACCCGCGCGGTGGGGGGCTCACCAGGAATGAAGGCGGGCGCGGGACGTGAAACTGGGCGCTCCCCGTGGGCCGAGGCGCGGGAGACAGCGGTCTCGCCGGGAGGGCCTCCGAGATGCGTGTGCCGCGCGCAGGCTCGGTCACCAGGAAGCCCTGCTTCTCCAGCTCCCGCAACGCGGCGAGGACGGTGTTGCGGTGCACGCCCAGGGACGCGGCCAGGGTGCGGCTGCCCGGGAGTGCTGCGCCTGGCGCGAGCACGCCCCGACGGACGTCGGCTGCGATGACCTCCGCGATCTGAACGTACAGTGGCAGCGCCTCGGCGGACGTGTCCAGCTCGATGGCGTGTCCCCAACGCGCGCCCGCACGGCTGGCGCGGCTGGGTCTGCTCTGGTCTGTCTGCTTGGGCATTTCGTGGAAGCTCGAAGGTACCAGCTCCGAGCCCCTCCGCGAGCGCGCGGCGGCAACGTTCGCGCGGGCGGTCACGCGGTGGGCTGGTAGGGTTTGCCATGACCAAGTCGAGCGCCCTGCGTGGCGAGAACCTCCCGGAGCTGGTGTCCATCATGCAACGGCTGCTGGGGCCAGACGGCTGCCCGTGGGACCGCGAGCAGACGCTCGAGTCCCTGCGCCCGTACGTCATCGAGGAGGCCCACGAGGTCGTGGACGCGATCGACTCGGGTGACCCCCGTGAGCTGTGCGAGGAGCTCGGCGACCTGCTCCTGCAGGTCGTCTTCCAGGCCGAGATCGCGCGCGGGAAGGGCTGGTTCGGGCCTGGCGACGTGGTCGAAGCGATCGCGAACAAGATGACGCGTCGCCACCCGTGGGTGTTCGGCGACGAGTCCATGGACACCGCCGAGGGGACCGTGTCGCGCTGGGAAGCCATCAAGGCGGCGGAGAAGCGCGCGGCCACGGACGGCGCCGAAGAACGACCGAAGGGAGCGCTCGAGGGGGTGCCGCGAGCGCTGCCCGCGTTGCTGCGCGCGACCCGCGTCGGCGAGAAGGCCTCCGCGGTGGGCTACGACTGGCCCGACGCGGCCGGCGCACGCGAGAAGGTGGACGAGGAGCTGGGCGAGCTCGACCAAGCGCTCGCCAGCGGGGACCGAGAGGCGATGGAGCGTGAGCTGGGTGACGTGCTGTTCGCGTTGGCCAGCCTCGCGCGCAAGCAGCAGCTCGACCCGGAGGCTGCCCTGCGCGGCACGCTCGCGCGCTTCAGCGCCCGCTTCGGGTTCGCGGAGGAACAAGCCCACGCGGAGGGACGGGGGCTGCGTGAACGTACGCCGGAGGAGCTGGACCTCCTGTGGCAGCGCGCGAAGGAGCGGGTAGGATAGGCACGTGACGCGCAGCTCGGTGGCGTTCGTGTTGGCCCTGATGGCGCTCGGGTGCGGGCGCTCGAGCGTCAGCGCGGTCGTCGCGTACCCTGCCGCCATGCCGCTGCGGGTGTACCCGGTGGTGCTGGTTGCGTTCGGGTCCGAGCCCACGGGCGCGGAGGCGGCGGCGCGCGTGGAGGAGCATCTTCGCCAGCCCGTGGGTGAGTCACCCGCCGTGGACGCACGCATCATGCCGCGGGAGAGCGTGGAGCAGCTGATCAGCGCGGGCGCACTCCAGCCCGGCACCGCCGTGGTCGACGTTGCCTCGGCCGCCTCCGTGCGCATCACGACCGTGCCACGGACCATCAACTACCAAGACTGCTCGTTCGGTCGCTGTGTCTCGCGCATGCGCACCGACTATGTCGACGAAGCGGTCTCGATGCTGGCCGTCACGCTCTCCGTGCGGGACATCCGCACGGGGCGTGTCATCCACCGTGTCCGGGAGGCGGCCGACCTGATCGGCGCCGGACCGCGCGCGGAGCGGTCCCTGATGAGCCGCGTGATGAGCGCGCTCCTCCCGTATCTGGACCAGCGTACGGAGCGCGTGCGCCTCCGGCTCCTGAGCGTCTCGGAGCCCCGCGTCGAACGGGCGCTCGACCTCCTGCGGGAGGGCGAGTGGCGCGCGGCGCGCGTGCTGCTCGAGGAAGCCGTGCGCAGCCCCGAGTTGGCTGCGCTCGACGCCGAGGACCGCGCGCGCGCGCTCTACGATCTCAGCGTCGCACGGCGCTTCGACCCCACCACGACGGACGATGTCGCGCGCCACTATGCCGCTGCCGCGGCACCTCTCGAGGCAGCCCAGGCGTTGGATCCGGAGCGGACGTTCTACCGAGACGCCCTTGCCGCGCTGCGGGCGGACGAGGCGAGGGCTGCCGCGCTCGCGGCGCAGTACGAGGTCGCCCGCGCGAACGCCGCCGGACCCGGCGCGCTGCCCGCTGGCGGGGAGGCCGCCGCTCAACCGTCGGATCCCTCCCCGCGCGATCCGCCGGGGACGTCCAGCGTCGACGTGGCCCCGCCGCCGCCAGGTTATCGCTGAGGCCCCCGGCCTACCGGAGCTCCCGTCCACGTGGTCACCGCGGCGAGGCGTCGCGATCAGAGCCGATCATGCGGGATGGCGCAGACGTCGTCGATGTGGGTCGCGCCCGTGAGCAGCATCAGCAGACGGTCGAGCCCCAGCGCGTTGCCCCCCGACGGCGGGAGCCCCTCCCGGAGCGCATCCAGGAAGCGCTCGTCGATGGGGTACACGGGGAGCCCCGCGTCGCGCCGCGCGTCCTGGTCGCGACGCAGGCGCCGCTCCTGTTCGGCCGCGTCGATCAGCTCGCCGAAGCCGTTGCAAAGCTCCACACCGTCCACGATGGCCTCGAAGCGCTCCGCGTGGGCGGGGTCCGCGGGAACCAGTCTGGCCAGGGACGCCATGCTGGCCGGCCAGTGCGTGAGGAACACCGGCTTGTCGCGGCCGAGCTGCGGCTCCACCTCCGCGGTGTACACGTCGAAGAAGCGCGTCTCGTCGGTCCGGGCGAGCGCGTCGGCGTCGGCGTCGGCGTACCGTCGAAACGCCTCCGCGACCGTCAGACGTGGCCACGGAGGGCTCAGGTCGATGACCTGGGTGCGCCCCGGGACGCGCAGGGCTTCGTCGCCACCGCCACGCAGCGCCCACGCGGCGTGTGCGACCAACGCCTCGGTGTCGGCCATCACGTCGTCGGCCCCGGCGCCGCCCCGGTACCACTCCAACATGCTGAATTCGGGCTGGTGAAGGGCGCCAGCTTCATCGCGGCGGAAACAACGGCAGGTCTGGTAGATGCGCGTCAGGCCCCCCGCCAGGAGCCGCTTCATCTGATACTCCGGGCTGGTGATCAGCCAGCGCGGTGCCCGTGCGCCACCCAGCTCGAAGGCGTCGAGGTGCGTGTCCAGGCCTGGACTGGGCACGGCGAGTGGGGTCTCGACCTCCACGAAGCCCTGGTCGTCGAAGTAGTGCCGCACCGCGCGCATCAGCCGCGCGCGCAGGACGACGTTCTTCAAGCGTCGCCCGTCGTCGTCGTGCAACCAGCGGAAGTCACCTCCCGCGGCAGGGAACGGACCGACTGGCGCGTTGAGCACCCTCAGACGAGCCCCCCGCAGTCGGCCGTCCACGAAGCGCCCCTCGAGGAGGACCCAGGCACCTGCGGGGGGCGCGGGCTGCCCGTCGTCCAGGTCACACCACACCGAAGCCGCCGCTTCGACGACGAGCAGCGTCCGTTCGAGGACGGAAGCGACGCGCCCCGTGACCCGCACGTCCAGTCTCGGGACCGATGCGGTCGCAAGGAGGGACGCGATGGTGTCGCGGGGCGCTTCGCTCGAGCTCACGTGGGGGTCGTCAGGCTTTGACGCGCTCGACGTACTCGCTGGTGCGCGTATCGATCTTGAGCACATCACCCTCGACGACGAACAGCGGCACGTTCACCGTCAGGCCCGTCTCGACGGTCGCTGGCTTGGTGGTGTTGCTGCTGGTGTCCCCCTTGAACCCCGGCTCCGTGGCGGTCACGGCCAGGTTCACGAAGGTGGGCGGGGTCACGCCGATGGGCTTGCCGCGGAAGAACATGACGTCGACGTTCGTGCCGTCGAGCAGGAAGTACTGGGAGTCGCCCAGCTGCTCGTTCGACAGGTTGATCTGGTCGTACGTCTCGGTGTCCATGAAGACGCGCGCTTCACCCTCGGGGTAGAGGTACTGGTAGGTGCGCTCCTCCGTGTCCGCCTTGTCCAGCTTCTCACCAGACTTGAACGTGTGGTCCACCACGCGGCCGGTGATCATGTTCTTCAGCCGCGTGCGGAAGAAAGCCTGACCCTTGCCCGGCTTGACGAACTGACAGTCCGCCACGAGCCAGGGCTGGTCGTCCTTGATGAGCTTGAAGCCCTTCTTGAGATCGCTTGTATCGCCCAATGAACTACTCCTCGACCAGCTGCTCCGCCACGACGACGTCGCTGGGGGACGTCACGTCCCGGTTCTCTTCCGCCGTCACACGGACGCGGAATTGCGAGTACGGGGTCGTCGCCACCATGGTGCCGGTCCGTTCCGCATCATCGTAGTCGAGGGCGCCCGCCAGAGTGGGCGCCACGCCGTCACGGATGAACCACACCACGTAGGTCGTCAGGCCATCGCCCAAGCGCGCGGGTGGCGGCAGGTGACGCAGCTCGATCTCGACCATGTAGTTCCCGTTTTCGTGCGCGTCCACCTCGACCGTGCCGTCGGTCCCGATGGAGCGCGGCGTGCCGACCAGGGCGTACACGGTGGGGCCGCCGCAGGCGGGGAGCGCGAGGGCCGCCACGAGGGCGAAGACACTGAGGGTGCGGGAGAGCGTGTTCATGGGGGTTCCTCCGAGGCGGCGCATTACGCGCCATGGCAGGGGTCGTCAAGGGACGCGGCGCAGTATGTCACCGTTTTTGGCGCGCGTCTCGTCCGTGTGGGGCTTGCTTGTGGCGCGCAACGGGGCTACCTCCCCGCCTGTGCGCGAGACCGACGAGGAGATCCGTGAGATCAAGAAAGAGATCATCGAGTCTCGTGGTCTCACCATCAAGACGAACAACCTCGTCAACTCTCTGGGCGCAGACATCAAGTCCATCGCCAAGCGGCAGGCGGGCTACGAGCGGCGCTTCAACTGGAACGGCGCCGTGGCCTACGCGCTCTTCGCGGCGCTGTCGTTCGGCGGCCTGAAGCTCGCTTCGGACGCCACCATCGCGGCCATCGAGTCGGAGAAGCTGGCGCTCGAGGCCCGCAACACGGACCTGCGGCGTGCGCTGCTCGAGGAGCGCCAGCGCGCCGACGATCGCAGCGCGGCCGAGGCGCGCGCGGCGCGCTTCTACGATCTCATCCGTCAGGAGAAGCGGCGCGAGGTGGTGACGCGCTACGACGCGATCGCCGAGGACACGCACATCTCCCGCGCCGAGGCCCAGTTCTTCCGCGACTTCTACGAGCGGTTCAGGCTCGACCTGAGCATCGAGGCCTACCAGAACGGCCTCGACCTGGTGCGCACCGGTCGCTACGCCGAGGCCGCGGACAAGCTGGAGGAGGCCATCCGTCTGAAAGAAGACGCGCCCCACGTGCCGGCCATGCGCTACGAGCTGGCGCGCGCGTTGCGCCGTCTGGGGCGCCAGGCCGAGGCCATCCTCTACGCGCGCCAGGTGGCAGAGCAGAACATCGACCCCGACCTGCAGGACGACGCGGTGTTCCTCGCCGCCCTCTGCGCCGAAGAGCTGGGCGACCTGGACTCCGCCATCGATGGCTATCTCACGCTCATCCGCCGCTGGCCGCGCTCGAGCGTGGCGCACGAGGCCCGGCCGATGCTGCGGGAGGCGCGCCAGAACGCCATCCGCAACCGCAGCCGCTAGCGGCCCGTTCACGCGGTCGGTGCAACGCACACTTGACCCACAAGGCCGGGCGAGAAACCATGAACCCATGGGTAAGCCTCGCATCGCGTTCGTTGGTTCAGGTGGAGCGACCAAGGGCGTCGCGCACCTGGGGGTCCTCAAGGCGATGGAGGAACTGGCCCTCGAACCCGACATCTACGTGGGCGCCTCGGCAGGCGCCATCGCGTCGGCGTTCTACTCGCAGGGCTTCAACGCGACGCAGCTCGCGGAGTGGGCGCGCCCGTTCTATCAGCGACGCACGGCCGAGACCAACCCGCTGCGCGCGCGCTACTTCCTCGGGCTCCCCACGATGGAGCAGCTCGGGCAGCCGGCCTACCTCAGCACAGGGCTGTTCTCCATCGATCGCTTCGAGCGCTTCATGGCCGAGAAGCTCCCCAAGAACGACTTCCGAGCTCTGGACAAGGACGTCTTCATCACCGCCGCGGACATCGACGGGCGTGGGCGTGTGGTGTTCGGGCGAGGGCACCGCGAGGACGTCCCCATCAGCCAGGCGGTCGCCGCCTCGGCCTGCGTCCCGCTCCTGTTCCGCCCGTATCGCATCGGCGATCGCTACTACGTGGACGGAGAGTTGGTCCGCACGCTCAGCATCGACCTCGCCGTAGAGGCGGGAGCCGACGTGGTCATCATCTCCAACGTGTACCGTCCGCACGTCATCCGGCCGGGCCAGCGTTCGCTGGTGCATCAGGGCGGGTTCTCCATCGGTCGCCAGGCGCTCAACATCGTCATCAGCGAGAAGGAGAAGCGGGGCATCGACCTGATCAACCGTCTCTACCCGCACGTGACGGTTCTCAACGTCTCGGCCGACCTCGGGCGCTTCTCGTTCACCTCGCGCGCCAACGCGAAGCTGCTCATGACGCGCGGCTACCGTGAGGCGTTGCGCGTGCTCGCGGCTGCCAAGCGGCGCGGGATGTTCGACATCGCGTCCAACGTGCACACCATCGGCGAAGCCTGAAGACTCTCCACGCCCCCGTCTGGAGAGTCGCTTCGTACGCGTGGGCCAGGACCCGCTCGTCACGCGTTGGCGTCGACCGACGCTGCGCGCCTCAGGGAACGAGCCGCGCGTCAGCCCACGCCGTCACGCACGAAGCGCTGGTAGGCGGCGCTGCTCGAGACGGGGTCCGTGTCCAGCACGAGCACCTCGGGCACGTCGTATGGATGGGCGTGCGCGAGGTGTGCCGACAGCGCTGGCGCGTGGGCGCGTGTGGTCTTGAGCACGAGCTGGACCTCCAGCTCGTCACAGAGGGCGCCGTCCCACATGTAGAACGAGCGAACCCCTTCGACGAGGTTGACGCACGCGGCCAGGCGGGCCCGCACCGCGCCTTCTGCCAGCGCAGCGGCCACCTCCCGCGACGGCGCCGTACACAAGACGACCACCACGTGGTCTTCGGTCGCGGTCGGCGCTGCGGGCTCGGGCACACGCGTCATGCTCAGAAGCCAATCACTTGGGGCGACCCACCGACGCGCACCAGGACGCGCACCCGGGCGGTCCAGCCCGGGTACCAGCGGGCCAACTCCACGCGGCCCTCGGCCGTGCTCGGGAACGTGACGAGCGTGTCGTTGGGTCGCAGCCGTTGCTGGATGTCCGCGCTGGTGGGTCGCGGGGCCGTCACCTCGACGTGCTGCAGCTGCACCAGGCGGGCGATGGGTGGGAGCCGCACCCCGGCGGCGCGGCCTCGGGACGTGGCCGAACGCAGCTGGACCAGCGCGTTGTTCGCGCTCATCGGTCGATAGGTGTCACGCTCGCCCAACCTGTACATCTCGTCTGCCATCAGCGCCCGCGCGCGCGTCAGGTTGGCGTCGCGCACGGCCTCCAGGAACTCGAGCGCCAGCTGAACGGCGCTGTCGACATGCGAGCTGGCAGCGAGCGCGCGCAGGTCCTCGTCGCCCGCCGCGTGCGGAGTAGGGCGGTACGGCTCCGGGTCTTGATCGGTGAGCGGAGCACGTACACCTTGGCCCCCAGCGCGGGTGGACCGCCCGCAACCCCACCCGAACGAGGCCACGACCGCGGCGAGCCCGAGCGCCCGCCAGCGTACCCATCGCGAGCAGCCGTCAGAGTCTCGAGCGTCACGCATCGGTGGGGCTCACGTGGACGCGCAGGTCGCGGTCCACGACCAGGATCTGTCCTTGGGGCACGCCCTGGTAGTTCATGGGGGGCGCCTCGGCCGTGGTGATCATCACGTAGCGCAGCACGGCTGCATGCTGGGGCGAGCTCGGACGCGGGGCGGGCTCGTCAGCGGGCAGGGGACCGCGCCGCTCCACGTAGTACAGCGGGGCCCCGTGGCAGAGGCCGAGCGTGAGACGGCCGTCGGTCAGCACGCACGTGAGGCCGCTGGGGACGTCCGACTGTGCCCGCGCGAGAGTGGCCAGTGTGGACTTCGACTGAGCGAGCGCGCTGATCAGCACGTCCGGGCTGGGCGCCTGCGCCTCGAGCGCGCCGCGACGGTGTAGCTCCCCGAGGACGTGATGGAAGAACACCTCGCTGTCGGTCTCGCCCTGGACGTTCCGGCGCAGGAAGTCCGGCAGATCTCCCAGCAGCTGCTCGCGCAGGGCCGCGAAGCCGGCGAGCGTGCCCTGATGGGCGAAGGTCCAGCGGCGATAGCGGAAAGGGTGCGTGTTCTCTGTGCGGAAGTCGCCCACGGTTGGTTCACGCAGGTGCATGAGGGCGCAGTCCGTGGTGACCCCCTCACCGAGCTCCGACCACGCCGGCGCGCTCCCGGCCGGCAGCGGACGCTTCTTGTGGAGCACCTCGTCGCCCTGGTAGAAGGCGATACCCCACGCGGCCTCGCCCTGCGCAGGGGGCGGACGGAGCGCGTGGCGCTCGAAGCGCAGCGCAGCGGCGAGGCCGTCGCGCCGGTTGGCGGTGTAAGCTACTAGCCGTCCCATCGCGCTCTCCTTCTTGTCTCGCGCGTCGTCCGTGCTCCCGGGCTCGCAGCTGGAGCGCGGTGAACGAGGGGCGACACCGAGAGATCGAAGTGCATCATCAAGGCCTGATCACTACATACCATGCGCACGATCCGACCCCAAAGCCCTGCGGTGGCTTGGGCCTCTTGGCGCGCACGCTGATGCTGGTGCTCGCGGCGCTCGTGGGCCTCCCCTCCGCCCCGGTGCGCGCTGCAACACCCGAGATTTACGACGTGAACGCGGTCGTCGACCCTGCCACGGGGTGGGTGCGGGGGGCGTTCCGGGTCGTGGTCGATGTCTCGCCAGAGGAGATCGAGCTGCGGCTCTGGGTGCTCGGAGCGAAGCTCGCGTACGTCCCCAGCGCCATGGACGAGCAGAGCGCGCGCTGGGTGTATCCGCGGCGCCCGGACCTCGGCGAGGCGACGGTGGAGGACCTCCACCTCGATGGTGTACCCGTCGAGGCCACGCTGCTCCCGCATCTGGTCGACACCGGGCGCGACCCCGACGCCGCGGGGATCGACCTGCGCGTGCCCATCCCGCCGGGTTCGCTGCGCGTCATCCTCACGGGACACTTCGCGGTGCGCATCCCCGAGCGCTTCGGGCGGTTGGGGCGCGTGGGCGGGCGCTTCAGCATGTTGGCCCCGTGGTATCCGCTGGTGGTCTCGGGCGAAGGCGGCGAGCGCTGGCAGCACGAGGCCGAGCATCGCGTGCGCTTGACGTCGACCCGTCCGCGCGAGTGGCTCGTGGGCGGGCAACCGCTGGGCTCACAGCCCATCGTGGTGCGCGGGCCGTACGCGCCCGTCTTCGGCGCCAGGAGGCTGTACGCACAGCCCGTGGTTCACCGCGGCGCACGTGTCACGCTCTACGCGACGCGGCCGTGGTACGTGACGCCCCCGGACGGCGCGCAGGGGCTCGATGCCCTGCGCGACCTCGCGCGCCCCGACCGCCTCGGCCCGTTACGACGCGCCGTGGTGGACGCTCTCGACACGCTCGCGCTGAGCGGGACGCGAGGGGTGCGTCCGCCACGCGCCGCGCTGCTGGTGCCCTCACGCTCGGAGCTGGCGGGCAACGCGCCTTCCATGCTGTTGGTGTCCGATCGCGCGTTCGAGGTGCTGCCCGTGCGGGCCGTGCTGGAGTACCAGGAGCGGGCCGTGAAGCGCGCGTTCCTGCGGGAGAGCGTGAGCGCCCGCGCGCGACGGTTGGATGGCCCGCGCGACGCAGGGTGGGCCGCGGACCTGCGCGCCGTGTGGCTGACCGACCTGGACGCGCGAAGGCGCGAGGTCGCGCTGTCCACGCCACAGGAGCTGCTCAGCTTCGCCGCGTTCAACCCCGCCATCGACCAGTTGCTCTACGCCCCTCAGGTGACGTTCGTGGACGTGTACTTCGGCCGCGTGGCGGAGCCCGATCTCTTCCGCGACGACCCGGTGCAGGCGCGTTGGGTGCACGCGCGTGGGCGCCTGGTGCTGGAGTACGTGCGCGACGCGCTGGGCGAGGGTGAGCGACTTGCGACGCTGGCGCGCGCGTTGCTCCACGAGCCGCGCGCTGCCCGATTCGTGTTGGCGAGCGTGGGGTTCGACGACGCCGCGGTCGAGCAGCTGCTGGCGAACCCGCGCTTGCCGGTGAACTACGCGTTGGGGGAGATCACCAGCGTGCGTCGCGAGACCGGCTACGTGCATCGCGTCGAGGTCATCCGGCAAGGCGCCGAGCGTCCCGAGAGCGTCCCGGTGCGCGTGCGCGACCGCGAGGGGAACGTGGTCACCGTGAGTTGGGACGGGGGCGACGCGCGGGGCACCGTGGAGGTCGAGACGCCCGCGCCGCTGCGCACCGTGTGGATCGACCCCCTCGGGCGGCGGCCCGAGAGCGCGGCGGTGGCCGGCGGCCATCCAGCACGCGACAACACCAACCGCTTGCCCTTGCGGCCCCCCATTCTCCAGCGCTTCGAGCCCACGTACGCGGGGGGGCTCGGCCTCGCCGTCAGCTTCGGCGTGTTCCGCAAGTACGACCTCGAGAACAGCGCGGTCGTGGACCTCAACCTCTATCCGCGCTCGTATGGAGGCTCGCTGCGGTACGTGCGCAGCTTCGGCCGCACGCGAGACCTCAACCATCGCGTCGCATCGGGCTCGGCGGGCCTCGCGGTGGAGCGCGTGCTGTCGCTGCGGCGCGACGGCGAGGACGGGACCCGCTACAGCGTCTTCGGGGGCGTCGCGTACAACGACAGGCGGTACTACCTGGACCCGCGTCATGGGCAGTCGTTCAGCGCGGGCCTCCGCTTCGCGTGGGTGGAGGGGGACGCCGGCCGCGCGGGGGCCGCGGTCTCCTTCTCACTGCACGGAAACGTGACCCGCAGCCCGAGCTGGCGTCACGCGTTCATCTTCGTGGTGGATGCTGCGGGGGTGCTCGGGACGACGCTCGAGGGGCAGCTCCAGGGCATCGGCGGGCCCAGCCTGCTGCGTGCCTACGAGTACACGGAGCTGTTGGGGAAGGGGCGCGCGCTGGCCGTCGCGGAGTATCGGCTCACGGCGCTCGCGGACCTCCACATCAACGTGTTCCACGCGTTCTACCTGCGCGAGGTGCAGCTGGCGATCTTCACGGGTCTGGGGGTGGTGGCGCAGTCCGACGACGGCCGCGCCCTGGCTCCGGCCGCCGAGGTGGGGGCCGGCGTGCGCCTGCACTTCGAGTACGGGGGCGTCCAACCCTCGCTGCTCAGCCTCGACGTCGGTGTCCCGCTCATCGAGGCGCCGCAGTTCGGGCGCATCGTGCCCATCACCACCGTGCTCAGCTTCGAGCAGTACTTCTGAGGGTCCTGGGCACGCCCGCGGGGTGCTCAGACGCGGTGCGTGGCGGCCTTGACCGGGTCGTAGATGTCGGGCTCCACCACGACGTAGCGTGCCCACGGGCTGGTCGCGCGGATGCGGTCCTCCAGCTCGTTGGTGCGCTTCGACACCTCGTCGATGCGCAGGTCGCCCTCCCACTGGATCTTGAGCGTGACCAGGAACTCGTCGTCTCCCAGCTGCATGGAGCGCATGTTCATCAGGCTGACCACGCCCGGTGTCTCGTTGACCAGCCCCGCGATGACCGCGAGCGCCTCTTTGTCGGCCGACTCCCCGATCAGGAGCGACTTGGTCTCGCGGCTGACGAAGAAGGCGATCAGCACCAGCAGGCCGCCGATGGCGAAGGTGGCGTACACGTCCCAGTACGGGTTGCCCGTGGCGAGCGTGAGGCCCACGCCGGTGAGCGCGAAGAGCAGGCCGATCAGGGCCCCGGTGTCCTCCATCCAGATGACGATGATCTCGGTGGACTTCGAGCGCTCGATGAACTGCCACATGCTGAGCTCGCCGCGCAGGCGGTTGACCTCCCGTGTGGCGGCCGTCCACGAGTAGCCCTCGAGCGAGATGCTCACCAGCAGCACGCCGATGGCGATGCTGGGGTGCTCCATGACGGGCGTCTCGCCTGCCGCCAGGGCGGCGCGCACCTCGGCCAGCTTGTGAGTCGCCTCGTAGATGGCGAAGAGGCCGCCCAGGCTGAAGAGCATCAGCGCGACGATGAAGCTCCAGAAGTAGCTCTCCATCTTGTAGCCGAAGGGGTGCGCCTCGTCGGGCGCACGCGAGGCCTTGTTCATGCCGAGCAGCAGGAGCAGCTGGTTGCCCGTGTCGGCCACGGAGTGGATGGCCTCGGCCAGCATGGACGACGAGCGCGTCATCAGGAACGCCACGAACTTGGCGACCGCGATGCCGAAGTTGGCGCCGAGCGCGAGGAGGATGACCTTCTTGGAGCCGTGAGACATGCGTGTTTCCGTAGACGGGGACGCCGAATGTAGCAGCCCGGCGCCGAACTGCCTCGGGCTATCGCGCGGCTGGCTCGCCGGCCGTGAGCGCGCTGGCAAGGGCCGGCGTGCGTGTCGCGAGGCGCAGCTTGAACGCGTGGCGTTCCAGCGGGTGGCGCACCGTGCGTGCGATGGCGTCCCGAGCGGCGTCTCCGCCAAGACGCCGCAGCCATGCGTCCACGGCCGGGCGGTCCGTGGCAGAGAGCGTGGCGTAGGCCGCGAGCGGACGCTGTGCCATCCACTGCGTGTAGGTGAGCAAGCGGCGACGCCCCGAGGAGCCCCCCACCGTGAAGGCGTGGTCCCCCAGCGCGCGCGGGACGCGGGTCGCTTCCGGGTGTGCGTCGCACCAAACGTCGATCGCGTCCATCAGCGCCATCACGAACGGCATCTGTTCGGCGAACAGGGTGGCCAGGACGGGCTCCAGCGTAGCCGGCACCTCGTCGTCGGGGAGGAAGGCGCCGTCGCGCCCGAGGGGGCTCATCAGTCGCTCGAACCACGCGACGATGTGCGGGGTGTCGCGGAAGAGGTAGGTGGAGCCCGGGTCGCGGTAGAGGTGCGCCCACAGCGGCCCGTAGAGGGCGAAGTCCGCGACGGACGGGCGCGTCCCGAACAGGAACGGGTACGCGCGCAGGTGCAGCTCGAGCTGCGCTAGCAGCGACGCCGTGAAGCGCTCGAAGCCAGGGATGGTCTCGTGCGTCACGCCCACGACGGCGCGGTAGCCGGCCATCTTGGAGGCCACCGGTCGAACGAGCACGCGGCTGAGCGCGGGAGGGAGTCCCGGGAAGGCCGCGCTACCGAACTCGCGCAGGGCGAAGTCGCGGTTCTCGTGCCGGTTCCAGCGATAGTGGAGGGCCACGCTCGGGAGCCACTCGTCCGCGTGCAGCTCCAGCAAGAGAGCGGCGATGCGCTGCTTGGGCGTGCTGGGGTGGACGGACACCTTCGGGAAGCGCTCTTCCAACGCGTCGATGATCTCCGTGCTGTCTTGCATCCAGCGCCCCTCCGGGGTGAGCACGGTCGGCATGATCGCTGCGCCCACGGCCTTCTGGATGTCGCGGTACAGGGTCCACGCACTGGGGGCCACCTCGGTGAACGGGATGCGCTTGAACGTGAGGTAGGCGCGCGTCTTCGCGGAGTAGGGCGAGACGGTCCACGCGAAGTGGGTGAAGTAGGCGCTCATCGGGGGCGCACAGTAGCAGCCCTCGGCGCCTGCCACCGCTCGACGGTGCCCGCGCGAGAAAGTTGGGCCTGGTGCTCGCGCGCGCCACACTCGAGATCCATGAGCCACGACGACCAGCTCTTCGACGCGTACCTCGCGCACCTCAAGGTGGAGCGCGGCCTGTCGAAGAACACGCTCGCGGCCTACGGCGGTGATCTCGCGCGGTACGCGACTTGGCTGGAGGAGCGCGGGGTGTCCGTGGAAGAGTCCAGCGAACCGGACGTGGCGCGCTACCTCGCGCACCTTGGTGCCCAGGGCCTCTCCGCCCGCTCGCAGGCCAGGGTGCTCAGCGCGCTGCGCGGGTTCTACAAGCACCTGCTCGGTGAGCGCGAGGTGCGTCGGGACCCGACGCATCTGCTCGAGGGACCGAAGCTCGCCAAGCGCCTCCCGGTCGTCATGACGCGCGACGAGGTGCTGCGGCTGCTCGCGGCCCCACGCGGTCAGAAGCCCAACGCGGTGCGCGACCGCGCCATGTTGCACACCATGTACGCGGCGGGGCTGCGAGTGTCCGAGTTGGTGCGGCTCGAGCTGGGCGACCTCCACCTCGAGGCCCGCTTCCTGAACGCGTTCGGCAAGGGCAGCAAGAGGCGCCTCGTGCCCATCGGTGACCTCGCCATCGAGGCGCTCGTGGCGTACCTGCGTGAAGTGCGTCCACGCTGGGCGCTGCGCAGCGGGTCGGCGGTTCCTCAGGTCTTCCTGACCGCCCGCGGTACGCCGCTCACGCGCCAGGCCTTCTGGAAGTCGATCAAGGACTACGCGCGTCAGGCCGAGATCCAGAAGGACATCTCGCCGCACAAGCTGCGCCACAGCTTCGCCACGCATCTGCTGCTGGGTGGTGCGGACCTGCGTGCCGTGCAGTCCATGCTGGGCCACGCCGACATCGCGACCACCGAGGTGTACACGCACGTTACTGGCGCCCACCTGCAGCACGTACACCGAACGTACCACCCCCGAGGCTGAACCTCCGGCGCGGTGGCTTTTTTGACGCGCACCGGGCGCGTCCCTAGGTTCCACGGGTGATGCCTGTCCGGACCCGAAGAGTTTCGGAGATCACCGTGGCGTGCCTGTGCGCCGGCGGTCTCTTCGCAGCCATGTCGAGCGGTGGCGACGCCAGCGCTTCGCAGGCGGCCTCGGCGCACGCGAACGTGGGCTCCACCGGAGGCACGTCTGGAGGGGTGGCCGCCTCTGGCGGGGCTGTCTCCACGGCCTCGACTCCGGTCGCGTCCGCCGCGCCGGCCGCGCCGGCCGCAGCCCAGGTCTCGCTCCCTGCACAGGGCGCCGCGCTCACGGACGGACCAGGAGACGTCGGGCTGCCCCTCGAGCACTACGCGCAGGGAGCCGACGACTCGGTCCCGCCAGGTCTGGCGGCGCACCTCGACGGCTTCGACCCACGCGAGCACGCGCTCGCCGAGGGGCGCCTGGTGTCCCCTCTCGACGGTGGCGCGCGCGCGGTGCTCACGTTGCACCCCGGGCTGCAGGCCCACATCACGGACCGCTTCGCGCAGTACGAGGTGCCGTACGGGGCCCTCGTCGCCATCGAGCCGAGCACCGGGCGCGTGCTCGCTTACGTGAGCCACAGCAGCCGCAACCCGCGCGGCGGCGACCTGGTGCTGGACGCCACCCCGCCCACCGCGTCGGTCTTCAAGGTGGTCACCGGCGCGGCGCTCATCGACGCGGGCATCGGGGCGGACACCAACGTCTGCTACCACGGCGGCGCAAGCCGCTTGGAGCTCAGCGACCTGACGGACAACCGCGCGCGCGACCGCTGGTGCGCGACGCTGAGCGACGCGATGGGAGGTTCCATCAACGCCGTCTTCGCCAAGCTCGCGGACCGGCACCTCTCGCCCGCCGTCATCACGCGTTACGCCTCCGCGTTCGCGTGGGGGCAGCGCGTCCCCTTCGACATCCCCGTCCGGCCGAGCCCGGCCGAGGTCCCGACCGACCGCCTCGAGTTCGCGCGCACGTCGGCTGGCTTCTGGCACATGCACATGTCCCCGCTGCATGGCGCGCTCGTCGCCGCGACCATCGCGAACGACGGCCAGATGCCACGCGCTGCCGTCGTGAGCGAGGTGCTCTCGGCTCGCGGCGAGCGCGTTTACCAGCATCAACCCGCCATCTATCGCGCGGTGCTCAGCCGTCGCACCGCTCGCCGCGTCGGAGAGATGATGGAGCGCACCGTCTCGCACGGTACGGCCCGCCGTTCGTTCCACGACAACGCAGGCAACGCCTTTCTGCCTGGGGTCCGCATCGCGGGCAAGACGGGCACGCTGACCGGCAGCGACCCCTACCGGGGCTACACGTGGTGGGTGGGCTTCGCGCCAGCCGACGCCCCCACCATCGCCGTCGCGGCGCTGGTGGTGAACGACCCCGCGTGGCGCGTGAAGGCGAGCTACATGGCCCGCGAGGCGCTGCGCTACTATCTGGTGGAGGCGCCTCGCGTGGACGCTCGCGCCGAGGCCCGGAGCGAGTAGATGCGCACCCGGGGTCGTGCCTGTGTCGCCCTCGGACTCGGCCTCGTGTCGTTCGGGGTGAGCCTCGGCCCCGACTCGTTCGTGCCGGCCGCTCACGCCAACCTGGCCCAGCACTTCCCCACCGAAGCGCCCCTGCGTGACATGCCGTCCGGCGCGGCCATCGCCAACCTCGATCCTCCGACCTGCCGTGCGATTCTACGCGCCAACGGCGTCTCGTTCAGCCGCTATCGAGGCGATCACGACGAGGCGATCACCGGTCACGGCATGCTCCTGGGCGGGCCGCTCAACGGCGTGCGCTTCGAGCACGCCGGGCGTAGCGAGATGCACTCGGTGCTGGACTGCCGTCTGGCGCTGGCCCTGCTGGCGTGGACGCCCGTGCTGCGCGAGTTCGGCGTCACCCGCGTACAGCACATGAGCACGTTTCGACCCAACGCCCACGTGGCGGGCACGTCCCGCGTCAGCGGACACGCGAGCGCGCTGGCCATCGACTTCCGCTACCTCGAGTTCGCCGACGGAACGCGGCTGGACGTGCTGACCGACTGGACGTCGCGGGAGCGTGGCGCGCCTCCGTGCACGCACCCTCCCGACGAGCTGGGCCCGAGCGCCGTGCTGCGCCGCGTGGTCTGCCGCGCCATCGAGGCCGACCTGTTCCAGGTGGTGGTGTCCCCGCACCACAACGACGCCCACAACAATCACGTCCACCTCGAGGTGCGCCCCGAGGTGACGTGGCGGTCCATCCAGTAGCGCCGGCCCGAGCTCAGGCGTGCTCGACCACGGAGCGCGCGGGAACGCCCCCGGGTGTCGCCTCCTCGCTCGGTCGGCGCAGCAAGTAGAGCAGCGGGCCCACCGAGCCGAAGAGCACCATCAGCGGCACGTACGGCAGCACGCTCACACCGCGGCGTCGCGCGTCCTGGACCATCCAGAAGAGGACGAGGCCAAGGGCGATCGCCAAGTCGACCAGCATCGCGACGGTGCCGACGTTGTCGAGGGCGGCGCGGACGAAGCCGTCGTAGCCCATGGCGTACACCACGTAGGCGTTGAGCGCGGCGAAGTCGACGAAGAGCACGGAGAGCAACAGTTTCTGACGGGTCATGAGAACCTCCTGAGTGTTGTCAGGAGGTACAGCACGGGGCGTGCCAGCCGTGTTTCGTGCATGCTGCATGGGATGCGGTGCGCGGTGCGCGTTCGACGTTGCGTGCCTGCAACGCACGCCGTGGCCGGGACGCAACGCGGGGGGCGAGTCGCGTGACACGGAGCTTCGGGCGCCGCGGTCTGCGGGGCTCGCGTGGCGGGCACATCGAACGGTACGCTCTTCGCAAGGCGCTCGTTCGTGACCCATCCTCTGCCGACCTCCTCCGTGCGTGCCGGTTCGCTCTCGGGCGCGCTGCGTACCCCTGCCTTCCATGGGCTGCTCGGCTTCGCCGTGGGGCTCGTGGACCTCGGCCTGTTGGCCTGGCTCGACGTGCGCATGCGCTACGCAGACCACGACGTGCGTGTGCCGGTGGTGCTGCTGTTCGCCGGGACCTTCGCGCTGCTGGGCTACGCGGTGGGGCACCTGCGCGAAGCGCGGGTTCGCGCCGTCGCCGACCAGGAGACCATCCGCCGTCAGCTGATCGCCTTGCGCGCAGAGCAGGCTCGCGCGCTCGAGAACGAAGCGCTCGCCAGCGTCGGGCGCCTGTCCGCCAGCGTGGCCCACGAGGTGCGTAACCCGCTAGGGGTGATTCGTGCATCGGCGAGTGTGCTCCAGGAGGAGCTGCGCGACGGGGACGCCGACGTCGTGCAGGCGTGCGTCTTCATCCGTGAGGAGGTGGAGCGCTTGGACGGGTTCGTCGCGAAGCTGCTGGGCTATGCGCGGCCGAGCGCGTTCGCGACGACGGTGCAGGACCCCGCCGCGCTGCTCGAGCGTGTCGTCGCGCTGACGGAAGGACCTCCCGCCCAGCTGACGCTCGATGTGAGCGTCGCGCACGCCGCCATCGACGCCGAGCTGCTCCTCCCGGCGCTGGTCAACGTCGTGCAGAACGCGCGTCAGGCTGCCGCGTCCAGCGTGCGGGTGGCGGCGCGTGTGGAGGACCGGGCCCTCGTGGTCGAGGTTCGCGATGACGGTGCCGGTGTGGCCCCAGCGCACCAGGCGCGGCTCTTCGAGCCCTTCTTCACCACCAAGAGCACGGGCACCGGGCTGGGCCTCGCGATGGCCCACAAGCTCGTCACGGCCCACCGCGGCATGCTCGGGTACGTGGCGGACGCCGGGCTGGGTGAAGGGGGGCGGGGGGGCTGCTTCCGGATCATCCTGCCCGACGCGGAGGCCGCATGAGCGGGCGTGTGTTGGTCGTCGACGATGAGCCGCGCATGGCGGAGGTCGTACGCATGGTCCTACGCCGTGCGGGCCTCACGGTGGACGTGGCGTTGGGGGGCGAGGACGCGCTCTCGGCGCTGCGCGCGGCACCACCGGACCTGCTGCTGACGGACCTGCGCATGCCCGGCATGGACGGGCTCGCACTGATGGAGCAGGCGCGTGCCCTGGACGCCGAGCTCCCCATCATCCTGATGACGGCGCACGCGACGCTGCAGAACGCCATCGACGCGCTTCGTCTGGGAGCCCACGACTATGTGCAGAAGCCCTTCGAGAACGCGGAGCTCGTGGCGCGCGTCTCGCGGGGGCTCGCGTTGCGGGCGCTGACGCGCGAGAACCGCTACTTGCGGGGAGCCCTACTGCGGGAGCAGGGACCCGCGCAGGTCATCGCGGAGAGCGAGCCCATGCGGGCCGTATTGGAGCTCGTGTCACGTGTGGCGCCGAGCGACGCCACGGTCATGATCGAGGGCGAGAGCGGGGTGGGCAAGGAGGTCGTCGCGCGCGCCCTGCACCTCGGAAGCCCGCGCGCAGGCGGTCCATTCGTGGCCGTCAACGTCTCCGCCCTGGCCGAGTCCGTGCTGGAGAGTGAGCTCTTCGGTCACGAGCGCGGGGCGTTCACGGGCGCCCACGCGCGCAAGGCGGGGCTGTTCGAGCGAGCCTCGGGGGGCACCTTGTTTCTGGACGAGATCGGCGAGGTCGGACCGGAGTTCCAGGCCAAGCTGCTGCGCGTGCTGCAGGAGCGCGAGGTCACGCGCGTGGGGGGACTGGCTCCCGTGCGCGTGGACGTGCGGGTGCTCACGGCGACGCACCGGGACCTGCCGCGGGCCGTGGCGGCGGGGCAGTTTCGCGAGGACCTGTTCTTCCGCCTCGCCGTCATCCCCATGCGCGTGCCCCCTCTGCGCGAGCGTCGCGCCGACATCGCCCCTCTGGCGCTGCACTTCCTCACGCGCCACGGTGACGAGACCAGGCGTCCCCTCCGCTTCAGCGACGCCGCGATGGAGGCGCTCGAGGCGCACGCGTTCCCCGGGAACGTGCGCGAGCTGGAGAACGCGGTGCTGCGTGCGGTGGTGCTGGCGCGCGGGTCCGAGGTCCAGGTGGAGGACCTGATGCTGGGCGGTTCAGCCGTGGGGGCGGCGGGCCTCGAGCCGCCACGGCGAAGCGCCTCGGGCGAGGGCTTCGCGACGCTCGCAGCGCATCTCGACGCGGCGACCCGCGAGCACATCGCCGCCGCGCTGCAGCGCGCCGCGGGGGTGAAGCACGAAGCCGCTACGCTGCTCGGCGTCGAGCGGACCACCCTCTACCGTCTCCTCAAGAAGGGCGAGGGAGGATAGGAAGACGCGTGCGTGGCGGGGAGCTTCCAGCTGCACGGTGGCGCAAGGCGTTCGTCGCGCGGCGATCGCGAAGCGCAGGGGAGCCATCGACCACGCCTTCAGGGCGCGTGGCCGGACGCCGCCTCGCCCCACAGCTCCCGTAGCCGCGCGTCGCGTCCGCAGCCGAGGCGGTAGCGTTCGTAGTGAGCACGGTGTGTGCGGTAGAAATCCTGGTGGTAGTCCTCTGCCAGCCAGAACGGTCCGGCCTCGCGCACCTCCGTCACGACGGTGCGCCCTAGCGCTTCTGCCGCGGCGCGGAGGGCTGCCTGGGCGGCGGCGCGCTCTTCATCGCTCGCGACGAAGATGGCGGACCGATACTGTGTGCCTCGATCGCAGAACTGTCCGTCGTCCTGCGTAGGGTCGATGTTGCGTACGAACACCTCGAGCAGCCGTGCATAGGTGACCTGTGCGGGGTCGTAGATCACGCGCACCGCCTCGACGTGCCCCGTGTTCCCCCTGCCGATCTGCTGGTAGGTCACGTGCTCGAGCGCCCCGCCGGTGTAGCCAGAGAACACCTCGCCCACACCCGGGACGGCCTCGAGCGGGCCCTCCATGCACCAGAAGCAGCCTCCTGCGAAGACGGCTGCGCGCAGCGGGGGAGTCGGATCCTCGGCCAACCGCGTGCCTTCCCCGCTCTCTGCGTGTTCGCCGTCGCCGCTCGCGTGTGCACGGCCGCTCGGGGCGCGCGGTGGTGCCACGGGGTCGGAGCAGGCCAGGAACGAGAGCGCCCCCGCGATGGCGAAGCCGAGGCGGAGGCGACGTGGGGGCGGGCAGGAGCGGGGCGGGCGGCGGACCATGCCCACACTATGGCCCGTCGCGCGCATGGTTACGTCACGCTTCGTCGCGGCGGCGCACGACGTAGGTGTTCATCTGCTCCTCCTGCTCGAAGGTCGCGCGGTAGCGCGCCGCCTCCCGGGCGTTCTCGAAGGGCCCGATGCGCACACGGAAGAACACGCCGCGCTCACCGAGGTCGGCCTCGGTCACGAACGCGCCATGTCCACGGCCGCGGAGCGCCTCCGCGAAGATCTCGGCCTCTTCGCGGGTGCGGTAGCTGATCACCTGCAGCGTGTACAGACCCTCCGCGCCGACCGACGCGCGCGTGCGTGGCTCGCGCTGCCGAGCGACCGCGGGGAGCGCAGCCGCCACGAGGGGGTCGCCTCCCATGGCGAGGCTCAGGTCCCCGTTGTCCGGGCTGGCGGCCACCGCCGCTGGCAACGCCTGCATCACGACGTTCGTGTCCATCACGCCCAGCGCCGCGGGCATCTGCGCCATGGCGGCGGGCACGGGCAGCGGCTCGGGGTGGTTCAACTCGGCGGCGGCGGCGGCCAGCGCAGCCTCCACCTCGGGCCGCTCGTCGGCGGCGCTCGGCGTAGCGCTCAGGGTCTCGTGGAAGCGCAAGGCGCGGGCGTCGACGTCCACGTCTTCCTCGGCGGGGGCCTCGGCCCGCAGCTGGCTGCCGGCCGCGCGATCCAGCGCCGCGAGCGGGTCTTCGGCCTCGGCGGGGTCCTCGGCGCCAGCCTGGAGCATCGTGCCCATCGCAAACACCAGCATGACGGTCGCCAGCGCGGCCATCGCCAACATGCCCAAGCGGCGGCTCGAGCCGTCGTCGGGTTCGGTCTCTTGAATCTGCTCGAGGTTGCGCATCGCGGTGTCCATGTCTGCCTGCCTTCCGGTCTGTGGGGGCCGTAGGAGGTGATGTAGGACAACTCAGCACATGTGCGCAAAAAAACTACGTGTCATTCCGTGTGCGCTCGGTTCGGGGCGGGCGCGTCGGCCATGAGTGCCTCCACGAGCGCCTCGTCCGTCCACGCCCGCGCGGGGTCGGCGGCGTCGTTCGACGCGCCGTGTCGCAGCCAGGGCCAGTCGGGGCCCCAGTCGCGGCAGCCCAAACGCTGCTCGCGTAGCCCGCACGCCACCCGGACGTGAAAGTGGTCGGCGTGCGGGTTTCCGCGGCTGGGCTGGTGCAGCACCTCCCGGGCACGCGTGACCGCCGCGCGTTCGGGTTCGTGCGCGACCGCAAATCGAAGCAGCCGCGCCTTCAGACCGTTCGACACGAAGATCCACTGCACACGCGCCTCCTCATCCAACAGCAGCGAGCGCACCAGCGCCCAGTTGCGGGCGTCGTCGAAGAAGAACACGCGCCCTCGACGGCCGCCTTCATCGACCTCTCGCGCGGCTCCAAAGCGGTCGTAGGCCAGCCACCCGCGCCCACGGGTCGGTGTGCCGGCGGCGTCCGTCGCGTAAAAGATGACGTCTGCATCGCGACCCGCGCGGTGGCTCCCGTGGCGGGGGTGACGCCCACCGTCTGGAGAGGACAGGTCGCCGATGCGTAGCGGCGAGCCACCCGGGTGCCTCGCTTCGACGTACGCCGCTGCGCGGCTCAGCGCGCTGACCAGCTGTCGGGTGCCTGCCCGCGTCGCCTCCCCGGGTCTGGCGCGTACGAAGCCCGGCCCTCGCTCGGGCAGGTTCACCGGGTGAATGACGAGACCGTTGGACGTCGTGCCGAACGAGAAGCTCTCGTCCGCGGGCGTCTGCGGCGGGATGCAGCCGGCCGAGCAGGCCAGCCAGAGGCTGAAGGCCAGCGCGCGCGGCGAGCGCCCCTGCGTCGCGCGGGCCAGCGGCTATTCCCCTGCACCCACGAGGCGCCGCTCCAGCTCGCGCAGGAACCCGTCGACGCGCGCCTCCTCGGCGCCCCGGATGGCGACGCGCACGTGGTCTGCTGCGTCCAGCCGCACGGCCACGTGCCCGCGCCGGCCGAAGGGCAACACCCCCAGCGTGAGGTCGAGGAGCGCGCCGGTCAGCATCAACGCGCCGCCCGCCATGAGGAGATAGGTCTCCCCGGTGCGCACGCCCTCGGCGACCCACACGCCGCCAAGCAGCAGGCTAGCGCCGAAGGCGGCGGCCCCGAGCAGCAGGTGCGCGCGCGGGTAGCGCACCTCGCGCGAGGCCGCCTGCACGCTGCGCAGCGGGAACGTTTCGCGTGACCGGCGGACCTCCCGACCCATGAGCCGCGTCGTGCTCAGCACCTCCACGCCTGCACCACCGAGCTGCAGCGTGGTGTGCCGCCGGAGCGTGACGATGAACGCCAGCGCGCGACCCAGCCACTGGAGGGCGGCCCACCCGGAGAGCAGCCGGATCACGCCGCGCACGCCGCCTGGTGGCGCATGACCCGCGAGGCCCTGTACGGCGTGTGCGGTCGCGCCGCTGCTGACGCTCGGCGCTGCCATCGCCCTTACCACGCCGTCCGAGGCGTCCTCGGCGATGCGCTCCAGAATGCGTGCGCTCTCTGCCGAGCTGGAGGATCGCAGGCCAGCGCACCAGGCTGCAGCCCGCGCGGCTTCGGATGGGGTGGTGGCCTGCGCGCCGAGCAGGCGCTCTCCCACCTTGTCCCAATACGCGTCGGCGGCGTGCGACTCCAGGAGGCGGTCCACGAACGCGAAGACGGGGTAGCGCGTCTGCGTCTCGAGCCACAGCGCTCGCTCGGTCCAAGCAGCCATGACCTCGGCGCGCCGCGCGCCCGGCAGGTCGACCCAGTGCGACACGGCCAGCGCTGCGATCAGGGCATGGTCCACGTCCGACTCTGGCCCGCGCTCGAGGATGTCGAGCACGTTCCCCGACGCGAAGTCGGCGTCCGTGCGCGTGATGCCCGCCTCACGGACCCGCTGCGACACCGCGTCCGGGCTCAGGTGGCGTAGCTCCGACTCGGCGAGGCGCGCCAGCAGCGCGGCGGACAGCGCCGCCAGCGCTGGGCGCTGCGGGTGCGCCCGGACTTCGTCTGCGATCTTGTCGGCGAGGGTGGTCATACTGGCCAGGGTGATAGCACCGCTGGGCGCGCTGTCAGGGAGCGGCCGGGGCGCCTTCGGTGGGGGCTGGCTCGCTCGGGGCCGGCGCGGCCTCGGAGGCCGCCGGGTCGTCCGCGGGGGCAGGGGCTGGCGTCGCACCAGACGGAGGCACGAACATCCCGCCGGGGCCGTGCATGGGGCCGGGGGCACCTCCGCTCGCCGCGCCACCGAAACGCTCGGCAAGCGAGAACAGGTTCTCCACGCGCTCCTGCTGCAGGTCGAACGCGATGTTCACGTCCGTGCCGACCTGGTTCACGTTGACGCGGCGCAGCGCCGGGCCGATGGGACTCATCGAGATGATGGGCTGGTTCATGAGCATGTCCAGCTCCTCACGTAGAGAGCGCGTCAACACTTCGGCCGCCTCGCTGTCGCGCATGTTGAACAGCGCCCCGACCGCGAGGCCGACACTCACGCGCGCGCCGAGGCCGATGGCGCGGGTCGCCAGGAAGGGCTCGGCCATGCGCGCCACGTCCTCGCCGCGGCTCTGGGCCAGCTGACGCAGCGCAGGGATCCACGGGTCGGGGATGTGCGTGACGATGACGATCTCGCGGTCCCGCCCGATGGTGGTGTAGAGACGGTTGAGCAGCTCGTCCGACGACGCGCGTCCGCCTTCGTTGCGCACGGCCTTGATGACGGAGGTGACCGTCTCGACCTGACCCCACGCCAGCCCGCGCCGACCTACGAAGGCCATCACGGCTTCGCCGCGGCCGATCTTCACGGCGGGCAGCCCTTCGATCTCGGTGCGCTCCATCGTGGTGTCGGTCTCGGTGGCCGCCTGTCGCAGGCACTCGGCCACGCGCTCGTGCTCGAACGGCCCGCGGGCGACGAGGCCCGTGCGCTCCAGCTCGGCGCTGTCCCCCGCCACGAACAGGATCAGCTCCTCCAGCTGGTCCAGCGGGTCGAAGCCGCAGCGCTCCACCAGCGCGCGGTGGGCCGAGTCACGCCCCGCTTCCACCACCAACTCCTGGTAGAAGATGGACCGCCGAACGGCCGGAACGTCCATGCGCAAGAGGGCGCGCGTGCCGGCAGGAGCGGCGTCCAGCGCCTGGTCCGGCAGGGCGAGGTCCCGCGAGGTGTAGTAGATCAGGGCGCCGGCGATGCCGAGCACGGCCAGGCTGGCGAGGGTGGCTCGTTGTCCAATCAGGGTCACGGCGCGCAGGGTAGAAGGTTCGTAGGTACTTGGCGAGCCCCGTCGTACCCTGCTATGCGGCCGCGATGCCCTATCGCCCCATGACCCTGCGCGGCAAGCGCGTCCTGGCCCGCTGCGACGCCGCAGGCGCGCTCGTCGAGCAGGGAGGGCGTGTGGAGGTCCGCTACAGCCCGCGCGACGGCAAGGCGTACCACGCCTCGGCGCGCAACCTCGAGCCCATCGTGGGGGATGGCGCGCTTCTGCCCGACGACCACTGCGCGCCGGTGCGGGAGGCGGGCGCAGGGGGCTTCAGCGCGACCAAACCCGGCGCCTCCACAGGCGGCAAGCGCCCTAGCGCCGCGCGTGGCCGGGCGAGGGGCGCATCGGGATCGCCTCCCGACAAGCCCGCTCCGGGGGAGGTGCTGGCCTACTGCGACGGGGCCTGCAGCGGCAACCCCGGACCCGCGGGGGTGGGGGTCGTGCTGCTCCACGACGACGTGCGCTGGGAGCTCAGCGAGTATCTTGGGCAGGGCACCAACAACGTCGGTGAGCTGACCGGGGTGCTGCGGGCCTGCCAACAGACGCCGGACCCGTCGCGTCCCCTGCGCATCTACACGGACTCCACGTACTCCATCGGCGTGCTCCAGCAGGGCTGGAAGGCCAAGGCGAACCAGAGCCTCGTCGCCGAGTGCAAGGCCGCGCTCGCGCGTCTGGACGACGTCAGCCTGGTGTACGTGAAGGGCCACGCGGGCGTCCCACTGAACGAGGCGGCCGATCAGCTCGCCGTCGCGGCGGTGGAACGGCGCGGCACCCGCGGCTGGACGCGCACGGCCTGAGGCTCCTCCCGAAGCCTCGAGGCGCAGCGCGTGGTCCCCGCGTCGGACATCGGTGTCAGGTGAGGCGGTAGATGTCCCTGATCTCGTCGAGGATCTGCTCGAACGGGATCTCGAGGTCGCGCAGGAGTCCGTCGTGCAGGTCGAACACCCAGCCGTGCACGATGGGGTAGCCGTTGGCTGCGAACGACTTCTGCACGCAGGCGGTCTTGGCGACGTGGATGCACTGTTCCTGGACGTTGAGCTCCACCAGGCGCTTGAAGCGCTCGCCCTCGTCCTCGATCGTCGCGAGCTCGGCGCGGTGCAGCCGGTAGACGTCTCGGATCTCGCGCAGCCATCCGTTGAGCAGGCCGAGGTCCTTGGGCTGCATGGCGGCCTGTACGCCGCCACATCCGTAGTGACCGCACACGATGATGTGCTTCACCTTGAGCGCCTCGACCGCGTACTGGATCACCGAGTGGACGTTGATGTCCGTGTTGGGCACGCAGTTCGCGATGTTGCGGTGGACGAACACCTCGCCGGGCTTGAGGCCCATGATCGAGTTGGCCGGCACGCGGCTGTCGGAGCAGCCGATGTACAGGAAGTCGGGGTTCTGCTCGGTGGCGAGGTCCTCGAAGAAGGTCGCGTCGTCGGCGCGCATCTTGGCGACCCACGCGCGATTGGCGGCAAAGATCTTCTCGTACATTTTGTGCGGCAACGTTTTCTCCCTGAATCAGGCCTCGGGTGGCGAGGCGGGTCTGTAGATGTACCCTTGGTGTTGGAACACGCAGATGCGGTCGCGGCCGTCGTCCTTCGCTTGATAGAGCGCGCGGTCCGCAGCCTTGATCAGCTGGTCTTTGGTCTTTACGTCACGACTGGGGTACAGCGCCACCCCCACCGAGACAGTCACGGGGTACGACTGTCCGTCGATGAGCACGGGTTCGCTGCCGACCCCGCGCCAGACGCGGTCCGCCACGGTCAGCGCGCCCGTGAAGTGCGTGCTGGGCAGCACCAGCAGGAACTCCTCACCGCCGTAGCGCGCGACGACGTCAATCTCGCGCACGGCCTTGCGCAGGCGGGCGGCCACCTCGGCCAACACGCGGTCGCCGGTGTGATGGCCGAAGCTGTCGTTGAAGCCCTTGAAGTGGTCGATGTCGATCATCGCGCAGGCCAGGGGGTCGCGATAGCGCTCGGCGCGCTTGAACTCCTCGTTGAGGCGCGTGTGCAGGTAGCGGTAGTTGTAGAGGCCGGTCAGCTCGTCCAGCACCGCCAGCTTCTCGAGGCGGTGCTTGGCGTTGGTGACGTCGTCGTGCATCTGCTTGAGGCGCAGCATGTTGCCCACACGCGCGAGCAGCTCGCGCTCGTCGAAGGGCTTGCACACGTAGTCGTCGGCGCCGATGCGCAGCCCTTCGATGCGGCTGTCCATGTCGGACTTTGCCGTGACGAGCATCACGGGCACGAACGCGTCCTGCGTCATGGACTTGAGCAGGCGGCAGGTGTCCACGCCCGACAGCCCGGGCATGATGATGTCGAGCAGGATGAGGTCGACGCCGCCCTTGGTCAGCCGATCCACGGCGGCCTGACCGTGCTCGACGATCTCCACGTGGTGGCCGTTGCCTCGCAGCAGTCCACCGAGGAACTCACGGGTCACGCGGTCGTCGTCGACGACGAGGATGAGGGGGCGCGGGGGTTGGGAGTCGGACACGAGCCCTCAGCTTATCCCATCTCACGGGGGGCTGGGGCATCGATCCGAGAGGGTGTGGGGAGCGTGTGACACAATTTGTATCACAACGTGCTTGCGTATGTGTCACAGCGTGGTACAAGTCTTGTGTCACACGTTGTAACACGGAGATTCCCATGGAAACCCAGACGTCCACTTCCGCTCATCGTCCCGCGCAGCCCCGTACGCAGGGTCCCCGTCCCGGAGCGTCCACCCACGCGAGCGCCGCAGCGGCCCAAGAGCTGCGCGCCTGGCTGCAGGTCATGGACGCGGCCTTGCGGGTCATCGAACAGACCGCATGGGAGGCCCGCGCGCTGGCCGCGGAGTGGGCCCGTGCTGCGCGCGAGGACGTACTCCTCATGCAGCAGCGTCGCGATGAACTCGGTCAGCTCCATGCGCGGTTGGCCCGCGCCACCCAGTGTGGCTGGGTGCTGACGAAGATCGCGTCCGGCTACCGCTTCCACCTCACCCGCTCCGCGTTCACCACGCGGGCCAGCGCCGCGCGCGCGCTGACCAGGCTGCATGCCAAGAACGCCGTACGCTTCCGTGACCTGTGCATGGCCCAGGGGGGCGCGTTCCTGAAGGTGGGGCAGCTGCTCTCCGCGCGGCCCGACCTCCTGCCCAGCGTCTGGGTGGACACCCTGTCGTGCCTGCAGGATGCGGCGCCCCCCGTCCCCTCCGATCAGGTGGTCGCGCTGCTCGAGCGCGAGCTGGGGGCGTCGCTCGAGCAGCTGTTCGCGTCGTTCGAGCGGGAGCCGCTCGCGGCGGCCAGCATCGGGCAGGTGCACCGCGCCGTCCTGCACGACGGGCGCGCCGTGGCCGTCAAGGTGCAGCGCCCGGGCGTAGACGAGACGGTGGAGCTCGACATGGACCTGCTGGTGATGTTCCTCGACGGCATGAAGGCCATGTTGCCGCCCACCGACTACGACACGATCATCGGGGAGGTGCGCGCTCTCGTCCGCGCGGAGCTGGACTACGCCGCAGAGCTGGAACACACGGAGCGCGCCGCCGCGTTCTTCGCCGACGATGCGCGCATCGGCGCGCCACGCCCGGTCCGTTCGCACTCCACCGGGCGCGTGCTCACGACCGAGCTGGCGCCCGGCGTGAAGCTGACGACCGCGCTCGATGCGCTGCGCGAGCGCGCCCAGGCGGGGGACGCCGCGGCCGAGGGGGAGCTGGCCGAGGCGCTCGGGCTCCTGCTCCAGGCCTACGTGCGGCAGATCCTGGTGGCCGGTCATTTCCAGGCCGACCCCCACCCGGGCAACCTGCTGTACGACGGCGCGCACGGCCTGACGCTGCTCGACTTCGGCTGCTCCAAGGCGCTGGACGTCGACACACGCCGCGCCTACTTGAAGCTCGTGCAGGCCTTCGTGGTGTCGGACCGTGAGACGCTCGTCGGGCAGCTGCAGCTCCTCGGCTTCCGCACGCGCAGCGGCAGCGCCGACACGCTCTTGGTATTCGCGGACACGCTGCTCAAGGAGTTCCGCGACGCCCAAGCGACGGGCTCGCTGCGCTTCCGGCGCCCCGAGGACATGCTCGAGGAGGCCAAGCGCGTGCTGGCCGCGGCCGAGGCCGACCCGGTCGAGCGCATCCCCGAAGAGTTCGTGATGATCGCGCGGGTGTTCGGGACCATCGGCGGGCTGTTCTCGCACTACGAGCCCGAGATCGACTTCGGCCGGCACGTCTTGCCCACCTTGATGGTGGCGATGACCGAGGCTGCCTGACGGTTCGCGGGGATGAACCGTGGTCGAGGCGGTCCGCTCCGACCACCGTGCGACCCGAGCGGAGGCCGCGCGTTTTCGCGCTGACCGTCGAGCGAGTCAGCGCGGCGAGGCGGCGATGTTCCCCCCGTCGACCGTGACCACGGAGCCCGTGGTCGCCCGAGCGAGCGCCAGGTCCGTGAAGGCACGGGCCACGTCCTCGGCGCGCACCTCGCGGTGCAGCAGGTTGCTCTCGAAGTAGGCGTCTTCGTCGAGCCCACGGGCGGCCGCGCGCTGCGCCACGAAGCCGGGCGGGAGGAGGCCCGTGCGCACGCGGTCCGCGTTCACGGCGTTGCTGCGGATGCCGACGTCGCCATTGTCGAGCGCGTACTGCTTCATGAGCGCGACCAGCGCGGCCTTGGGGATGGCATAGGGGCCGAAGTCGGGCCCTGGGTTGAACGCGGCCTTGCTGGCGTTGAACAGCAGCGAGCCGCCCAGCCCCTGCCGACGCATGATGCGCGAGGCGGCGGCGGCGACGTGGTGGTGTGCGAAGAGGTTCACCTCGAAGCTGGCGCGCAGCGTATCGAACGGCACCTCGTGCATGCGTCCCTGAGACGCGAGCCCCGCGTTGCTGACGACGACGTCCACACCGCCGAAGCGCTCGACGCACGCCGAGAGCGTCGCTTCGACCGCGTCGGGGTCCGTGACGTCGCACACCGCGCCAGCCACGCCCGCTGCGGCCAGTGTGCTCAGCTGCCGGCCCAGGGCCTCCTCGTCACGGTCGGTCAGGAACACGTTCGCGCCCAGCTCCGCAAAGCGCTTGGCGGTGGCCGCCCCGATGCCGCTCGCGGCGCCCGTGACCAGCACGACATGCGCGTCGAGTGGGCGCCCTGCCGCTTTGCCGAGCTTGGCTTGCTCGAGCGACCAATACTCCATGTCGAAGATGTGCTCATCGGGCAGCGGCTGGTAGCGACCGAGGGCCTCCGCGTCCTCCAGGATGCCTGCGGTGTGCTCCACGAGATCCGCGGCGATGCGCGCCGCGCTCACCGTCTTGCCCACGGTGATGACGCCCAGGCCCGGGACGAGGAACACGCGCGGATCCGGGTCCAGCGTCTGCACACGACGACCCCTGCCAGCGGACTCGCGCTCGACGTACGCGAGGTAGCGTGTGCGGTACTCGTCGAGGGCGGAGCGCAGCAGCGCGCGCACCGTCGCCTCGTCCATGTCGGGCGTGAGGCGCAGCACGACCGGCGTGTTCTTGGTGCGGATCACGTGGTCGGGGGTGGGGACGCCGCGCGTAGCGAGGTCCTCGAGGTCGCCCCGTGAGAGCAGGCTCTCGATGACTGGCGACGTGCGCCGCTGCAGCACGTAGCGTGGCGTGTCCCCGCCGGAGAGCTCGCCACGCAAAATGGGCGCGAGGAACGCGTAGTCCAGCGGCTTCGGCACCTTGCGCGCCACGTCGTCGCCCAGCGCGGCGACGCGCGTGCGGATGTAGCGCTCGGCCTTGTCCACGGCCGCGATGTGCCGCTCGTAGCTCTCGCGCGCCGTGTCGCCGAACGTGAACAGCCCATGGTTGAGCAGCACCAGTCCGCACGCTCCGGGGTGCGCGGCCGCGACCTCGGCCGCCAGCTTGGCCAGCGCGAACCCCGGCATGACGTAGGGCACCACCGCCAGGGTGCTGCCGAACACCTCGGCGCACACGCGCGCCGCGTCGGGCTGGTTCGCCAGGGCGAGCACGGCGTCGGCGTGGGAGTGATCCACGTACTTCGCGGGCAGGAAGGCGTGCAGCAGGGTCTCGACCGACGGGTTCGGTGCGCTCGCGTCGAGCAGGCGCGTGCGCTGCGCGTTGACCATGGCCTCGTCGCTCAGGACCTCGCGGTCCCGCAGCTGCACCAGCGTCGACAGGCGCACGGCGGGGAGGCCGCGCGGCTCGAGGGTGTCCAGGTCCCAGCCGCTGCCCTTCACGCAGAGGACGTCCACCAGCGCTCCCGTATCATCGTGCAGCTGCGTCTTCACGGAGGTGTTGCCGCCCCCGTGCAACACCAGCGAACCATCGCTGCCCAGCAGGCGCGACGTGTAGACGCGCAGCGCGATGTCCTCGTTGCAGCCCGGCTGGTCGGCGTACGCGATGATGGCCTCGGCGGCGCCCGTCTCGGTGTAGCGGCTCTTCACGGCGCGCAGCCTACCACCAAGGCGCGCGACGAGCCCTGCGCGACGATGCAGTGAGCAGCCCGCTGCTGGCGCGATAGAAAAGGGCAGGTCGACAGGGGGCTGCTACGCTCCCCGGCGATGAGCCTGAGCGAGCACTTCCCCCCGCCGGTGTGGACCGCCGAGGACATCCACGCGTTCCTGGACCGTCACTTCCGCGAGGCGCGCAGCTTCGGGACCGAGATCCTGGCGATCGAGCCGGGTCTGCTGCGCGCGCGGCTGCCGTTCGACAAGCGCTTCCTGCGCCCTGGGGGCACCATCAGCGGGCCCACGCAGATGACCCTGGTGGACACGGTCTTCTACTACCTGCTGCTGGCGCACCTGGGCGACGAGGCGCTCGCGGTCACCACGGGCCTGACCATCAACTTCCTGCGCCGGCCGGCGCAGGCGGCGCTGCTCGCCGAGGCGCGGCTCCTCAAGCTTGGCAAGAGCCTGTGCGTGGGGGACGTGCTGCTCTTCAGCGAGGGCGACGAGCGGCCCGTCGCGCATGCTCAGCTGACGTACTCCATCCCGCCGCGGCGCATCGAGGTCGCGCCCGAGCTGATCGGCTGAGGCGCCGAACGTTCGACGCCAGTCGGGCTACGCGAGCGCCTTCTTCACCACCGCCGCGACAGCGGGGTGCAGGATGAGCTGGAGGGCCGCGGCGTGCCCACCTTCGCTCATCTTGCCCCAGGTCTTCTGGACGATGTCGATCACCTTGGGCTCCGGGTGCTGGCCCGCGAACTCGAGCGCGTAGTGCTCGAGGAACACGAGGCAGGCCACATCCTCCAGGGCCTGCGTCTCCGCGTCTTGGCGGAGGCGCTTCTTCTGGACCAGGAAGGCGCAGCGGTCGATCAGCTCCTGCTCGGCGCCGCACTGCGTGAGGATCTGCGTGAGACCCTCGGCGTGCTTGCGGGCGTGATCGGAGCGCCAGCGCAGATACCCTTCGCGACCGTCGGGGTAGTCGCTGCGGGGGACCTTGAAGCGCGCCAGGTGCTGCGCCCGACACGCGATCTGGAGGGCCATGCTCGCGTCTGGTCGGAAGGCGGTCAGGCGCTCGCTCATGCGCACGCCGTAGAGCCACTCCTTGGGCTGTGGTGCGCCGTCCACGAGCTCGTGCGCAGGATCTTCTCGGTTGGCAGCGTCGATGAGCGCGAACACGCGGTCGAGGTCGATGGACATGGCGACCAAGGATGCCAGGTTCTCCTCGTTCCGCACGGTGCCGTGCGGAACGAGCCTGGTGGCGCCTGCGCGGCCCCGTGGTATAAGGCCCGCCCTTGGAGGCGCGTTTTAGGGAGCCATTGGCTTGTGATTCTCAATTTCAGAGGTACGACCGCCATGGTCACGGCGAGGCCGAACCCTCACGTTCTTGCTGTCGTCGTGTTGCTCGTGCTGGGCGGCGTCGGCGTGGCCATGACGCCATGCGCAGCCGCGCAAGACGTGGCGTCGGCGACCTGCGCGCAGGTGCGCGAGCTCAGCGACGCTCAGCGCTCCCTTTGGCTTTCCCCTTCGACGACGCTCCAGCTGGTGCGCGCACCGGGTCAAGGGATGGACGACCCGACCGGGTACCTCGCCAGGGACGGTTGGCAGGTGCGCTGGGTCGTCTCGGCGTCGCCGGTGGACTATGGGCGCGCGCACATCGCGCGCCGCTTGGCCGTGGCGAGCTGCCTCCGGTACGAGCTCGAAGCGCTCATCGGGGAGTACCTCCGGGCGGGCCCGCGTGTGGGCGAAGACGCTGCGCTGCGGGCGCGGATCGAAGTCGTCCGCGCTCAGCTGCCCGAGATGCGGGCCCTCCGCGCCCGCCATCGGGCCAGCCGCGACGCGGGCTTGCTGACGCATGACGACGTCGACGTCCTGGAGGAATTGGTGGCGCGCCTCGAGCTCACCGAGGTCTCCGACATGGCGCAGTTGGAGTTCGTCTCGGTCGAGCTGTCGCGCCTCGAGGGCGTCTCGCTGGCGCGGCTCCTCTCGGACTACCAGCGCGTCGCGTCGGTGGAAGCGAGCCTTCAGTCGCGACAGCGGCGGCTGCAAGCGTGGGACGCGCGGGTCGTCGTCGGTGTGATCCCGGGTCGCGAGAGCGACTGGTACGGTCAGGCGACCCTCACGTACAACCTCGGGCAGAACGCTCAGCGTCGACACGAGCGCGCGGGTCTGCAGGCCGCCGAGGAGGCTCGTGGAACCGCACTCGAGTCGCTGTTGGTCCGCGCAGAGCGACTGGTTCACCAGCTCCGGGCTCGTGTCGCCGTGGCGTCCGCGGAGCTCGCGTCGGCGGGTGTGCGTCGCGACCGCATGCGCACCGAGCTGCGTGAGCTGGAGGCGCACATGGGCTCCGAGACGCGGGAGCTCGTCCGGCGACGCGATCGCCTGAGCGCGAGCCTCGTCGAGGTCGACGTCGAGGTCGCGTACCTGGAGCAGCTCGTCGGCGCTCTGGCTGCCGTGTTGCGCGACTTCCAGGAGCCCGCCGATGGCTGAGGTCGCCGACGCTCCCGTGACGTTGCCAGCGACGTCGCCATGGACGCGTGTCGTGTCGCTGCTGTCGCTCGCTGGGGTCTTGGGCCTGATCGCTTGGGCGGGAACCGAGGTGTACCTGGCCATGACGGATGCCTGGATCGCCCCGCTGCGGCTCTCGCCCAACGACGACGCCGTCATGCAGGCCCGCGTGAGGCTCACGTCCCAGCTCGCGGAGCGGGACAAGCTGCGCGCGGAGGTGGAGTTCGCGCGGGCGCAGGCGGAGGTGCTGGACGAAGAGTACGCGCGTCTGGCGACGCTCCTCGACGCCGCGGACGGCGCGTTGTCGTGGAGTGACGACGAGCTGGGCAGCGAGATCCGAGCGGTCGGTGATCTCCTCGGGCGCATGCGCGACGAGCGAGTGGCGCTGGTCGACATTCAGGCACGTGAGGTCGAGCGACTCGAACGGGCGCGGGCGAACCTGTCGCTAGGCTTGGTGACGGAGGCCGAGGTCGCGGGCGCAGAAGCTGCGGTGGACCGAGTGGCGTTGGAGCTGCTCACCCTGGACAGAACGGTCGCGGCGTCCGAGGTCGAGCACGCGCGCTGGGTCCGCCGGCGGCGCGGCATCTCGGCGACGGTCACGCCAGAGGCGCGCGTGTCTCCAGAGCGCGGCCAGCACCACGAACAGCGGCTGCGCGTATCGGTGGAGCTGGCGCGCATCAACGCCGAGCGGCGTAGGCAGGCCGAGCTCGTCCGCGTCGCCACGAACACGCTCGAAGCGACGGAGCAGCTCCTCGAGGAGCTCCGCGAACGACCCATCTACCGCGCCATGGAGGCACGGACCGACATCGCGTTCGTGCCTTACGACGCTGCGGAAGACGTCGACGAGGGCGGGCGTGTCCTCGCCTGCGTCTGGGGTGTCATCCTCTGTCGCGACGTCGGTCGCGTGGCGGAACTGATCCCTGGTGAGGTCGTGACCGAAGGACCGTGGGGGGAGCGAGAGCGAGGTCGCTACGCGGCGCTGCTGCTCGACGAGGCCGATGCATTCATGGAGCGCACCCTGAGGGTGCGTCTGCGCTGAGGCTACGATGGAACGACTCCTCTGGTTCGTCCGGAACGCACCCGCGATCGACGTCATCCTGCCGGTGCTGAAGCCGCTCTTGGTGGGCATGGCGCTCTACCAACTCGACTACCTCTGGCTCGCGATCCGATGCATCTGGACTCGCGTCCTCGGAAGGCCGGGCTTTCAGGGCTTCGCGAACGGGTCCGCCCCGAGCGCTTGCGTCGTGCTTCCGACGTTGCTGCGTTCCGAGGCGGACTACCGAGGGCTCCTGGACGCAGCCAGCAGCGTCATCACCAACGGGTACCCCGGACGCTTGACGGTCGTGCTGGCGATCGACGACCGCACGGAGCGGCCAGACCTCTTCGCCGACCTCTGTGCGTGGTGTGCGCGCGTCGCGTGTCCAGACGATGTGCGCATCGCCGCTGTGGGTGGTCGTCGCCGTGAGGGCAAGGCCATGGCCATCGAGCGCGGCCTCGACCTGCTGCGGGAGTGGGAGCGGCGTGACGCGTCGTCTGCGCTCCCCACTGTGTTCTTCAACATGGACGCCGACAGCGAGCTCGGTCCGAGGGCGCTCGAACGGATGGCGTTCAAGTTGACGCAGCCCGCATGGTTCGGGGACCGACCGATGATCGTGGCCAGCAACGTCAGCGTTCGCGCGACGCACTACTGGGGTGGTTGGCGACGCTTTTTCTCGGTGGAAGGGCAGGTCGCGATCTCGGTGGCGCGCGAGTACATGACCTCCATCAGTCTCGGGAAGCACAACACGCGCGTGCTGCCCGTGACGAGCGTGAGCGGCGCGCTCTACGCGACGTGGTTCGAACTCCACGACTTGGCGCCACGTTTCGCACGCTTCCTCACGACAATCCGTGTCAGGGACCTCGTGGCCTGGTGGCTCGGAGGGGCGCCGCCGAGCTTCGCAGGTCGGACATGGAGACCGCTCCCCGAGGCCATGATTGGCCCCGGGGACGACACCTACGTGACGTGGGTGGCCTCGATGGCCACGTGGCGTGACGGTCGCCTCTCGCTCGATTTCCCACGGACGCCCGCGGGTGCGCTCCTGGCGCTCGCTCGCTACTGGGTGTGCCGACCGATCGCGTACGACCCGCTGGCGAAGGTGTACACGTCTTCGCCGACGTCCGTGCGAGGGCTCTTTCGACAGCGAGTCCGTTGGAACGGCTCACGGCTGTTCAACACGCGACGGTTGGGGCCCGCGATGGCGTTTCACTGGGGCATCGCTCTCGCGGTGTTGGCGGACCTGACGATCGTGGCGATGCTCAACGTCGCGCTCCTTGGCGCCGTCGTGCTCGCACCGTTCGTCCCGGGCACCCGCAATTGGCTGGCGCTCAGCCTGATGGTGTCCGCCGCGACGCTCACGTTTCGCGCCCTCGGCACCGCGCTGGCCATCTTCATCGATGGCGACCATCAGCAGTGGCGCAAGCTCCTGGCGGTCCCGGCGTCGCTGCCGTACCACTTCGTCTTCAACATCTTGACGACGCTCGTGGCCTGGGTCGAGGACCTGCTCTTGTTCGGTGCCAAGACGAACTTCGCGCCCGAGCAGACGCTCATCGACTCGCAGACGACACGGCCAGCTCTGCTCTATCGTGCCCGTCGAGCGTTCTTGCTCGCGATTCGCAGCGTCACCGTAGGCGACGTCCCCTTTGGCTGGTGGTGGTTTGGGTGGCGGGAGTCGCCGTTCACGCCGAACGGCTACGAGGGGTGGATCTCCGGTCGGGTGCCGCCCCAGGTCTTCAGCCCCGAGCCGGCCCTCGGGGAGCTGACGCGAGAGACCGCGCGGAGGACGCGGACGGTCCGAGCCCGTGTGGGGTGAGGTCCGAGCGGTTC
>JACKEJ010000010.1:300000-514523 GCA_020633055.1 Sandaracinaceae bacterium | reverse complement strand
CAAGGTCACCATCCAGCTGATCATCTACGACAACAGCGATGGCGGCGAGCGCGCGGTCCGCGACATCAAGGAGCAGGAGGTCTACTTCGGTGAGATCCCGCTCATGACGGAGAGCGGCACGTTCATCATCAACGGCACCGAGCGCGTGGTGGTCAGCCAGCTGCACCGCTCCCCGGGCGTCTTCTTCGACCACGACTCGGGCAAGACCCACTCGTCGGGCAAGCTGCTCTACCAGGCGCGCGTCATCCCCTACCGCGGCTCGTGGCTGGACTTCGAGTTCGACCCCAAGGACCTGCTGTACGTACGCATCGACCGTCGCCGCAAGATGCACGCGACCGTGCTGCTGAAGGCCCTCGGCTACAGCACCCACGACCTGCTGAAGTTCTTCTACCACACCGAGACGATCTTCTTCGAGTCCAAGAACTCGTTCTCGAAGTCGGTGGAGTACGACATCCTCACCGGTCAGCGCGCCACGCGCGACATCAAGATCGGCGGCGAGTCGCTGGTCAAGAAGAACCGCAAGTTCACGCGCGCCGTCATCCGCAAGCTGCAGGCCGCGGGCATCGAGAAGCTGCCGGCCGACCTGAGCGAGGTCGTGGGCAAGGTCAGCGCCGAGGACGTCATCGACGAGGAGACGGGCGAGATCATCGTGCAGGTCAACGAGGACCTGACCGAAGAGAAGATCGCCGCCATGCGCGAGGCGGGCGTCAAGCAGCTGCGCGTGCTCTTCATCGACGGCCTGAACGTCGGCTCCTACCTGCGCGACACCCTGCTGGCCGACAAGGTCATCAGCCAGGACGAGGCCATCCTCGAGATCTACCGCCGCCTGCGCCCGGGTGATCCACCCACGCTCGAGACGGCTCGCACGCTCTTCGGGAACCTGTTCTTCAACCCCGAGCGCTACGACCTGAGCCAGGTCGGCCGCCTCAAGCTGAACTACAAGTTCTACAAGGACCACAGCGAGCGCCCGGACATCGAGCACACCACGCTCACCGAGCGCGACATCCTCGAGACGGTGCGTCACCTGATCGAGCTCAAGAACGGTCGCGGGTCCACGGACGACATCGACCACCTCGGCAACCGCCGCGTGCGGGCCGTGGGCGAGCTCATGGAGAACCAGTACCGCATCGGTCTGGTCCGCATGGAGCGCGCCATCAAGGAGCGCATGAGCATGTCTCAAGAGATTGAGACGCTGATGCCGCACGACCTGATCAACGCGAAGCCGGTCAGCGCCGTGGTCAAGGAGTACTTCGGGAGCAGCCAGCTCTCGCAGTTCATGGACCAGACCAACCCGCTCTCCGAGGTCACGCACAAGCGTCGTCTCTCGGCCCTCGGGCCTGGCGGTCTGACGCGTGAGCGCGCCGGCTTCGAGGTGCGCGACGTGCACACCACGCACTACGGCCGCATCTGCCCCATCGAGACGCCGGAAGGTCCAAACATCGGCCTCATCGCGTCGCTCTCCACCTACGCCCGCGTCAACGACTACGGCTTCGTGGAGACGCCGTACCGCACGGTGACCGAGGGCAAGGTCAAGGACGAGGACGTGCGCTGGTACTCGGCGCTCGAGGAAGAGGGCCACTACATCGCGCAGGCGAACGCGGTCATCGACCAGAGCACCAAGATGCTCGAGGGCACGCTCATCAACGCGCGCTACAACGGTGAGCCCGTGTTGGTTCCGCCCGACACGGTCACCCTCATGGACGTGTCGCCGAACCAGCTGGTCTCGGTGGCTGCCTCGCTCATCCCCTTCCTCGAGCACGACGACGCCAACCGCGCTCTGATGGGCTCGAACATGCAGCGTCAGGCCGTTCCGACGGTGCGCGCGCGTGCGCCCATCGCCGGCACGGGCATCGAGGACCGCGTCGCGCGGGACTCGGGCGTCTGCTTGGTGGCCAAGCGCGACGGTGTGGTCGAGTCGGTGGACGCGACGCGCATCGTGGTCAAGGCCGAGGGTGAGGCCGGGGCCTTCCCGGACATCTACCGCCTGCTCAAGTTCCAGCGCTCCAACCAGAACACGGCGTACAACCAGCGCCCCATCGTCCAGCCGGGCGACCGGGTGGTGGTGGGCGACGTCATCGCGGACGGCCCCAGCTGCGACAAGGGTGAGCTCGCGCTCGGCCAGAACGTCATCTGCGCGTTCATGCCGTGGGGCGGGTACAACTTCGAGGACTCGATCCTGCTGAGCGAGCGCATCGTCAAGGACGACGTGTTCACCTCGGTGCACATCGAGGAGTTCGAGTGCGTCGCCCGCGACACCAAGCTCGGCAAGGAAGAGATCACGCGCGACATCCCGAACGTCGGCGAGGAGGCCCTCAAGGACCTCGACGAGTCGGGCATCGTGCGCATCGGCGCCGAGGTCAACTCCGGCGACATCCTGGTCGGCAAGATCACGCCCAAGGGCGAGACGCAGCTGTCCCCCGAAGAGAAGCTGCTTCGCGCCATCTTCGGCGAGAAGGCCGGCGACGTGCGCGACACCTCGCTGCGCGTTCCGCCCGGTGTGACCGGCATCATCATCGACGCCCGCGTGTTCGCGCGCAAGGGCACCGAGACCGACGACCGCACGCGGCAGATCGAGGACGACGAGCGCGCCAAGCTCGAGAAGGACATGGCGGACGAGATCAAGATCATCCGCGACTCCGCCTACGCGCGCATCCAGAAGCACCTCGTGAAGAACACCACGACCGCCAAGCTGGTGGACGACAAGGGCAAGCAGCTCTTGGCGAAGGGTGTGAAGATCGAGGAGAGCGAGCTCGAGCCCATCCCCCGCAAGTACTGGGGCGCCATCGAGGTCGAGAAGAACAAGGAGAAGATCGACGCGATCCTCTCGCAGCTCGACGAGCAGACGTCGGCCATCGAGGTCCTCTTCCAGGAGAAGATCGACAAGCTGGGCAAGGGCGACGAGCTCCCGCCGGGCGTCATCAAGATGGTCAAGGTCTACGTGGCCATCAAGCGCAAGCTGCAGATCGGCGACAAGATGGCCGGTCGTCACGGCAACAAGGGCGTCGTCAGCCGCATCCTGCCCGAGGAGGACCTCCCGTACCTCCCCAACGGTCAGCCGGTGGACGTGGTCTTGAACCCGCTTGGTGTTCCGAGCCGCATGAACGTCGGACAGATCCTCGAGGTGCACCTCGGCTGGGCAGGCTACCTGCTCGGTCAGCAGCTCCAGGAGATGGTCGACACCGGCGTGGACGCCGCCTCCCTCCGCAAGCACCTCCAGCGCATCTTCAAGGACGGCCCTGTCCGCAAGGTCGTCGACGAGGTGAGCGACAAGGAGATCGTGCCGCTCATCCGCAGCTGGAAGAACGGCCTGCAGCTCGCGACGCCCGTCTTCGACGGCGCGTCCGAGGAAGAGATCAAGGAGCTGCTGCGCATCGCCAACGTGCCCGACAGCGGCCAGACGGTGCTCTTCGACGGCCGCACGGGCGACGCGTTCCACGAGGACGTCACGGTCGGCATCATGTACATCCTCAAGCTGCACCACTTGGTGGACGACAAGATCCACGCGCGCAGCATCGGGCCCTACTCGCTGGTCACGCAGCAGCCGCTGGGTGGTAAGGCGCAGTTCGGTGGTCAGCGCCTGGGTGAGATGGAGGTCTGGGCCATGGAAGCCTACGGCGCCGCATACGCGCTGCAGGAGTTCCTCACGGTCAAGTCCGATGACGTGCAGGGTCGTACCCGCATGTACGAGGCCATCGTGAAGGGTGAGCACACCCTCGATGCGGGCCTCCCCGAGAGCTTCAATGTGTTGATGAAAGAGCTGCAGGCGCTCTGCCTGAACGTCGAGCTCATCGAAAAAGATCAGATTCGCCGTAGTGACGACGTCGTCGCGGCCGAGGAGGACTGAGCCATGAAGGACATTTTCAGCTTTTTCGAGAAGCCCAAAGATCCGCTCGCGTTCTCGGCCATCCGCATCTCGCTCGCTTCGCCGGAGAAGATCCGCGAGTGGTCGCACGGTGAGGTCAAGAAGCCGGAGACCATCAACTACCGCACGTTCAAGCCGGAGCGCGATGGTCTCTTCTGCGCGAAGATCTTCGGACCGGTGAAGGACTACGAGTGCATCTGCGGCAAGTACAAGCGCATGAAGCACCGCGGCATCGTGTGCGAGAAGTGCGGCGTCGAGGTGATCCAGTCCAAGGTGCGTCGTGAGCGCCTGGGCCACATCACCCTGGCCACGCCTGTGGCGCACATCTGGTTCTTGAAGAGCCTACCGAGCCGCATCGGCGCCGTGCTGGACATCACGCTCAAGGACCTCGAGCGCGTGCTGTACTGCGAGAGCTACGTCGTGCTCAACCCCCAGGAGACGCCGCTCGTCCGCGGTGAGATCCTCAGCGAGGACGCCTACCACCAGCTGCTCGACGAGCACGGCGACGACGCGTTCGACGCCGGCATGGGCGGTGAGGCCGTCCTCGAGATGCTGCGCGACGTCGACGTCCACACGTTGGCCGAGCAGCTGCGTCTGGACCTGCGTGAGGCCACCTCGGAGGCCAAGCGCAAGAAGTACAGCAAGCGCCTGAAGGTCATCGAGGCCTTCAAGGACTCCGGCAACCGTCCCGAGTGGATGATGCTCACGGAGATCCCGGTGCTGCCGCCCGACCTGCGCCCGCTGGTGCCGCTCGACGGTGGTCGCTTCGCGACGTCGGACCTCAACGACCTCTACCGTCGCGTCATCAACCGCAACAACCGCCTGAAGCGCCTGATCGAGCTGAACGCGCCGGAGATCATCATCCGGAACGAGCGGCGCATGCTGCAGGAGGCCGTCGACGCGCTGTTCGACAACGGCCGCCGTGGCAAGACCATCACGGGCCCGAACAAGCGCCCGCTGAAGTCCCTGAGCGACATGCTCAAGGGCAAGCAGGGCCGCTTCCGCCAGAACCTGCTCGGTAAGCGCGTCGACTACTCCGGCCGCTCCGTCATCGTCGTGGGTCCCACGCTGCGCCTTCACCAGTGCGGCATCCCCAAGAAGATGGCCCTCGAGCTGTTCAAGCCCTTCATCTACAGCAAGCTCGAAGAGCGTGGTCACGTCACCACCATCAAGAGCGCCAAGAAGCTGGTGGAGAAGGAGAAGCCCGAGGTCTGGGACATCCTGGACGAGGTCATCACCGAGCACCCGGTGATGCTCAACCGCGCTCCCACGCTGCACCGCTTGGGCATCCAGGCGTTCGAGCCCGTGCTCATCGAGGGTAAGGCCATCCGCCTGCACCCCCTGGTCTGCACCGCGTTCAACGCCGACTTCGACGGCGACCAGATGGCGGTTCACGTGCCGCTCTCGGTCGAGGCGCAGATGGAGGCGCGCGTGCTCATGATGAGCACGAACAACATCCTCTCGCCGGCCAACGGCAAGCCCATCATCAACCCCACCCAGGACATCGTCCTCGGCCTCTACTACATGACCCGCGAGCGCCAGTTCGTGAAGGGTGAGTACAAGGAGGGCAGCGAGGCCAAGGGTGACTTCAGCGGCATCTTCTCGAACGCGGATCAGGTGCGCATGGCGTACGACTCCGGCGAGGTGGCGCTGCACGCGAAGATCAAGCTGCGCTGGAAGGGGGAGCTCTACGAGACCACCGTCGGTCGCGTGCTGGTGAGCGAGATCCTGCCGCCCGGTCTGGATTTCCGCTCGGTCAACAAGACCCTCGACAAGAAGGCGCTCTCGTCGCTCATCGACGAGTGCTACCGCAAGAGCCGCAACAAGAACACCGTGCTCCTGGCCGACCGGCTGCGCACGTTGGGCTTCGAGATGGCCACGCGGGCCGGTGTCTCGGTGTGCATGGACGACATGCTCATCCCCGAGAGCAAGAAGGAGATCCTGCGTCAGTCCAACGACGACGTGGCGACGGTCGTGGAGCAGTACCAAGAGGGTCTGATCACCGACGGCGAGCGCTACAACAAGGTGGTCGACATCTGGGCCGAGGCCTCTGACCAGATCGCGCGCGAGCTGATGGAAGTCATCGGCAGCGACAACGTGACGAACCCGGACACGGGCGAGTCGGTGCGCGTCCCGAGCTTCAACTCCATCTTCATGATGGCGGACTCGGGCGCTCGCGGTAGCAACCAGCAGATTCGTCAGCTGGCCGGTATGCGCGGCCTCATGGCGAAGCCCTCTGGCGAGATCATCGAGACGCCCATCACGGCCAACTTCCGTGAGGGTTTGACGGTGCTTCAGTACTTCATCTCGACGCACGGCGCGCGTAAGGGTCTGGCCGACACGGCGCTCAAGACCGCCAACTCCGGGTACCTCACCCGCCGCTTGGTGGACGTCGCGCAGGACGCGGTCATCACCGAGTACGACTGCCTCACGCTGGACGGCATCTGGGTCTCGAAGCTCGAAGAGGGCGGCGAGGTCGTGACGCCGCTGGGCGAGCGCATCCTGGGGCGCGTGGCGCTCGAGGACGTGGCGGACCCCGTCACCGGCACCGTGCTGGTGGAGGCCAACCGCGAGATCGACGAGCACTTGGTGAACGTCATCGAGTCGGCCGGCATCGAGCGCGTGCTCATCCGCTCCGTGCTCACCTGCCAGACGCAGCGCGGCGTGTGCGCGGCCTGCTACGGCCGTGACCTGGCGCGCGGCTACGAGGTGAACATCGGCGAGGCCGTCGGTGTCATCGCGGCGCAGTCCATCGGCGAGCCCGGCACGCAGCTCACCATGCGCACGTTCCACATCGGTGGTGCGGCCGCGCGCGGTAAGGTCGAGCAGAGCAGCATCATCAGCCGCGTCGACGGCATCATCCGCCTCGAGAACACCAAGACGGTCAAGAAGAAGGACGGCAACGTCGTCATCATGAACCGTCACGGCGTGCTCAAGATCGTGGACGAGTCCGGCCGCGAGCGTGAGAGCTACAACCTGAGCTACGGCGCCTTCCTGAAGGTGTCCGAGGGCGAGACGGTCAAGAAGCTCACCACGCTGGCCGAGTGGGACCCGTGGGCCATCCCCATCGTGACCGAGGTGTCCGGTGAGGTGAAGTACGGCGACGTCGTCGAGGGCGTCACCATGGAAGAGAAGCTCGATGAAGTGACGGGTCTGTCCCGCCGCCTCATCATCGAGTCCCGTGACCCGAGCGCGCGCCCGCGCCTCTCGGTGAAGGGCCTCGAGGGCGACACGCTGCGCACCGGCACCGGTGAGAACGTGGCGCGCTACTTCCTGCCCGTGGGCGCCAACATCATCCCGGCCGACGGTCAGACCGTCGAGGCCGGTGAGATCATCGCGAAGATCCCGCGCGAGACCACGAAGACCAAGGACATCACCGGCGGTCTGCCCCGCGTGGCCGAGCTCTTCGAGGCCCGCAAGCCCAAGGACGGCGCCATCATCTCCGACATCGACGGTGTGGTGCACTTCGGCAAGGACACCAAGGGCAAGCGCAAGGTCGTGATCGTGCCCGAGGTCGGCGAGCCGAAGGAGTACCTCATCGCGAAGGGTAAGCACCTTCAGGTGAAGGACGGCGACCGCGTGCGCGCGGGCGAGCCGCTGATGGACGGTGCGGCGAACCCGCACGACATCCTTCAGGTCAAGGGCGAGAAGGAGCTCGCGGCCTGGTTGGTGAACGAGATCCAGCAGGTCTACCGCCTGCAGGGCGTGACCATCAACGACAAGCACATCGAGGTCATCGTTCGTCAGATGCTGCGCCGCGTGCGCATCAAGGAGACGGGCGACACCGCCTTCCTGCCGGACGAGACCGTCGAGAAGTCGGTGTTCGGCAAGGAGAACGAGCGTGTCATCGCGCGCGGGGGCCAGCCGGCCGTCGCGGAGCCGCTGCTGCTCGGCATCACCAAGGCGTCGCTCTCGACCGACTCGTTCATCTCGGCGTCCTCCTTCCAGGAGACCACCAAGGTGCTCACCGAGGCGGCCATCGGCGGCAAGGTGGACGAGCTCTACGGCCTCAAGGAGAACGTCATCATGGGTCGCCTCGTGCCGGCCGGTACGGGTCTCACCGCGTACCGCAAGCTGGACATCGCGGTGGAGGACTCGCCCGACGATCTCGGCATGGACAACGACGGCGACGAGCTGCTCGCCGCGGTGAGCGAAGACTGATCGAAGGCGGCCGGGCGAGAACCCCGGCCGAACCTCGAGCCCGGCTGGAACGCTGAGGACAATGGAGCGGGGCACGCACGTCGTGCCCTTCTTCATTCCGTCTGCCCGCCGAACGCTGGTGCTCAGCGCGACGAGGGCGCTGCGAGGACGCGCGTGAGCGCCTCGACGAAGCGCGCGTTCTCGTCGCTGGCCCGGACGCGAATGTAGCCCGGGAGCCCGAACGACGTGCAGCTGCGCACCAGGAACCCGTGCCGCTGCACCAGCTGGGTGCGGACGTCGTCCGCGTGCGGAACGCGCACCAGCCCGAACACCGTCAGGGACGGCACGTGGGCGAGTCCTGCCTGCGTCAAGAGGCCCTCGAGCTCTCGGCGCTGTGCCAACCAGCGCTTCCGGACGATCGTCAGGTGGGCTTCTGCCTCCGGCGCGGTAGTGGCGATGGCTGCGGCGAGGGCGAGCGATGACACGCTCCAGGGTGCCGACTGCGCCGCCACACGTGCGAGCAGCGCGGGCGCCCCGAGGGCATAAGCGACGCGCAGCCCCGCGAGGGCGTGGTCCTTCGTCAAGGAGCGCACCACCAGCGCGTTGGGGGGAAGTCGGTGCGCGGACTCCGCGTGGCGCTCCGACAGCGAGAGGAAGGCCTGGTCGACGAGGAACGTGGTACCCGGGTGGTCCGCCACGAGCCCGGTCAGCGAGAGGAAGTCGAGCGCGCGTCCCGTGGGGTTGTTCGGGTGGCAGACGTAGACGAGGGCCGGGCGCTCGCGTCCGAGCGCGGTCACCCATGCGTCCAGCGGTGGTTCGAAGAGGTCTTCTTCACGAGCGCGCACCTCGACGACGCGGCGACCACAGGCGTGCGCGGCCGCGTGAGCTTCAGAGAACGTCGGCCCGAGCACCAGCAGGCACGCGCCGTCTGGTACCAGGGCGCGCACCGCGCTCCAGATGAGCTCGGCCGCACCGTTGCCCAAGAGGACCTCGTCTGCCGGGCGACCCAGCGACGCGCCCAAAGCCTCCCGCGCCTGCGTCGCGCCGCGATCGGGATAGGCACGCACGTCGGCTGCGCGGACGGCAGCCAGCACACCTGGGCTGGGGCCGAAGGGGCTGATGTTGACGCCGAGGTCCAGCACCTGCGATGGGTCCACGCCGAGGGCGCGCAGGGCGCGTGGTGTCGTGTCTCCATGGTGTCCGAGGAGGTCGCGCGCGGCCTCATCAGGCGGGCCTTCCCTGCGCGTCACGACGCACCTCCTGGAGCCGTCCATTGCGCGCGGTGCCGTTCGTGAGTCATGGTGGGCTCCCGATGCAGCTCCACACGGGGCCCGTCGGGTCGCCGAGCGCGAGCGCAGCGACGGCCAGGAGCGCCGTGATCGTCATGGCCAACCCCACGAGGCGGCGCGCGTCCGTCAGGGTCTGCACACTCGGCGGGTCTCCCGCTGCACCCAGCGTGTAGGTGTCCGGCTTCACCAGGCACACGCCCAAGAGTCCAGCGGTCATCGCCATGGGAAACCCGCCGTTCGGGCTCGGCGTCAGGCGCGCGTCGGTCATGCAGGTGCGCCACCCGCGCGCCACATCCAGTCGGAGTGGGACGGCCGCGAGCCAGAGCAGGATGGCGGAGAGGCGCGCCGGGACCAGGCCGAGCACGTCGTCCACGCGCGCGGCTGGCTTGCCCAGCCACTCGTAGCGGCCCCGGTAGCCGACCATCGCGTCCAGCGTGTTCACCGCGCGGAACGCGAGCGCACCAGGCAGCCCGAAGAGCACGTAGTAGAACAACGGCGCGACGACGCTGTCCGAGAGGTTCTCCGCCAATGAGGCCGTGGCGGCGCCCGCGAGCTCGCTCCCGTTCAGCGAGGAGGGGTCCCGGCTGCACAGCGACGAGAGCCCACTGCGCGCGGTCGCGAGGTCGTTTGCGCGCAGCGCACGTTCCACGGCAAGGCCCGCGTCCAGCAGCCCGCGGCAGGAGAACGAGGCCTGGAGCCAGAACAGCGCGAGCGCGCTTTCCGCCCAAGGCGACGCCACGCGCGCTGCTCGCGTGATCCAGACGACGGCACCCACCGTGAGCGGCACGAGCGCGAGCAGCAGCGCGCCCCCGAGCAGCGCCCGCAGCGGTGGAGCCAGCGGAAGACGCCCGCGCGCGGCGCCGGCGAGGCGTCCGAACCACGCCACGGGGTGCGCGGCGTTGGGCAGCTCCCGCAACACGACGTCCCACGCCAGCGCCAGCACGAGGCACACCAGGGCCGTTCCGGCGGCGCTCAAGAGGCTCCTCGCACGTGTTCCCGCATGGCGCGCCTCAAGGTGTCCCCATAGCGCTCGTCCCACGAGGCCGCCCCCGCCGAGACCGCGTCGTACACGGCGCGCCCCACCACCGCACCGACGGCGGTGTGCTTGCCGGCGTAGGGGACGCCGGAAGCGTCGTCCACGGAGTCCATGACGCTCGCTCGATCCGCACCGGCAATGGGGCAGAGCAGGGCGATGCAGTCCGTGCCCGTCCCGCTCGCCGGTAGGCCGCTACGACGCGACGGAAGGGCACGCTCCACCACCGCCAGCGTGCGCGCCTCGGTGGCGACGCTGAGGGCCTCTAGGCGCGCCGTCGTGGAGAGCGCGCGGGACACCCACAGCAGCACGTTGATGGTCCCGACAGGGGCAAGCGCTCCGGGAGAGTCGCCAGCGCGGAGCAGGTTCGAGAGCCCCACGGTGGCGACCGCGACGCAGCGGACGGGCGGCGACGGCAGCGCAGCGTCCTCGAGCGGCTCCTCGGCGGTGGCGACCACGGCGCGCTGGAGCGCACAGGCGGTCATCATGGCGACACCGTCTGCGCCCACCAGCTCGCGCTGGCGCGCCTCGAGCAGGGCGAGCGCGTCCACCTCCAGCGAGAGTTCGTGCGATGCGACGTGGTGGTTGGCCACGTGCGTCGTCGTCTGCTCGCCACCCCCGCGTGGCGCGAACGATAGGCACGCGTGCGGGACCTGGGTGCTCATCACCAGCACGCGCTCCGTGCGCGTGATGCGTAGGCCGTCCTGCTCGTACATCACGTCGCCGCTGAACATCGGCATGGCTTGCTCGTCAACGTCGTGTCTGTCAACCGAGGCTTGCGCCGGCCCCGTCCACCAGGAAACTGCTGCCATGCGCACACGCACCACGCTCCGCACGTCGTTCTCTCTCCATGCGCCGCAGGGCACCGTCACCGTCGCGGTGAAGGCGCCACGAGCCGTCGCGCCCAAGGCCCCCGCCGGCTGGTGCGCGCTGCTGGTCGCGACGCTGGCGACCGTCTCGGTGGGTTGCGGCCATCGTGGCGCGAGCGAGGGCGACACGGTCAGCGAGCCCACGACGGAGGATGGCGCGTGTGGCTCGCGCGGCCTCGAGCCTTGCCCGGACGGCGAGTTCTGTCTGTTCGAGCCGGAGGACTCGTGCGGCGCCACGGATCGTGGCGGTCACTGCGAGGCCATCCCACGCGTCTGCACGCGCGAGTACCGGCCCGTCTGCGGCTGCGATGGCCGCACGTATTCGAACCGTTGCGACGCGCACGCCGGGGGCACCTCGGTGGCGCGCGATGGTTCGTGCGCGGAGGACGCGCCGAACGAGGACGCGTCCTCGGGGTGCATCCGCACGGGCTGCGGTGGCGAGCTCTGCCAAGGCGCCGACGAGGAGGCCATGGCCAGCATCTGCGTCGCGCGCCCCGAGCACGCCTGCTATCGCGGCGCGGCCTGCGAGCGTCAGGCCGACGGGCGCTGCGGCTTCACGCAGAGCCCCGAGCTGAACGCGTGCTTGGCGAACCCGCCGAGCCTCTGAGCGCGCACGGAGTCCCGCCCGCGATGTCACGATCACCGCAGGACTCGAGCCGTGTCACGCGGCCTGCGTGGGTCGCCCTCGCGCCCCGCCTTCGCATGGATGACGGCGAGCACGTCCTGCGCATGGACGATGCGGCCCACGCGCGCCTGCTGCGGCAGCTGGCCGCGCGCGCCCTCCACGAGCCGCTGCTCGCGTGCCTCGCGGAGCGTCCGGCTGCGTCTCCCGCCGTCGTCGCCGCTGCGCGCGCGCTGCGCGCGTTGCTGCCCGGTAGCCCCAAGCCCGTGGCTGCCCTCACGCGCGCCCCCGAGGTCATCGCCCCGCTGCTCGGCGCGCTGAACGCGCCCACCCACGAACGGGAAGCCGCGTGCGACGTGTTGGCGGCCACGGTGCTGTTCGCCCTGGCGCTCACCCAGCATCTACGGGTCTCGGTGCAGCTCGTGGGCCCGCTCACCTTGGTGCACGGCCCCACGCGTCGTGGCCTCGCGCTGCGCGCCGACCAGCGCCTGCAGCTGGGCCCGGGTGAAATCTCACTGGACGATCACCCACTCGACCCGTGGGGCTCCGCGTTGGCGCACACCGTCTCGACGTACGGCCGGCTATGGACGCCGCTCACCAACGTCGCACGACTCCCGCCCCCAGACGTGTGGGACGCGGTGCTCCGGGCCGTCGCTCCCGGTGATTCGCAGGCGTCCGTGGTGCACGAACTCTTCGATGCCGTCACCGTCGATGATCGGCGGCACACGTTCGCGGAGGTCGACACCGGACGGCGTCCAGCGTGGGACACCGCGCTGCCGTCCGCCCTCGGCTGCCTGCGTGTCCCTCGCGCGGACGACGCGACGGCGATTGCCCATGCGCTCCTGCGCGAGGGGGTGCTGCACCGCCTGCTCGTGCTGCGCCTCGTCGACCCACTGGTGCGCGACGAGCGAGCGCTTCCCCTTCTCATCGGCCGCGCGGACGCGTGGGCGCGTGCACGACTGACCATCGAGCCCATGAGCCAGAGGCCGTGCGTCGTCGACTCCGAACTCACCACGTTGGGTGCCATGGTGGCTCGGGAGCTCGACGCGAGGGCTTGGTGATGGTGCCTGGCCCGCGAGCGAAGGTGCGCTACGGACCCTTTCGCACGGCCTCCCGCGAGCCTCTCAGCGACTGAGCCACCACAGGCCGAGCGCGCTGAGCGTCAGGACGGCGCCGGCCAGCACGTAGACGATCATGTCGGTCAGCGCTGCGCTCTCACGTCGCGGACGCGCTGCGCGCGGCTTGGGGTCGGCGATGGCCACTACGTGGTCGCCCGCGCGCGGCGCCTCGAACGCGGGATCGACGCTCGCTTCGTCGGTGGGGGCGGCGCTCTCCGTGTCGCCGGGCTGGCTCGCCTCGCGAGCGCGCTCAGCGTCGGCGCGCTCGGCCTCGAGCTCGTCGAAGGGGTCTGGCGGAAGATCCACCGCCAGATCGTCGGCGGCTTGGATGCGCGACACGGCGGTGCTCGCAGGGTCTTCGAACGTCAGGCGGGTCGAGCCGATGCGCAGCTCGTCGCGGTCCGCCAGCCGTCGCTCCGGATGCGCGCGCCCGTTCACGGTGGCTGGGTTCTTGGCGCCGAGGTCGCGCAGCAACACGCCATCCAGGTCGCGCCACAGCTCGGCGTGCTCACGCGACGCGTCGGCGTCGTCCAGCACCACCTCGCACTCGGGACTCCGGCCGATGCGCCACGACGCGGGCGCGTCCGGCATGCTCAGCCGCTCGCCTGCGCGGCTGCCATTCTCGAAGACGAGCTGTGGCGCGGCGACGGGCGTCGTCCCCTGGGACAACACGGCGCGCACGAGCTGCCGCGCGAGCTCGGCCGTCTCGTGCGCGCTGGTGACGCCGCCCACCGCGGGCAGGAACTCCACACGGAGGGTGAAGCCGCCCAGTTCGATGCGGTCGCCGTCCCTGAGGGACTTGGGCCGGTGAGGCGAGATGCGCGCTCCGTTGACCAGGACGCCGTTGGTCGAACCCTCGTCCGTCACGCTGTACTGCGCTCCGCTCGGTTCGAGGCTGGCGTGCAACCCGCTCACCGCGGGGTGCGGCAGCAGGATGTCCGCCGTGCGCCCGCGGCCGATGCGCACGCGACCGTGCTCGAAGCTGTACACGGCGAGCGCTCGGGACGCGCTCGGCGGGTCCACCTCTTGGGGCTCACCCCAACGTGAGCGGACCGTGATGCGGATTCCCATCGGACGAAGAGCCTGGGCCGGCCCTCGGCTGCGGTCAAGAACGTGCCTAGCTCCGCGCGCGGACGCGTGGCGTCGCACACGTGTCGGACGGCGCCCCCAAGCGCGGTGCGCTCCTCAGCGGCCTCGGAGGCGCTCGATCTCCCGCTCGACGAAGCCACGATCCGGTGCCGTCGGGCGAAGCCGCAGGTACTCGCGATAGTAGTCGATGGCGTCACGGGGGGCGCCCAGCCGCTCGGCGACGACGGCCATGTTGTAGAGGACCTCGGGCAGCGGCGCGAAGCGGTGGGCGGCCGTGAACGCCTGCATGGCCGCCTCGTATTCGCCCCGCCGGAACATCGCGACGCCGCGCGTGAAGAACGTCCGGGCTTCGCGGGTGAGCTCGTCGTCGCTCGGGGGCGCCGTGAAGACGTGGTCGCGGGACCGACGTTCGGCCTCGCGCAGCGCCGCGACGCGCTGCTCCACGTCCGCGCGCACCTCGGCGTCGGGCGTACCCTGACGCAGGTAGATGCGGAAGTAGCGGATGGCCTCTTGGTATTCGCTCATGCGCTCGTAGACGCGTGCGACGTTGAACGCCAGCTCGGGCGAGTGGGTGATGTCGTACGCCTCGCGCATCTTCGTCACGGCCTCTTGAAAGCGACCGGCGTCGTACGCGCTCTGTCCTTCCGTGAACAGTGCGCGGGCTCGCGCGATCTGCTCGTCGGTCTGTGCGTGGGCGATGGGCGGTGGCGTGACCGCCGGGGCCACGGTGAGCGCAGCCAGCCCAGCCGCGAGCCGGAGCACTCGGAGGGACGCGTGGGGACGGAGTCGGACAGGCATGGGCGTACCGCCACAGACTGCCATACGCCGCGAATATTCAGAAGCGGGTGACGCTCTCCGAGCGCTTGTCGATGCCCATCGCGTCGTAGATGGCGGTCGACAACCTCTCCTTGAGCGCCGTGCCCTTCTCCACGAAGTGGTGGATTCCCAACTGGTAGAGGAGCTGGCGGTCGTCGTCCTGCGCGCCCGCGCTCACGCTGATGATGGTCGTGCGCTCGCCGAGACGCTCGCCACGCAGCGCCATGCACACCTCGATGCCGTTCATCTTGGGCATGTGGAGATCCAGCAACAGGAGGTCCGGCTCGCGTCGACGGATGGCCGCCATCGCCGCCTCGCCGTCGGCGGCCGTCTCGATCTTCACGGAGTCCCCCAAGATCTGCTTCACGTAGAACTGCAGCACGCGGGCGACGTCCTTGTTGTCCTCCGCGATCAGCACGCGGAGCTCATCGCTCTCGGGCACCAGCGTCACGGCCTGCTGTGCTTCGCGGATCCCGCCCTGCATCGCGCGTAGCCGCCAGGCGACGGCTTCGGCGCTCTGGGGTCGATCGTTCGGGCTCTTCGCGAGCAACTCGCTGACCAACTCGGCCAAGCGCGCGGGCACGCCCATGCGGCGCGTGCGCACATCGGGCACAGGCTGCGTGTGGTGGTGGTCGTACAGCTCGGCCACGTTCTCGCCGGCGACCGGGAGCGTGTTGGTGAGCATCTCGAAGGCGACCACGCCCAGGCTGTACAGGTCCAGCAAGCGCCCGGCGCCTGGCTGCACCGTGTTGTCCAGCGCCTCCGGTGCCATGTACGGAGGTGAGCCGGCGATGCGTGTCTGCGACGCGACGTGGTACTCCGGCAGCACGAGCCCGAAGTCCATCAGCACGATGCGGTGGTCCGGCGTCATCATGACGTTGTCGGGCTTCACGTCGCGGTGGGCCAAGCCGGCGCGGTGCACCACGGCGAGCCCTTCGGCGATGGCGGTGATGACCTCGATGGTCTCGTCGATGTCGGGGGCCGAGCGGGAGTCGAAGCGTGTGCTCAGGTGGCGACCGAGGCTGAGGCCGTAGATGCGCTCCATGACGAGGAAGTCGACGCCGCGGCGCGCGCCCAGCGTGTGGACGGTGACCAGGCTCGGGTGACGGAACGCAGCGAGCGCGCGGGCCTCTTGGCGCAGCAAGCTGACGGCTGGGCCGGCGGACGCGACCTTGATGGCGACGCGGCGGTCGAGCTGGTGGTCGAGCGCCTCGAACACCTGGCCCATGCCGCCGGCACCCAGCAGGCAACGGACCTCGTAGTTGCCCGCGAGCATCTCCCCGAGGTCGAAGATCAAGCCATCGAGCGACCCGCTCGAGGGGGCCTCGCTGCCGTTCCAATGAGACTGTGGTCGGTCAGTGATAACGGCACGATATCACGACGCCCGAGCGGTACGCACTTTCTGGATGCGACGACCCGAACGATCCGCCGTGGTGCGCAGCGCGCGACCCCAGGGTTGCTACACTCCGAGCCATATGGCCGACGCCCGCTCTCCGATTGGCGTGTTCGACTCCGGGCTGGGTGGCTTGACCGTCGCCTCCGCCATCATGGACGCCCTCCCCAACGAGCACATCGTGTACTTGGGCGACACCGCGCGTGTCCCCTATGGCACGCGCAGCCCCCGGACCGTGTTGCGCTACGCGCGGGCGTGCGCGCGCCGTCTGCAGGCGCACGACATCAAGCTCTTGGTGATCGCGTGCAACACAGTCTCCGCGGTGGCGGTGGACATGCTGCGCGTGGAGCTGGACGTGCCGGTGCTGGGGGTGATCGGCCCTGGAGCGCGCGCTGGCATCGAGGCGAGCGTGAACGGCCGCGTGGGGGTCATCGCGACGCGCGGCACGGTCGCCTCGGGCGCTTACGGCCGTGAGCTGGCTGGGCTCAGCAGCAAGGCGGAGCTCTTCCCCCAGGCGGCGCCGCTGCTGGTGCCGCTGGCGGAGGAGGGCTGGCTGGAGGGTGCTGTCCCGACTGAGGTGGTCGAGCACTACCTCGAGCCGCTCGCCGTGGCAGGCGTGGACACGCTGATCCTGGGCTGCACGCACTACCCGTTGCTGGCCGACGTCATCCGCAGTGTCGCTGCGCGCGTGCTCTCCCCGGAGGTGCAGGTGGTCGACAGCGCACACGCGACGGCGAGCGAGCTGCACGCGCTGTTGCACGCACGTGGCCTCGCGCGCGCCGACGGACCCGGCACGTTGCGCATCATGGTCACCGACTTGCCCGGGCGCTTCGCCGAGGTCGCGGGGCGCTTCTTGGGTCGCGACATCGACGCGGCCGCGGTCGAGCAGATCGACCTCTGACGCGTCGTTCAGAGGAAGTCGAGCGCGACGTCGTCGGTGGTGATCGCGTCACCCACGATGACGCCCGAGACCGTCGCGATCGCGGTGAACGCCGCGTCGTCCGTGCCGGCGCGTGTGATCGAGACGGCGTAGTCCAGCGTGCACGCGCCGGTGTCCTCACAGAGAGCCGAGGACTCTGGCAGCGTGAGCGCATAGCGGTCGTAGCTGACACCGGAGCTCGTCACGGGCTCGGGCGTGCTGTCGGTCACCGCCGTGCCGGAAGGGGGGGTGACCGAGACCTCGATGGATGGACCACCTGCGACCACGTCCACGATGACGCCGAGCGTGGCGGACGACACCTGAGGGACTGCGTTCGCGCTGAGGTACAGCCGGTAGCTTGCGCTGGTGGAGGACTGCGCGTTGGTGAACTCCAGGTTCTCCGTGTCCGAGGCGAGCAGTGCGCCAGGCGCGCTTCCATCGCAGGCGCCGAGCGCTGGTCCCACCGCGAGCATGGTGGCGGAGAAGAGCAGCGGAGTGACGAAGGACAGGCTCGCAGGAGTCCGACGAGAGACCGAGGATGGCGCGTTCATGAGCGCAGGATAGGAGCGAGCCCGAGCGCGGACAAGCGGCTCCTCCGCCCGACCCCGGGAGCCCTGCGCAGAGTGGACCGGCTCGAGGCGGGCCCCGACCCCCTCCGGGGGCGTTCGCCCCCGCTCGCCGACACGAGCCGCTCAGCCCAGCTTGGCGAGGAAGTCGTTCGTGAACTTGGCGCTGTCGCCGTAGCTCTCGCGCGTGGTGCGGGCGATGAACTTCTCGAGGATGGCGCCCAGCCCGAGCAGGTTGGCCGTGATCTCGAAGTGCACGGTGCGCACGCACTGGTCGGAGCCGTGTGGGACCATGATCTGGTACGCCGTCGTGTGGACCTTGTCGGTGAACGTGTTGGGGATGATCTGGAAGTCGTAGCGGCCCGCGGTGGCGTCGTACTTGCCATCCTCGATGAAGCTGAAGCGCTCACCCAACGCCTCACGGATGACCTTCGGAGCGTCCGCGGTGGGCTTGATGCGCGCCTTGCGTGTCCCGACCGCGAGGTCGCACTCGAGCAGCTCGTACTCGTAGCCCAGGTGGTCGACGTAGAGGGCCCGGTAGAATTCCTCGTTTGGCTGGATGCGTGTCCAGAACCCCTCGGGCGTGGTGTTGAGCACGTGCTCGACCGTGAACTTCGTGGTCATGCGGAGGCGTAGCAGCGCGCTTCGCCAGTGGCCAGCGGGCCGGTGCACGCCAGGGCTCGGCGCGCGTTGCGCCTGCCGTGCGCGCTCGGTCCCCTCGCCCCAAAAGCGGCCCTGGCGCCCCCGCTGGGTATACTCCGGGGCGTGAAGAGTCTCTCGCGCGCGTGGCCGAGCGGCGCCCCGCTGCTGGGTGCGCTCTCCTTGCTGGCGGCGTCGCTGAGCGCTCCCGCCTCGGAGCGCGTGGGTGCCCAGCCTTCGACCACCGGAAGCCTCCCGCTCCCGCAGTGGGTGCGTTCGGTCGAGGTCGTCAACGACGGGGCACGCGTGTTTCGGGGTCCCAGCGAGGCGTCCGGCCGCCGCGGCACCATCGCGCGTGGGACGCGGCTCCCGGTTCGGCGCCGGCTGCCCGGCGTGGACTGCCCGACCGGCTATTGGTTCCAGGTGGGTGACGAGCTGTACCTGTGTACGCGCCACGCGCAGCTGAGCACCGAGCTGCCGAGCGGGGTCGCGCGGCCAGCCGTGCCCGAGGGGGCCCTGCTGCCGAAGGCGTACGCCTTCGTGCGCACGGACGGCGCACGCGCCTACGCGCGACCGTCGGAGTATTTCACCGACGAGTACGCCATGGCGCTGGGTCGTGGCTTCGGCGTGGTGGTGACGGGGGAGCGCACCGTGCAAGGCGTGCGCTTCGTCCGCACGGAGAGCCAGCTGTTCATCGAGCGCGGCGACATCGGCTACGCGCGCGGGAGTGACCTCGCGGGGGTCGAGCTGGGTCCAGACGACGACCTCGCCTTCGCCTGGGTACGTCGTGACAACGCGACGGTGCACGCGCGCCCCAACGGTCCCGTCGTGCGTCGCCTCGGGCGCCGGACGCGTCTGCGCCTCAGCCCGTCGACGCCCGAGCGCGGCGACTGGGTCGCGCTGGCGGACGGCGGTGCGATGCGTCGGCGCGACCTGCAAGGGCCTACGCTGACCGAGCCCCCCGCCGAGGTGCGCGCTGGCGAGCGTTGGCTCGACGTGAGCGTGGCCGATCAGGTGCTGGTGGCCTACGAGGGCACCCGGCCCGTGTTCGTGACGCTCGTCTCCACCGGACGCGAGGGGCGGCATCACCGTACGCCGCTCGGGGTGCACGCCATCTGGATCAAGCTGGCCTTCAGCGACATGAGCAACCTGGGCGCAGACACGCCGAACGAGTACGCCATCGAAGATGTCCCGTGGGTGCAGTATTTCGAGGGCAGCAACGGGCTGCACGCTGCGTTCTGGCACGACGACTTCGGGCACGCCCGCAGCCACGGCTGCGTCAACCTGAGCCCGCGTGATGCGCGCTACCTGTTCGACTTCACCCAGCCGGCGCTGCCCGCCGGGTGGAACGCCATCCTGCCACTCGAGGGCGAGCGTCCGACGTTCATCCGCGTTCGGCCTTGAGCTTCTTGGCGGTCTTGGCGGTCTTGGCGGTCTTGGCGGCGTTGGCGGTCTTGGCTGGCGGGCTGGACCTGCTGTTCCGCGGCGTCGTGGACGCGCCCTTTGGCGTGCGCGTTTTCGACAGCGTGGTGTCGGGCGCGGGCTTCGAGCGCGTGGCGACGTCTGGTGCGCGCGCGCTCCGGAGTGCTCCGCGCAGGAAGCGCCCCGTGTGACTTCCGGCGACCCGCGCCACCTGTTCGGGCGTGCCCTCCGCCACCACGCGACCGCCTCCCGCTCCGCCCTCCGGCCCCAGGTCGACGACCCAGTCTGCGCTGCGGATCACGTCCAGGTTGTGCTCGATGACCAGCACGGAGTTGCCTGCGTCGACCAGCTGCTGCAACACCCCGAGCAAGCGGCGGATGTCCTCGAAGTGCAGCCCGGTCGTGGGCTCGTCCAGCACGTAGAGCGTGCGCCCCGTCTGGCGCTTCGCCAGCTCGCGGCTCAGCTTCACGCGCTGCGCCTCGCCGCCGCTCATCGTCGGCGCGGGCTGCCCGAGCTGCATGTAGCCAAGCCCCACCTGCTGCAGCGTGCTCAGGATGGCCGCGAGCTTCGGGTGCGCCGCGAACAGGTCGGCGCAGTCGTCGATGCTCATGGCCAGCACGTCCGTGATGTTCTTGCCGCGGTAGCGCACGGCGAGGGTCTGGCTGTTGTAGCGCTTCCCCTCGCACACCTCGCACGGCACGAACACGTCGGACAGAAAGTGCATCTCGACCTTCACCTGACCGTCGCCCGAGCAGGCCTCGCAGCGCCCGCCCTTCACATTGAACGAGAAGCGCCCCGCCGTGAATCCGCGCGTGCGCGCCTCCGGGAGCTGGGCGAACACCTCGCGCACCTCGTCGAACGCCTTCGTGTACGTGCCCGGGTTGCTGCGGGGCGTGCGCCCGATCGGACGCTGATCGATGGCGATGACCTTGTCGATGGCGTCGAGCCCCTCGAGGGCGTCGTGCGCGCCAATGGGGTCGGTGCTGTTGTGGAGCTTGCGCCCCAGCGCGGGGAGCAGGATGCCGTTGACCAGCGAGCTCTTGCCCGCGCCGCTCACGCCGGTGACCGCGGTCAGCACCCCGAGAGGGATCGAAACGTCGATGCGGTGCAGGTTGTTCATGCGCGCACCTCGGACGAGGAGCTGTCCTTGCGGTGTGCGTCGCGCCTCGGGCCGCGGGATGCTGCGCGCGCCGCTCAGGTACTGCCCCGTGATGCTCTCGGCCACGCGCGCGACGCCTTCGGGCGCGCCGCTGTAGAGCACCTTGCCGCCCAGCCGGCCGGCGCCGACGCCGAAGTCCACGAGATGGTCGGCGGCGCGGATGGTCTCCTCGTCGTGCTCTACCACGATCACGCTGTTGCCCAGGTCGCGCAGGCGCTCGAGCGTCCGGATCAGGCGCTCGTTGTCGCGCTGGTGCAGTCCGATGCTGGGCTCGTCGAGAACGTACATGACGCCGCTCAGCTCGCTGCCCAGCTGGCTCGCCAGACGAATCCGTTGTGCCTCGCCGCCGCTCAGGCTGGGGCCGGCGCGATCGAGCGTGAGGTACTCGAGCCCCACGTCCAGCAGGAAGCGCAGGCGGCTGCGGATCTCCCGTAGGGCGCCCTCCGCAATGGCCGCCTGGTTTCCGGTGAGCTGCAGCGCGTCGAAGTGCGCCGACGCGTCGGACACCGTCATGTGCGTGACGTCGGCGATCCCGCGTTCCCCTACCCGCACGGCGAGACTCTCGGGCCGCAGCCGGCGTCCCTCACAGGTGTCACAGTGTCGCTCCGCGAAGTACTTCGCGTACGACACGCGCATCATCTCGGACTTGGTCTCGTGGTACAGCCGCTCGAGACGCGGGATGACGCCAGTGAACGAGACCGCCCAGCTACCGTGGCTGTCGCCGCCTTCCGAGCCCCACTCCATGCGGATTTTCTTGCCCTCGAGGCCGTAGAGCACCTGCGCGCGCTTCTTCGCGCTGAGCTTGGCGTACGGGGTGTCCAGGTCGACGCCGACGGCCTTGGCCATGCCGTCGATGACGCGGAAGGTCCAGCCCTCGCCTTTGTCCATGGCGCTCTTCCACGGCGCGATGGCGCCCTCGCGGATGGAGAGGCTCGGGTCGGGCACGACCAGCTCCGGGTCCACCTCGATGCGCGTGCCGAGCCCCTGGCAGCTGGGGCACATGCCGAGCGGGCTGTTGAACGAGAAGCTCTGTGGGCTGAGCTCGGGGAACGCCACGCCACAGCACATGCGCGACTCGCTGAAGCGCAGCGCGTGGCTCGGGGAGTCCCCTTCTGGCTCGACCTCCACCAGTAGCTCGCCCTGGCCTTCGCGTAGCCCCGCCTCGACCGCCTCGGTGAGACGTTGTCGGTCCTCATCGCGGCGCACCAGGCGGTCGACGACCACCTCGATGGTGTGCTTCTTGTGCTTCACGAGGGTGGGCGTGTCCTCGAGCCGTAGGACCTCGCCATCGACACGTGCGCGCACGAAGCCACGCCCGGCCAGCTCGGTGAACAGCTCGCGGAACTCGCCCTTGCGGTGCGTCACCAGCGGCGCGAACAAGGTCAGGCGCGTGCCCTCGGCGACGGTGCTCTCCACGTCGCGCACCACCTCCTCCGCGCTGCGTCCGCGCACCTCCTTGCCGCACTGGTGGCAGTGCTGCACGCCAGCCCGCGCGTAGAGCACACGCAGGTAGTCGTAGATCTCGGTGATGGTCCCCACCGTGGAGCGGGGGTTGTTGCTGGCCGACTTCTGCTCGATGGCGATGGTGGGCGAGAGGCCGCGCAACCGCTCCACCGCGGGCCGCTCGAGGCGCCCGAGGAACTGGCGCGCGTAGGCGCTCAGGCTCTCCACGTAACGTCGCTGACCTTCGGCATAGAGGGTGTCGAAGGCCAGGCTGGACTTGCCCGAGCCGCTGACCCCGGTGAAGACCACCAGCGAGCGCTTGGGCAGCTCGAGGTAGGGCACGTCGAGGTTGTGCTCGCGGGCTCCGACGATCTCGATGTTCTCCGACTCGGTGGCGTGTGGTCGCGGCGACATGGGGGGCGCTTAGCATGCCGTCTCTGACAGCACCTGTCAGGAGGGCGTCAGCAGGCGTCAGGGGTCCTTTCGCACCGCCGGAGCGTTCGACCGATGTCGCCCGGGCGCGATGGCACGCTGCGGCATCGAAGCTCGACGGCCGTTACTCCCAAACCTCCCCTCCGCCGTAGGCCCCCTCGCGACGCACGGGCGGGACGAGGGGTGTCGTGGCGGGCGGTCGGCGCGCGGGTGTCGTTCGCGCCGGGTGGGGTTGGGTCGCAGCGGGCGTTGCCGCTGTCAGGAGCTGGCGGGCCGCCGTGGACAGCGCATCGTCGCGATGGGTTCGAGCGATCTCGAGCGCGCGCGTTGCGCGGGCTGTTGCCTCCGCGCGGCGTCCCTGCGCGAGCAGCGCGCGCGCGACGGCGAGCAGATCCGCGGCCACCGCCTGCGCGTCGGGCCCAGCTCGCGCCTCGTCGGAGCGTAGGGCGGCCAGGGCATGCGCGAGCGAGCGCGCGGGGTCTCCTTGCGCCAGCGCGGCGAGCGCGAGGTTGCGCTCCGCGAGGGCGGCGTCCGCGTGGCCCGCCGTCGTGAAGAGCCGCAGCGCGGTCTCCCAGTGGGCGCGCGCGGCGTCCCAGTCGCCGGCGTCCGCGTCCACCAGGCCGAGGCTGTTGTGGCTGAGCGCGACGTCCGTGTGCATGTCGCCGAGGGCGCGGCGCCGGATGCTCAGCGCCTCTTCGTAGAGCGCGCGGGCCTGGATGGCTTGGCCCATCAGCCGCAGCACGCCAGCGATGTTGTGCAGGTGGTTGGCGTGACGCGGGTGGTCGGGGCCGAAGGGCGCATCCAGCGCCAACGCCCGCTCGTGGTGGGTCTGCGCGACGGGGAGGTGTGCGTCCATGCGTTCGACGTGCCCCAGGCTCGCGTGGAGGGACGCCAGCTGGACGGCCTCCTCGCCGAGTCTCGCGCTCCGCAGCGCGAGCGCCTGCTCGAGGTCCGCGCGGGCTTCCGCCAGCTGCCCGAGGTGGGCGCGTGCGAGGCCGCGGCGATGCAGGTACGTCTCACGCAGCGCGGGGCTCTCGAGCCGCGCGACCGCGGCCTCGGCCAGCTCGGCTTCGCGCGCGGCGCGCTCGTAGTCGCCGCGGCTGCCGGCGATGGCCAGCAGCTCGAGCCACGCGTCGGCGCGCTCCCATGGAGCGTCGGCACGTTCAGCGGCCACCAGCGCCCGGCGCGCCGCGCCGTCCGCTTCCTCGAAGCGGTCGAGCGCGCGGAGCACCTGTGCGCGAACGACCTCGACACGCGCGCTCGTCGCCTCGTCGTCCGCGCTCTCGGCGTCGGCCGCGGCCGCCTCGACCGCTATCAACGCCAGTGGCGCAGCTCCCGCGGCGAGCCTGGCGCGCGCCTGGCCCAACCCTCGGGCGACGGCTTCCAAGGCGGGGGTCGAGGTGTGACCTCCGGTATCGCAGCGGCGCGGGTCGGGGAGCGCGTCGACCGCATCCGCGAGCGACTCCGCGATGCGTGGGCTTCCGTTGGGTGGCAGCCGCGCTGCGGCGTCGGCCTGCGCTTCGAGACACGTGAGCTGGGCCGCGAATGCAGCGCGGGACGGCCCCGCGCCGCGCGCCGCACACACGCGGTCGAGCTCGGCGAGCTGGGCGCGGTGGAACGCTGCGAGCTGGGCCTCCAGCTGCGAGCGCAACGTTCGGCTCGTCGCAGGGAGCGCTGCGCCCAGCGCGGCGCGAGCTCGCGCGGCGTGTGCGTCGAGCTGCGCGGCTGTCGCCTCGCAAGGGTCGGGCGCTGGCGCTGGCGCCGGGAGCGTACGGAGCACCACGAGGGCCACGCTCGCCGCCAGTACGAGGGCACTCGCCGCCCATCCCAGCACGACTCGGCGCCGTTGCGACGCGCGCTCAGGGTCCGCCGCGCGTAGCGCCGCACGCAGCGCCGTCATGTCGGGGTAGCGGTTCGCTGGGAGCGGCTGGAGGCCGCGCGCGAGCACGCTCACGAGCGGGTGAGCCAGCGCCCGGTCGTGGGGGACGCCGCGCTCGATGGACTCGCGCAGCTCCCGCAGCGTTCGACCCTCGAAGGGACGCGCCCCCGTCAGCGCCTCCCACACGCACACGCACCAGGCGAACTGGTCCGTCGCAGGGCTCGCGGGCTCGCCACGCAGCTGCTCGGGGGCCATGTACGCCGGGGTGCCCAGCAGCGCGCCCGTGCAGGTGAGCGTGGTGACTGGCTCGTCGAGCGCGTGTGACGCTCCCCGGAGCTCTCCCGCGAGGCCGAAGTCCGCCACCTTGGCCAGCCCGTCGTCGCTCAGCAGGACATTCTCCGGCTTGAAGTCTCGGTGCACGACACCGTGGGCGTGGGCTGCCTCGAGCCCCGCGGCCGCTTCGTCGTAGGCCCGCAGGACCTCGCGCGCGGTTGGGCGCTGCGCCTGCCACGCGCGTAGGTTCGTCGCGGCGCGCTCCATCACGACGTACGCGTCCCCTCCGTCGCTGCCCACTTCGTAGACCTGGATCACGTTGGGATGGGTGAGCCGCGCCATCGCCTGCGCCTCGCGCAAGAGACGTGCGTTTCCGTCTGGCGCGTCGCTCAGCGAGTGCAGCACCTTGAGCGCGACCGTGCGCCCGAGCTCGGGGTCCCGCGCCGCATAGACCTCGCCCATCGCGCCACGTCCCAGGAGGGACTCGAGCACGAAGCGCCCCAGAGCGGCGCCGATCGGGCGCGTCCCGACCGGCACATCGAGGTCGGGGACCGGTCGTTGCCCCGATGCGAGCACGCCGACCAGCTCGCGGCACTCGGCGCACGCGTCCAGGTGCGCGTCCAGCGAGGCCAGCGCGTCCTCGTCGAGTCCGCCCGAGACCAGCGTCCACAGCGTGAGCTCGTCGGGGCAGGTCATTAGCGCTCCGCGGGCCGACCATCGGTGCCGTCTGCGGCCTGGGCGAGTACACTCTGCGTGTGCATTGGACCGAACGATACCAGCGCGAGCGTGGCGACCGCGCGACCGTCGCCGCGGAGCGGTTGGAGGCGCTCGTCGCCAGCGCGTCGGTGGATCCCGAGCTGCCGCTGCCGGCCTACGTCGATGCTCTCGCGCGCCTGCCTGTTTCGCTCGACTCGCTGTCGGACGAGGCCGCGCACGAGCTGGCGCTCGCGGTGGGTGTGGCGCACGGCAGCGCGTTTTCGGCCCAGGTGCTCGAGCGGGACTACTTCTCGCTCGTCGCGCCCGCGCTGACCGCGCTGCGGCTGCCGCCTGCGATGGTGGACGACGTGGGCCAGGAGCTGCGCGCCAAGCTGCTGCTGGGGCCCACACCCAAGCTGGTGGAGTACGCTGGGCGTGGTTCGCTGCGCGGCTTGATCAAGGTCAGCGCCACGCGCACCGCCATCAGCATGCTGCGCAAGACGCGCCGCGAGGCGGACGCCGTCGACGACGAGCGCGCCGCGGACGACATCGACGCACTGGATCCCGAGCGCGCCATCCTGAAGGCACAGTACCGCCCGGCGTTTCGTGCCAGCTTCGAGCGCGCCATCCGCGGACTCGGCGCGCGTGAGCGCAACCTGCTGCGCCTGCACTTCGTCGAGCGTGTGACGTTGCCTCAGCTGGCGAGCATGTACGGCGTGTCGCGCGCGACCGTCGTGCGACAGCTCGCTGCGGCACGCGAGGAGGTCGCCACGGAGACCAAGCGCCACTTGGGCGCACAGCTGGCGCTGCCCGTGTCGGAGCTGGAGAGCATCCTCGACCTGGTGCGCAGCCGCTTCGACGTGAGCGTGGGAGGGTTGCTGCGCACACAGGACGAGCGGGACGGGTAGGCCGGCTGGGGTCGTCCGGGGTGCGCGGGTCACCCCACGCGCACCAGCTGGCCGCCACGCGTGACGTGCCACCCGTCCGCGCTGAACGTGAGCTCGATGCGCGTAACCGCTGCATGGACCCGCTCTTCACGAGATGCGGAGCGAGCCCCACGCTCGGGGGATGAAGAGACTCCAGGGTGAATGGCCCGATCACGTGCGTGCGTGGCGAGCGAGCGGGGAGACGGCGCGGACGTACTGCGAGGCGCGCGGCCTGAATGTGACCCGGCTCTGGTCGTGGTCGGCGCGGATGCAGGACGAGAAGAAGGCGGCGCGAAAGATCGCGAAGTCAGGCGCGGAGATTCGGATGGCTCTGGTGCGTCCGACGCGGCCGACGGTGACGGCCACGTCCGTGACGCGCGGCACCGGGGTGCGGCTGTCGGTTGGGGCGGTGCGCGTGGAGGTGGAGCGCGGGTTTGACGAGGAGACGCTGTCGCGCGTGCTCGCGGTGCTCGAGCGCCCGGAGGTGGTGCGATGATCCCGGCCGATATCGAGGTGTTCGTCGCGCTCGACCCGGTGAGCCTGCACAAGAGCTTCGACACCCTTGCAGGCGAGGTGCAGGAACGCGTCGGCCGCTCGCCGCGCACCGGTGGACTCTTCATCTTCTTCAACCGTCGGCGCACCGCCCTCAAGGCGATTTTCGCGGACGGCACGGGCCTTTGCATCTTCTACAAGCGCCTCGACCGTGGACGCTTCCAGCTCCCCGAGCCCATCGACGAAGGACGCGTGGTGGAGCTGAGCGAGGACCAGCTGGACGTGCTGCTAGACGGCATAGAGCTGCCTCCTCCGCGCGCGCGTGCGAAGCGCAACACCACTCCGTCGGTGCATTGATCCGATAGCGTGCGCGTGCGTGAAGAATCTCGGATCTGGCTATGGACAAGCGGGATCCTAGATCCTATGAGTCGACCCAGCGATGGCGACGAAGGCAGACCTCGAGTCGTTGACCGGAGAGCGCGGCGAGCTCGTGGACAAGCTCGTGGCCGCGCTCGCGGAGCGCAACGCCGAACTCGCCGCACGCGACGCTGAGCTTGCCGCACGCGACGCGGCACTTGCTGCGCGCGAGGCCAAGCTCGATGCCGCAGCGGCGCAGATTGCCAAGCAGGCGGCGCAGTACGAGGCGCTGCGCGAGGCGTACATGCAGCTGCAGCTGGAGCTGAAGCTACTCAAGCGCAAGATCTTCATCGCGTCCGCAGAGCGTGCAGACACCACGCAGCTGCAGCTCGAGTTCGAGACGCTGACGCAGAAGTTGGACGCGCTCGCGGGTGCCATGGGCAACCCGTCCGAGAGCGACGATGACCCGAGCGATGAGAGCGGTGACAGCAACGACCCGGAGGCGAAGAAGAAGCGCCGGTCGAAGTCCACCGGGCGTCGTCGGGTAGAGGAGATGGGGCTGCGCAAGGAGACCGTGTCGCTGACGGATCCACACATGGAGAAGCTCGTTGACGACGGGCTAGCCCGTCGCCTGCCGGAGCCAGAGGCCAGCCACAAGCTCGGACGCAAGCCCGCCGAGTACATCCACGTCGAGATCCTCCGTACGACCTACGCCACGCTCCCTGACGAGAACGGGCGCACCGAGTTGTTCACGGCGGACATGCCGCCCGAGCTGCTGCCGCGCTGCCTCGCGGCGCCGTCGGTGCTGGCGGAGGTCATCACCGACAAGTTCAGCAAAGGCCTCCCGCTCTACCGTCAGGAGCAGGAGCTGCTCTTCGAGAGCGTCTCGCTCGACCGGGGCACGATGAGCCGCTGGCTCGACCAACTCGGCTCGCGCTTCAACGAGACCATCGTCGCCGCCATGGAGCGGGACGCGTTGATGAGCGCGTTCTGCATCGCCACCGACGCCACGGGCTTCGCGGTGCAACCGGGCAAGCTCGACGACGGCCCACGGCGGCCCTGTCGCAAGGGCCACTACTTCGTGCGCATCGCGGACCGCGACCACATCCTGTTCAACTTCACGGAGCGCCAGCGCAGCGAAGACGTCGTCACGCTGTTCAAAGGCTACGGCGGCCACATCCAGGCCGACGCGTGTAGCGTGTACAACGCGCTCTTTCGGCCCGCTGACCCTGACGCGCCCGACGACGAGCTGCCCACCGAGGTGGGGTGTTGGTCGCACGCGCGAAGGAAGTTCTTCGAGGCCGCGTTCGCGAAGCTCGCGATAGGGCGCGAGGGGCTCGTGTATCTGCACAAGATCTTCGAGGTCGAGCGGCGCTGCCGTGCCGGCAAGCCTCCACCGTCCACCATCAAGGCGCGGCGCCTGCAGCACCTCGCGCCCTTGATCGACGAGTTCGTCGACTTCGCGAAGCAGCATTACGAGCGCGAGAAGAAGCGCCGCGGACCTGCCCGCGCTGCGCTGGGATACGTCGTCCGTCAGGAGGGGCCGCTCCGCGCCGTGCTGACCGACGGGCGCCTGCGCATCGACAACAACTGGAGCGAACGCGAGCTGCGCAAGGTGGTCCGCATCCGCGACGCCGCCCTGTTCGCCGGGAGCACCAAGCACGCCGAGAACGCCGGGGCGCACCTCACGCTCATCGCCTCCGCCAAGCTCCACCACCTGAACCCCCGCGAGTACATCCGCGACCTGATCCGCGTCCTCCCATGCTGGCCCGAGGACCGCTACCTCGAGCTCGCGCCCCTCGTCTGGAACCAGACGCGCGCCCGACTGGATCCCGCCGAGCTCGCGGCCGAGGTCGGATGGATCACCGTGCCCGACCCCATTCCGCTGCGCCGCCCGGGCGAAGAGTCGCCCGCGGAGGACCGCGCCTGAGCGCGTCGAGCTGATCGCCGGAAGCATGAGCCCAGTGTGAGGCGGTCCTCCGCGCTCGACGAGAGCGGGTTTATGCAGCGGTTACGATGCGCTGGTCGTACGTCACGCCGCGGCGCGCGAAGCGCACCATCGTGCTGGCGTTCCCGTCTCGGATGGAGGTGCCCCACATGGCTTCGACGTGCACCCCGCGCCGAGCCGACGAGAAGTGGAGGTCGACGGCGTGCTCGACCTCCTGGACGCGGAGGAGCTGGAAGTCGCCATAGTCTCCGCAGGCACGCGCGGAGGAGACGCCCAGCGGCGTCGTGCCAGCGAAGAGGGTGAGGGCGAGGAGGAGAGAGGTGAGGAGGGTACGGGTCATGGTGAGTGTCCTTTCACCTCCCGAACGCGCCTCGTCGGCGACCGGCTCAAACTTCTTTCAGACGCTGCGCGCGGGCTCCCGTCACGCAGCGTGGGCGCTGCGCCCCACCCGTGCAGCGCCCGACGTTCAGAGCCCGAGCTTGCGGTCGACGGCGGTGATGGCGTCCAACACCTTGTCGTCGTTCTCCTCGAGCAGGCGGCCGATCTTCTTGTAGGCGCTGAGGACCGTCGTGTGGTCCTTGCCCCCGAAGCGGCTGCCGAGGTCCGGGTAGCTGGTACCCAGGCGCTCGCGGCACAGGTACATCGCGATCATGCGCGGGTGGCTGACGGAGCGCGTGCGCTTCTTGCCCTTGAGGTCCGCCATGCGCACGCCGAAGTACTCACACACGGCGCGCTGGATGTCCTCCACGCTGGTGACCTGGTCCATCTGCGGCATGACCGTCCGCGTGGCCTCGCGCGCCAGCTCCATGTCGATGGGGCGGCTGCGGAGCTCGGCCAAGACAGCCAAGCGCGTGAGCGTGCCTTCGAGCTCGCGGACGTTGCTCTTCACCACCTGCGCGAGGAAGTGGGCCACCTCTTGGCTGAGCTGGATGCCCTCGCCGGCGGCCTTGGTCTGGAGAATCGCCACGCGCGTGTCCACCTCGGGCGCCTGCACGTCGGCGACCATGCCGGACTGGAAGCGGCTGATGAGGCGCTCCTCCATCTCGGGGATCTGCTGCGGGTAGACGTCGGACGTGACCACGATCTGCTTGTTCGCGTGGTGCAGCGCGTTGAACGTGTGGAAGAACTCTTCCTGCGTCTGCTCGCGGCCGGCCAGGAACTGGATGTCGTCCATCAACAGCACGTCGCACCCGCTGCGGTAGCGCTCGCGGAACTGCGCGATGCGGTGGTTCTGCAGCGACCAGATGAACTCGTTCGTGAAGCGCTCGGCCGAGAGGTAGAGGATGCTCGCGCCCGGGTTGTTGGCGAGCACGGTGTGGCCGATGGCGTTCACGAGGTGCGTCTTGCCGAGACCGACGCCGCCGTAGATGAAGAGCGGGTTGTAGCGGGTGCCGGGCGACGACGCGACGGCCACGCTGGCCGCGTGCGCGAGCTGGTTGCTGGGCCCGACGACGAAGTTGTCGAAGCTGTACATCGGGTTGAGGTCCGCGACCGGCGGCGGCTGCGGCAGCGACGACTGCGACGTGAAGCTCGGGCGCGCCACCTGGATGCCCGCCGCGGGCGTCGATGGGCGACCGTTCGCGCCCTGGAGGGGCGGGCGTTGCGCGGGTGGCGGCGCGGGCTCGGCGCTACGCGCGGCGGTGGCGCGCGCCTGCAGGTCGGCGTCGACCGTCCACACGATGGCGGTGGGGGCCGCGTGGTTGGTGTAGCGCGCCTCTTCGCGGCACAGGTCCAGCACCAGCGACTCGTAGTTGTTGTGGACCCACTCGAGCTGGAAGCTGTTGGGCACGCGCAGCGTCAGTTGACCGTCGAGGAGACCACCGAACTCGATGTCGGCGATCCAGCTCTCGAAGGCCTCGGGGGAGATCGTCTTTTGGAGACGTAGCAGCGTCGATTCCCACAGGTCGTTCATGGGCAAATACCTTCACATTGCAAGACGATGCACGCAGTTACCCACACATGGAGCACAGAGTGTTCGCCACGTCTTACTTGCTGTTCGGGAGGAGAGTGGTTTGCTACCCGGCGGCTGCCACTCTGGACATCCCCACCGAAGGGAAAGCGAAACTAGCAGTCCCCGAATCGAGCGTCTACGGGTTCGTTGGAGGAAAATCCTAACTCACGAGGATCGCGAACGATTCGCTCACAAGTTTCTTTCGAGGGGTCCGCGTGTGCGCAGAGGTGACGCGCTACGGGGGTGTCGTGATCGAGAAATCGACCATAAAACAAGGTGGATCCGCGATTTCTCCGAGAGCCTCCGAGAGACGCTGTGGATCACCTGTGTGACATGTGGATGACTCGCGTGGCGATTCCATTCGAGCCATCAAGCGCATCCTCCGCGGCGCTGTGCAGACGTTCAGATCACACCCTGTGGCTTACCCCGCGCGTGGCTCACAGGTTATCCACAGCTTGTGAACGAAACGACGACCCTCGGGGCTACTGCACGTTGTAGCGCACCGTCAGCATGAGCTCGGTCTGCCGCCGCGCGCGCGCGCGCAGGTCGTGCCGAAGCGCGAAGTCGACCTCGAACTTCGAGTCGAAGTAGCCCGCGCCGAGGGTCAGCGTGTGGACGTCGCGGCCACCGTCGCGACGGTATCCGAGCCGAACGGGGACGATGTCCGAGATGGTGTACTCGAGGCCGAAGCCGCCCAGCACGCGTGGCGAGGAGAACGTGCTGATGTCGACGAGCACGTCCGCGCCCACGGCCAGGCCGAAGTCGGACACCAACGCGCCGAGGCTGCCTCCAATCTGAACGGGGGCCAGCGCGGAGTCGAGGTCGATCAGGTTGTAGGCCAAGACCGAGAAGTGGAGCCACTCGATGGGCGTGACCGTCGCGCTCGCGTCGAGCGTGAAGCCCCGCGCGTGCTCTCCGATGGGCGTGTCGTTGTCGTCTCGGTCACGCGGGCTCATGCGCAGGAACCGCGCGCCCAGGCCCAGGGAGATGGCTGGCGCGAGCGCCATGCCGAGGCCCAGCCGTCCGTCCCATCCGTTGTAGTCACGCCCGTTCCCGAAGAACCCGCGGAAGCTGAACCCGGCCGCGAGGGCGCTGCTGATCGAGTCGGCCACGGCAGACCCGATGGTGAACGCGTTGCGCCCCGTGATGTACTGGAAGCCAGCTTCGACGTGGTACAGGCGCAGGAGCGCCAGATTGGCGTTGTTGTAGGCCAGCGCCGAAGTCCCCGTGGCCGTCGCGCGTGAGCCCGACCCCATGGCGATGCCGCGCGCCGTCTCGAGCGTGTCCTCGCGGGCGCGCTCCGTCGTGGCCTCGTCCAGGACGCCGCTCGGGGCCTCGACCTGGCCAGCAGCCGATGTCGGCACGAGCGCCGTGAGCGCCAGGGTGGCCACCAGCCACCCGCGTGCGACGTCGCGCCTCCTCGCGGATGCGTTGGTGTCGGCTCGTCGTCGTGCCCAGGCCACCAACGTCCGACCGTCGGGAGGCCGTTTCGGCCAATCTGATCCGTGCTCAAGCATCGTGGTGTCGTTCCCATAGCCAAACGCCCCGGGAGCGTCCAGAAATCCGCAAGTCGCCTGTTTTCCGGGGTGGGGCGGGGGGGTGGTGGTTGACACGCGTGGGCCAGCGTGGATTCTACCTGCGTGCCACGCTCTTCGAAGCCGCTCCGCCTCGCTCCCTCCGTCCTCGCTGCCGACTTCGCCCGACTGGGCGAGGAGGTGAGGAGTGTCGACGAAGGCGGCGCCGAGTGGATCCACCTGGACGTGATGGACGGCCGCTTCGTGCCCAACATCACGTTCGGTCCGCCCGTCGTCCGGGCGCTGCGTCCGGTCACCACCAAGGTGCTCGACTGTCACCTCATGATCGTCGAGCCTGAGCGCTACGTGGAAGACTTCGCGGCGGCCGGGGCAGACGTCATCACGGTACACGCCGAGACCTGCCCGCACCTCCACCGCGTGCTCCAACAGATCCGCGCGCTGGGAAAGCGCGCCGGCGTCTCGCTCAACCCTCATACGGACGAGGGGTGCCTCGGATACGTGCTGGACCTGTGCGACCTCGTGCTCGTCATGAGCGTCAACCCCGGCTTCGGTGGCCAGTCCTTCATCCCGGCCGTGCTCCCCAAGCTCGAGCGGTTGCGGCGCATGATCGACGAACGTGAGCTCGACACGGACCTCCAAGTGGATGGGGGGGTGAAGGTGGGCACGGCACGCCAGGTCGTCGCGGCAGGCGCCGACGTCCTCGTCGCGGGGAGTGCGGTCTTCGCGGCATCCGACTACGCTGCGGCCATGCGAGCCATCCGTCAGGACTGCGCGGAATGAGCGTCGACCCCGCCATGCTGACCAGCGTGTTCGCGGATCCGGGGCTCACGTCTCGGCGTCTGCGACGCAGCCGCGTCACCGTGGTGAGTGGGCCCAACAAGGGGGCCGAGCTGGTGGTGGACCGCGAGCGGGTGACCGTCGGGCGGAGCGTCATCTGCGACTTGGTGCTGTCCGACAAAGCAGTGAGCGGAACCCATTGCGAGCTGGTGGCGGACGAGAAGGGCGTGCTCTTGCGTGACCTCGACTCCACCAACGGCACGAGCGTGGGCGACCTGCGCATCCGCGAGGTGTGGCTGCGTCAAGGCACGCTGTTCACCGTCGGCCAGACCCAGCTGCGCTTCGACCCGCTCGAGGGCAGCATCGACATCGCCCTGAGCGGCAACGAGACGTTCTACGACCTGGTGGGCACGAGCACGCGCATGCGCGAGATCTTCGCCGTGCTCGAGAAGGTGGCTCCCAGCGACCTGACCGTGCTCGTGCGCGGCGAGACCGGCACGGGCAAGGAGCTGGTCGCCCGCGCCATCCACCGCGCGTCCAAGCGCGCCGCTCAACCGCTCGTGGTACAGGACTGCAGCGCCATCCCGCGTGAGCTGGTGGAGAGCACGTTGTTCGGACACGAGCGCGGCTCGTTCACGGGCGCGAGCGATCGTCACCGCGGATCGTTCGAGCAGGCGCACGGCGGCACCATCTTCCTCGACGAGATCGGCGAGCTCCCGCTGGACATGCAGCCCAAGCTGCTGCGTGTGCTGGAGAACCGCGAGATCCGCCGCGTGGGCGGGCAGAAGACGTTGCCCGTCGACGTGCGCGTCGTCGCCGCCACCAACCGTGACCTGCGGCAGATGGTCAACGAGGGCACGTTCCGCGAGGACCTCTACTACCGCCTGAGCGTGGTGCAGGTGGAGCTCCCCTCACTGCGCGAGCGCCCGGAGGACATCCCCCTCTTGGTGCGCGGCTTCCTGGACGACTTCGCGGGGCGCCGCTTCCCGGGGGAGGAGCGCGAGTTCTCTGCCACCGAGGAAGCCATGCGGAGGCTGCAGGCCTACCCGTGGCCTGGCAACGTGCGCGAGCTGAAGAACACGGTCGAGCGCGCCGCGTCCTTGGCCGACGGCTTCGAGCTGGACCGCTCGGACTTCGTGCCCGCCAGCCAGAAGTCTCCGCCCATGACGCTCCCGGGCGGGCGCGCCGAGGAGCTGGTGGACGAGGGCGTGCCGTTCAAGGAAGCCAAGCAGCGCATCACGGACGCCTTCGAGGCCTCGTACCTGAAGGCTCTCCTGGACAAGTACGGCGGGAACATCACGCGCAGCGCACAGGCGGCGGGGCTCACGCGCTATCATCTGCGCGAGCTGGCCAAGCGCTACGGCGTGCGAGACACCCAGGTGTGACCGCATGAGCGCGCGGGTCGCCATCGTCGGGGGCGGGGCTGTTGGGCAGGTGTACGGGCTGCACATGCTCGCGGCTGGCGCCGAGGTCACCTACTTCGTGCGGGAGCGATACGTGGCCGAGCTCGAGGCGGGCGTGCCCCTCTACCGCTTGCCGAGCCGCAGCCCGCAAGCGCTGCGTCCGACGCACGTCCAGCACGACGTGGAGGCGCTGGCGGACGGCTACGACCAGGTCTGGCTGTGCGTGCCGACCAACGCCCTCACGTCCGGAGCGCTGGATGGCGCGCTCGCGGCGGTGGCCCGCGCGCCGAAGACGTCGCTGGTGTGCATGCTGCCCGGCATGCAGGTGCGCGCGCTGCTCGATCAGCACCTGCCGCGCGAGCAGGTGGTCGACGGACTGATCGGGATGATCGCGTATCAGGCGCCGTTGCCCGGGGAGAACGTCGACCCACCCGGCGTCGCCTACGTGCTGCCGCGTCTGTCGCCGAGCAAGTTCAGCGGCGCCACGCCGACGCGTGTGCGAGCCGTCTCGGATCTGTTGCGACGCGGCGGGTGTCCTGCTGGCGTGGTCGCCGATGCGCGCGTGAGCCTGGCGTTCAGCTCGTGCTTGATGATGCCCATGGTGGTCGCGCTGGAGGGCGCCGGCTGGCGGATGGCGTCGCTACGGAAGGGCGACTGGCTGACGCTCGCGGCAGGCGCGGCGCGAGAGGCGCTGACTCTGGTGGGGGCCGAGCTGGGTGTGCCCGCCCCTTGGTTCCGCCCGCTCCTCCGGCGACCGCTGTTCTCCCTCATCTCCTATGGAGCCACCTGGCTCGCGCCCTTCGACGCCGAGCTGTACCTCCGCTACCACTTCACGAAGGTGGGTGAGCAGACGCGCCTGATGCTGCGCGGCTACCTCGACAGCGCGGCGGAGCGGCAGCTCCCGGCAGCGCACATCGGCGAGCTGAACCAGAGAGTGTTCGGTGCCAGCCAGTGAGTTCGACGAGCTCGGCGGCGAGGCGCGCCTGCGACCGTTGATCGACGCGTTCGTGGACCGCTGCTTCGACGACATGATGATCGGCTTCCACTTCCGCCGCGCAGACCGCGCGCGTGTGAAGCGCTTCGAGTACCAGCACGCGGCGCACTACTTCGGCGCGCCGGTGGTGTACGAGGGGCGCCCCCTGCGCACCGCGCACGGCCCGCACGCCATCCTGGGCGGGCAGTTCATGCGGCGCCGCAAGCTGCTCGAGGACACGGCGCGCGAGCACGGGCTCGCGGACGACGTCATCGCACGCTGGCTGGCCTACCAAGATTCCCTGCGCGGCGAGGTCACCCAGCAGCAGGGCAGCGGCTGTCAGGACTGAGGCAGCTCACCGTCGAGCCAGCGCAGGTGCAGGGTGCGCGCCGCGATCCGCCACCCCTCGTCGCGCCGGGACAGCGCGTCTTCGTATTCGCCGCCCAGCTGGAAGAAGCGCATCTTGCCGTCGGCGAGGTAGCCGTGCTGCGCCAGCACGTACGAGCGTGCGGACGCGCGCGTGGCGTCGCGCTCGTCGAAGCGCACCCGCACGTTGCTGATGAAGTGCTGCAGGCGACGGTAGCGCGCGAGCTCTTGGGCCAGGAACACCTGCATCTCAGCGAGCTGGTGCCGTGGTCCACCGGTCTGGCGGAAGTCGATGTCGGCGTCGACCGTGAACACGTCGGCGAGCGCATCGAAGCGCTGCTGGTCGATGGCGTCGCTGTACGCGAACAAGAGCTCGTGGATGCGGAGGGTGTCTTCGACGCGCATACGCGCACTGTATCAGGCGCCCCCGCGCACCATGCGTAGTACACTCGTTCGCTTCTCACTCCCGTCGTCCTGCTTCCCCGTCCCAGAGGACCCCATGCACGCACGCCACCCACTCACGCCATCCGTGTCCTACCTCGCGCCCCTCGGCCTGGCCCTGGTGCTCGCCACGCTGGCGGGGTGCGGCGGTGGCTTCCGCCTGCGGCCAGTCGCGCCACGCTCCGCGCAGGGGTCCGTGCTGTTCGTCGGTCACGTCGCGAGCGTGCAGGTCATGCTCGCCCCCGAGCTCGAGGCCGACAAGGTCGCCATGCTGGCGAACAACAACGTCCCGGGCGAGATGGCGCGCGTGCTCACCGGGCTCGGCCAGGGGCAGGTGCCGTTCAACGTGCACATCTACATCACACAGTTCCGCAATGGCTTCGGCCCCGTGCGCATGCACACGCGCACCATCGTCTACGATCCGGCCGGGGCCGTGGTGCGCGACTTCGAGAGCGACTCCACCTCGCTCCGCGGGGGCAGCAAGACGAGCCGCCTCATCCGCATCACGCAGCACAACGTGCAGCTGATCGCCGATGGTCTATAGGAGCCACCGCGCCGTGACCAAGCCAAGACCCACCGAGGAAGAAGCGCGTGAGCACGTGCGCGCGTTGCTGCGCTACCTGGGAGACGACCCCGAGCGCGAGGGCCTGCTCGAGACGCCGAAGCGCGTGGTGAACGCGATGGCCGAGCACTTCGCGGGCTACCTCGAGGACCCGGCCGAGCACCTGGCGAAGACGTTCGAAGAGGTGGAGGGCTACGACGAGCTCGTCCTGGTGAGTGACATCGAGCTGCACAGCCACTGCGAACATCACATGGTGCCCTTCGTCGGGAAGGCTCACGTTGCGTACATCCCCAACGGGCGCGTCGTGGGGCTGAGCAAGCTGGCGCGCACGGTGGACGTCTTCGCGCGCCGCTTGCAGGTCCAGGAGAAGCTCACCGCCCAGATCGCGAACGCCATCCAAGAGCACCTCCAGCCTCAAGGCGTGGCCGTCATCGTGCAGTGTCAGCACTTCTGCATGTGCTACCGCGGCGTGCGGAAGACGGGCTCGTGGACCACCACGTCGAAGCTGCTCGGCGTGTTCCTGGACGACCACAAGGCGCGCCTCGAGCTGCTGACGTTGGTGGGCCTGCCGCGCGCCATCGGCGGGGCGGGGGGCTGAGGCGTCGTGCGCACATGGTTGTTCGCGCTCGCGCTCTCTGGGCTGGCGAGCGTGAGTGCCCGCGTGGACGCACAGTCCTCCTTGCCGCCGCCGCCCATCGAGGAACTCATGGCCGGGGCGCAGGCGGGGCCCGACGTCGTCACCCTGCGTCTTCAGCACGTGCGCGAGCGCCGGCGCGAAGGGGCCGCGCTCTTCACGCTGGGCGTGGTGGGCACGCTGGCGGGCGCGCTCACGGCGGTGGTCGGACGCGACGACGCGCGCTGGCTCTCGTTCGGGCTGACCACGCTGTCGTTCGGGCTCATCAACGTGCCGCTCGGCCTGGGGCAGCTGGACCTTCGCCATCGCGCGCGGACCGAGCCCTTCGAGCTGACGGGTGCGACCCCCGACACGGTGGCTGAGCGTGTGGCGGCGTGGGCGCGCAGCGAGCGTTGGAAGCGCACGTCGTTCGCCGTCAACGCCGGGCTCGATGTGCTCTACGTGGTTGCAGGGGCGCTCTTGGTGGGGCTCGCGCAGCGCACGCGCCACCCTGGCACGGCCCGCGGGGCAGGGTGGGGCATGGTCACGCAAGGCGCAGCGTTGCTGGTGTACGACCTCTACGGCGTGCGCAGCACTACCCGGCGGCTGCGCGCGCTCTCGAACGACGCGTTGGTCTCCCAGGCCCTCGGCCTGTGAGCGCGTCACGTGCGCGCCGGGCGCCGGTGCGCACGTCGGCATGCGGCGGTGGCGCCGGAAGGACGTATGCCAGCGCGTCCCGACGCTGAGGCCATGACGCCACGGGCGCGGACCGCGTTACGTCAGGCGTCGCGGCCGGGTGGCCGTACGCCGCGGTGGTAGATCGCGCGCAGCAGCGCGGGGGTGAAGACCAGGTCCGACGCGAGCGCCACCATGACCGTCAGTGCCACCAAGAGGCCGAAGTGACGGATGTTCTCGAGGCGGGCCAGGCCATAGGTGGCGAACCCGATGGCGAGCACCGCGCTCGTCGCTACCATGGCGCGTGCGGTGTGCGCGAACACGGCGGCGATGCCGCCTTCGGTGCCACCTGTGGGCTCGCTCGCGTGGAAGGCGTAGAAGAAATGGATGGTGTCGTCCACGGCGATGCCGATGACGATGCTGGCCACCATCAGCGTGTTCAGGTCCAGCGGGATCCCGAGCGCGCCCATCGCGCCGCCGACGAGCGCGAGCGGCAGCAGGCTCGGGAGCATGGCCACCAGGCCGAGCTTGAAGTCGCCGAAGAGCAGCACCATCAGCAGCGTGATGACGCAGAGGGCGGCCAAGAAGCTCTTCGTGAGGTCCACCATCAGCGCGCTCACCACCTCGAAGCCCGTGTAGGCCGACCCGGTCAGCTCCACGTGGGCTGCGGTGCCGATCTGCTCCCGAATCCCGGCGTCCAGGTATGCCGCCAACGGCCGGTACTCGCCGGCCTCGAGCCAGCGCACGCGCAGCGTCATGAGCGCGTGCCTCCCGTCGTCCGTGAGGTAGCGTCGCAAGGTCTCTGGTGCGACCACGCGCAGCTGCGCGAAGCGCTCGATGGTCTCCTGCTCCGTCTCGGGCAAGCCATAGCCGTCGGGCTCACCCGACACGGCGCGCTGCGCCTCGCGCAGCAGGTCGAGGGCGCTCGTCACCCCCGTCACGACGCGCTCTCGGCCAGCCCCGGGCGGCTCGTAGGCGAGCGCGTGAGCCGCGAGCGCTGCTAGGCGTCGCATCGCGTCCTCGTGGATCAGCGTCTGGCCCAACGGTGCGCTGACGAGCACTTGGATCGTGGCGGTGCCGCCGAAGGCCGCGTCGACCTCTTCGATGGCGACGCGCGTCGGATCGTCGGTGGGGAGCCAACCCACTGGGTCGTGGCGTCCGCGCAGGTGGGTCAGCCCGAAGCCAGACGCGATCAGCAGCGCGGCCGACAAGAGCAGAGTGAGGTTGCGTCGACCATACCGGAGGCGGCCGGCCTCGCGCCGCGGTCGGGAGGCCGCATCACACAAGGCGAGTACGCGCTCGAGGCGGTCGGAAGCCACGGGGACGCCTTCGCGTGCACGCTGCGCGGCGCGGGCGCCGAGGCCGCCGCCACGGTGGAACGTGAGGAAGGCGGGCAGGAACACCAACGAGAGCAGCAGCGCGGCGGCCACGCCGAGAGCGCCGAAGGTGCCCATGTCCACAATGGCCGCGAGGCTCGCGGTCCGGAAGCTCAGCAGGCCCGCCATGGTGGTGAGGGACGTCAGCAGCACAGGCACCCCGGTCTGCGACACGGCCTCGACGACGGCGTCGCGCGGCGTCGCGCCGTCGCGCCGCAGGTCGCGAAAGTGCGACTGCACGTGGATGGAGTCGGCCATGCCCACGCAGATCAGGAACGCCGCCAGGACGCTCGTGACGCCCGTCATCGGCACCCCGAAGTAGGCCATCGCGCCGAGCGTCCACACCACCGCCTGGACGACCACCAGCAACGGCCCAGCGACCCCGAAGGGGCCGCGGTAGAGGAACGCGAGGATCAGGAGCATGGTCGCGAGGCACGTCCCCACGACCAGCGGGAGATCGCGTTGCATGGCGTGGTCGAGCGCCGTGTCCAGGGCGACCATGCCAGTCAGGTTCAGCCGGAACCCTTCCTCCGTTGCGTTGGCCAACAGTTCCGTCAGCGCGTCACAGACGCGTATCGCCTCTTGGTCGTCGTGGACCTCGCTCCGTACCAGCAGCGTGGCGCCGTAGGCGTCGCCGCTGATCACGTGCTCGACGAGCGCTGGGTTGCCGAGCACGGCGCGCCGCAGCGCGGGGATCGTGTCGTCGCTGGGCGCGTCGGTCAGCAACGGTCGCGCGCGCAGCTCGCCGTCGGCGAGGACCAGCTGCGTCGCGTTTGCCAGCGAGGTCACCGAGAGGCCGAGGCCCTCGATGCGCTCGTGCAGTGCACGCAGGCGCGAAAGGAACTGCGGGGTGAGCACCTCGCCCTGGGCACTGACGAGGAACACCTTGTCGTGCCCGAAGAGCGCCTCGAGGCGCTCGAGGGTCGCGACCGAGGCGGAGTCGCTGCCGAGCAGATTCTCGCTGCGGTGGTTCACAGTCAGCCGATCGAGGGCCAGCCAGCCACACACGGACGTGAGCACGGCACACACCACCAGCGCAACCCAGCGCAAGGCGGTGACTCGCCGCGCGAGCTCGCCGAACACCACCGGGCCGAGCGGCGTGTGGGGTTCGTTCATCCCGCGCCCTCCGAGCGTCGGCCGCGCGCGCCGGAGCTTCGTCCGATCCTGGATCGTGCTCCGACGGGGCGCGCGGACGTGCGAAGGGGGCGTTCAGTCACAGCGGGGATCGGTGCAGTAGCCGTCCCCGAGGCCATCGGCAAGGGCGGACGAAGCGCAGGCGAAGCCCAGGGGGCACTCCGCGTCGGTGCGGCACCGCAGCTCGCACAGGCTGGTCGCGGGCTCACAGGCCAGCCGGGCGTCGTCGCGGCCCGCGCGCGCGCGAAGCGCAGCGAGCCCGGCCGCATCGAGGGCGCAACCGTCGGGCACGCTCAGACGACACGCGCTGCCCCAGCTCGGCACGTCCGGATCTCCCACGTCGTCGAACACGCACTCGATCCGCAGCTGCGCCCTGGGCGTTGGCTCGGTCGCTGCGAAGTTCAATAGCTGCGGGCGCGTGGCTGGGCATTGACCGAGCGCCCGCGCGGTGTAGTCGTCGTAGTACCAGCCCACGCCAGCCGGAGGGGCCGCCGCCACGCGCTCTTCGTCGGACGGCACCAGCTGGGTCAGCCGACAGACCTCGCGGCCCGACTCGTCGAGCCGCGCCAGCGAACGCCCCGGGACGTCCGCGCAGCGTCCGCCTGACGGGAGCGTCTCGTCGATCTGACAGCGCACCTCACCGCTCGGGAGGCGTCGCAAGGGGGTCGCGAGACAGCTGTCCCCGAGGGCCGCGGCGATGGGCGCGAGGAGGCTGGTGGCCAACGACGAGTAGTCCGCGCGACCCAGCGTGTCAGCGCGGCAGATGCTCTCGAGCACCACCTGCCCGCCCCCCTCGCGTAGCGCCTCGGCCACTTGCACGATGCGGCGGGCGGGCGTCGCGCTGGAGGCAAGTGTCCCTTCCATACGCGTACACGCGGGTACCAACGAGGCCGGGGCATCGGGCGCGGCACGCTCTGCCATGGCCGGGTGTCGCAGCAACGCCTGGAAGTCCCCGTCTCTTTGGAACGCCTCGCTCGCGTCGACAGGCAGCCCTACGACCCCCGCGAGCACCACGCCGCGCGTGGGCAGCGCCAGGAGCCCCTCCACGTAGCGCGTCGGCTCGTACTGCGCATCGCGGTACGCCGCGCAGCGTCGGTCCAGCAGCGGGGTCGGGTGGGTTCCTGGGTCGTCGTCGAGGAACGGGCCCGGGTATGCGTCGCCATCGACTTGGTAGAGGCGATCGTCCGGGCTGGAGCAGTCGTCCTCGTCGGTGAGCAGCACCACGACCAGGACCGCGTCCTCGCGCAAGAACCCCACGTTGGCACCGTCGCCGTGACCGACGCGACCTTCCACGAACAGCGGTCCGGCCGTGCTGGGCGTCAGCGCCTTGAGCAGCGCTTCCAAGGGCTGCTCGAAGTTGCATCCGTCGGTCCCGACCGTGGCCACACACTGGGCCGCCACTGCCACGTCGTCGGCGCTCAGCTCGGGGAACGAGACGAAGGGCGGGTAGGCCGATGCGCAGGCGACGGCGGGCACCACGCCTGACGTCTGCTGCAACACACCGTCGGCTCCTCGCCCTCCGGGGCACTGGCTCGAGGGGTAGGGACCCGTCCCCATGTCCGTGCGCACGACACCTACGTGCAGGTCGTCGATGCGCTCGAGGTCACGCAGGCCGTCTTCGTCCACGTCGCCTGTGGTGAGGATGCGGATGAGGCGCGGGATCTCGCGTCGCAGGGCGCGTTGTTCGTCATCCATGGAGGACGAGTCGTCCACGACCAGCAGCAGATCCAGGCGGGGTGGCGGCGTGATCGTCACACGCTCCACGAGGATGCGCTGCCCGCAGGGCGGCACCGATCCGAGGTCACGTGCGTACGGGTCGCAGCCCAGGCCCACCAACGCGCTCAACAGGAGCGGCAACCCGCGTGTGTTCGCTCGGGTTCGACGTAGAGGGGCGAAGGGCATGCGCAGCGACACAGTAGGCCAGAAAACGAAAACGGCGACCCCCGTGAGAGGGTCGCCGCGTTCAGCGTGTCACGTTGGGTTCAGAACTGACAGGTCGGGCTCACGCAGTACGCGTTGTTGCCCTCGTTGCCGTCGTCCGACCCGAAGCACACGTTGCCACCCGGGCAGTCGGCGTCCGTGGCGCACGCGAACTGGCACGTGTTCGTGACGTTGTCACACACCAAGGACGCTCCCTCGCGGTCGTAGCGCGAACGGAAGCTGGCGAGGTCGTCACCATCCAGGTCGCACGGCGCCTGATTACCGCCGGCGCACTCGGAGCCGATGTCCGCGACGTCTCCCGTCGGGACCACCGGGCTCACGCACTCGAGGCGGAACTTCGCGCCCGGAATCGACTCGGCACCCGTGGTGAACCGGATCTGCTGGCGGTTGTCCTCTTCGAAGCGGAAGCAGTCGTCGTCGAGCTCCGCCGAGTAGTCGTCGTAGAACCAGCCGAGCCCGCTCGGCTCCTGCCCGTTCGCGATGTTCTCGGGGGTGGGGACGACCTGGTTCACGCGACACACCTCGCGCGTCCCCTCCATGCGCACGGCCTCCGGCTCGCGGCCGCGGGCCTCCTGTTCGGCGCAGGAGGAGCCCTCGGGGAGCACCTCGAGGATCTGACAGAACACGGTGTTGTCGCCTCCGCGGATGAGCGGGCGCGGGAGGCAGCTGGTGGGCAGCGACGCGGCGATGCGCGCCACGATCGACTGGACAGCGTCGCTGAAGTCGGCGGTGTAGTCGCCGTTCTCAGCGTCGCGGGCCTGACAGATGGAGGCCACCACGCCGCCGGCCTGCGCCTCGATGAGCCCCCGTGTGACCTCCAGCAGGCGGCGCGGCGGGTAGGCCTCGTTGTCGAGGTTCGCGTTCCCGGGATCCATCGGATTCGGGCGCACACAGCTCGGCTCGAGGTCGTTGTTCTGGGCGTTGGCGCGCTCGATCATCGATGCGTCCGCCAGGATGGCCTCGATGTCCACGGTCGTCACTTCGATGCCGTTGACGAGCTCCGGTCGGCTGTTGGCATCGAGGACGTCCGGGTCGACGCCCGAGATCGTGGCGAAGATGGTGAAGTCGGGGCGCTGTCCGGGCCGCAGGGCCAGGATGCCGTCCACGTACCGGGTCATCACGTCGTACTGCACGTTTCGGTACGTCGCGCACTGCCGCTGCGGAGCCGGCATGTTGGCGTTGTCCCGGGGGACGGGGTACGTCTGGTCGCCGCTGGTCACGTCGTAGAGATCGAGGTCCGAGCTCGAGCAGTCGTCCTCGTCCGTCACCACGATCACCGCGAGCAGCGAGTTGGCGCGGAGGAAGCCCGAGTTCACGCCCGACCCACCGTGCCCGGTCGTCCGACGCACCTCCACCCCGCGTCGGAACTGCGGGAACGTGACGGTGGAGTCCGCCGGGGTGAGGGCTTTCAGGACGGCCTCGAGCTGCTGTTCGAAGGAGCATCCGTCAGAGCCCGTGTCGGCGAGGCATCCGACGGACGCTGCGAACGTCGCTGCATTGTCCGTCCCCGCCATGAACGTGAGGAACGCGGGGACGGCGGGCTCCGTGGGGCACGCGCCGTCCGAGCCGCGGTGGAGATCGATCAGGACGCCGTCATCGCCCAAGACGCTTCCGCAACGCGCTGCGGCTGGGATGTCGACCCCGCCGATGCCCATGTCGCTGGTGATGATGCCGACTTGGATGCTGGAGACCGGCTCGAAGTCCTGAATGGTGTCGCCATCCAGGTCGCCACCCGCGAGGATCTCGACCAGACGGGGGATCTCCGAGATGAGCGCTTGCTGCTCTTCACGCATGGACGCCGAGTTGTCGACCAGGAAGAGGAGGTCGATCTCGTTGATCTTCTCGACGGCGACCTCGTTGACGACACCCGACACGGTGCACGGGTTGATGGGCCTCAGGGGGCGGTCGAGACAGCCCCCGAGCAGCACGGTGGCGATCGAGAGCAGGGCTGTGAGACTGCGTGAGCGCAAGTACATGGTTCCTCCAAGAACGCGAGGCCGCGAAGATACCTCCACAGGCCCAGAAAGATCAACACCATAGGGTGCTTAGGCGATGAGGCGAAGGTCCGAGTCCGCTTTCGAGCCAAGCGAACCGCGTGCCACCCGACCCAGGGGCGCTTTCTGGTGTTGTGCAGCGTACGTGCGGCAACTTGGTTGTCATGCGTCAACGGTGTGGTCTGTTCGGCGTTCGCCCTCGACGTACGGCCCCCCGCTAGATACGTTTTGCAGATGCGACGAATGCTGCTCCGCAATCATTGCGAGGGTCTACCCCGAGGTCGGCTGTGAAGCGGGTCTTGGTCGCCGACGACGAAGAGAACATCCGGCTGGTGCTGGGGACGCTCCTCAAGAAGGCGGGCTACGAGGTCGAGACCGTGGCGAGCGCCGAGGAGGCCCTGTCCAGAGTGTCCACTTTCGACCCAGACTTCGTGCTGGCGGACGTGCGCATGGGCGGGATGACGGGCATCGAGCTGTGCGCCGCGCTGCGCGCCCGCGGGCAGGACGCGACGGTCATCATCATGAGCGCCTACGGCTCCCTCGACCTCGCGCTCGACGCGATGAAGGCGGGTGCCTACGACTACGTGGCCAAGCCCTTCAAGCGCGACGAGGTGTTGCTCGCGCTGCGCAAGGCCGAGGAACGCGAGACGCTGCGGCGGGAGAACAAGGCCCTCCGTGAAGCCGTGCGCGAGCAGCAGTCGTTCGCGCAGATGCTCGGCAAGAGCGACGTCATGCGGCAGGTGTTCCGCGTGGTCGAGAAGGTCGCCGGCTACGACACGACCGTGTTGATCCAGGGCGAGAGCGGCACGGGCAAGGAGCTGATCGCCCGTGCCCTGCACGACCACGGGGCGCAGCGGGCCGGCCGCTTCGTGCCCGTCAACTGTGGCGCCATCCCTGGCTCCCTGCTCGAGACGGAGCTGTTCGGCCACAAGAAGGGAGCGTTCACCGACGCGCGGTCCGACAAGCGCGGCCTGTTCGAAGAAGCGGACGGCGGGACGCTGTTCCTGGACGAGATCGGCGAGCTGCCGCTGCCCCTCCAAGTGAAGCTGCTGCGCGTCCTCCAGGAGGGGACGATACGCCCCGTCGGCGACACGCGCGACAAGGCCATCAAGGTGCGCGTCGTCGCGGCTACCGTGCGCGACCTCGAGCACGAGGTGCGCGAGGGGCGCTTCCGCGAAGACCTCTTCTACCGCTTGAACGTGTTGCAGATCAAAGCGCCGCCGCTCCGTGAGAGGGCGGACGACATCCTCCTGCTCGCGGAGCACTTCGTCGCACGCTGCAACGCTCGGCTCGGCACCGACGTGCGTGGCCTGGACGCCGTCGCCAAGAAGCGCCTCCTCGAGTACCCCTTTCCGGGCAACGTCCGCGAGCTGGAGAACCTCATCGAGCGCGCGGTGGTCTTGACCGAGCGGCAGCAGCTCGGTGAGTCCGACCTCCCCGAGCGCGTCCGCACGCCTACCGACATGGTGGCGTCCATCCTCGCCAGCGGGGAGCTGTCCATCAAGAAGACGCAGCGTTTCATCGAGGAGGCGCTGATCCGCAAGGCCCTCGACAAGACCGACGGCAACCGCACGCAGGCCGCGAAGCTGTTGGAGATCAGCCACCGCGCGCTGCTCTACAAGATCAAAGACTACGGCCTCGCGTGACCCGCGGGCGCGGGCCGACGCAGCCCGGACGCTACATGCCGGAGAGGATCAGGTAGCGAGAGTTCGCGTCGTCCCACTCCAGCACCATGCGCTTGTCCTCTACCTTGTGATGCCACTCGTTCTCGCCGCGGTGGTCGGCGATCAGGTAGCTGGCGGTGTAGCGGAACTCGACCAGCACGTCGTCCTCGCGGAACACCACGTGCCGGTAGCGAATTTCGAAGCGAACGTCCTCCACCCGCGCGAACAGCTCTGGCAGGGTCGCGGCGAGCGTGTCGTAGTCGACGTCGTCTTCGCCGGTGGGCGTGCCCGACAGGTCCAGGTAGCGCGGCGACGCCATCCCGGTCAGCAGGGCCACGTCTCGATCCTCCAACGCGCGCCGATAGGTCTCCATGAATTCGATCACTTCGCGGTTTGCTGCCGTGTCGGGCACCGTGGTGTTCGGGATGTCTCGCGTGCAACCGCCCGCGAGGACGGCAACGAGGGCTGTACACAAGACCAGGTAAGCCCACGTGGACGACCGCGCACGCAAACCGCGTGTCGAGGAGCTGGGACGCAGGGGGGAGGCGGAGGGCAGAGCGGAGACGGGGCGCATCATGAGGTCAATCGAGGTCGCAGCGGGGTCTATTCCCGCGCGGCGGCTAGCCATTGTGCGTGGCGCAGGGGTCGTCGTCCAGAAGGCGGCGGATCGGGTCCGTCTCGCGGACGTCTGGGATTTGCGAGTTGTGAAAGCGAAGAGCGGTGCTGTAGCATTCCCGTTCCGAAGGGCGACCGAGACGCTCGCCCCTTCCCCCCGCGATGAGTAACGGTTCAGGCGACAAGAAACAGCTCGGCAAGATCCTGCTGAAGCAGCGTCTCGTGACGCAGGCCGAGCTAGACGAGCTCTTGGCCGAGCAGCGCACCCATCCTGGGCAGCGGCTGGCCACCACAGCCGTGAAGTCCGGCAAGGTCGCGGAAGTGGACCTCTTGAAGGCGCTCAGCGAGCAGCACGGCTTGCCCGGCATCGACCTCACGCAGGTGGTCATCCCGAGCGACAACCTCAAGCTCGTGCCGGTCGAGATCGCCCGACAGCATCTGATCCTCCCCGTGCTCGTAAAGGAGGATCGGGTCTATCTCGCCATGGCGGACCCGAACGATCGCCGCGTGGTGGACGAGATCGAGTTCGTCACCGGGCTGCGCGTGTTCGCGCACGTCGCCCTGCACGAGGCTCTCAAGGTCGTCATCGACTACGCCTACGCGGCCCTCGAAGCGAACGAGCCGTACTACATCGGCTCGCATGTCACGGACGAGTACCTCGCGTCCGTGGGCATCACGCCACCACCGCGTCGCGCCGCGCCGCCCCCCGTGCCCCCCGCAGCGCCCACGCGCCGGGAGGAAGAGTCGCGCGTCGCGGCCGTCGAGATCCCGACCGCCGCCACGCGGCCCCGCCCGGAGCGCCCCAAGGTGCTCGTCGTGGATGACGAGGACGACATCCGCAAGCTGCTGACGCGCGTGCTCCAGACCAAGGGCTACCAGGTCATCGAGGCGAAGCGGGGCCTCGAGGCGCTGCAGCTGGTGCGCGACGACACGCCCGACGTCATCCTGCTGGACGCGATGCTCCCCGAGGTGCACGGCTTCGAGATCTGCCGACGCATCAAGGGCAGCAAGCGCTACGGGCACATCCCCATCATCATGGTCAGCGCCATCTACCGCGGCTGGCGCGTCGCCGAGGACCTCAAGTCCAGCTTCGGCGTGGACGCGTTCCTCGAGAAGCCGTTCAAGATGGGCGACGTGCTGAGCCACGTGGATGCGGTGCTCGACGGGCGCAGCGGCGAGGTGCAGCCCGACGACATGCTCTCGAAGGAGACGTCGGCGTTCCTGGAGCAGGGGATGGACGCGTACCGCGGGGGGGACCTCGAGTTGGCGGTAGCCAAGCTCCGGCAGGGGTTGGGGGTCGATCCCGCGAGCTTTCAGCTTCACTACCACCTCGGCTTGGTGCTGGGGCGTGGTGATGACATCTTCGACGCGATTCAAGAGCTGGAGACCGCCGTAGACCTGCAACCCCGACACTTCGCCGCGCTGAAGAACCTCGCGATCCTGTATCAGCGGGCTGGCTTCAAATACAAGGCCATCGAAATGTGGGAACGTGCGCTCGGCAACTCCCCCGACGACGAGACGCGGCAGGGCATCAAGGAACACCTGATGGCGCTGCTCTGAGCGCCCCGCGACACGTCCCCCCAGGCACCCGGACCCGATGAAATTTCTCTGCGACAACTGCAAAGCCAAGTACCAGATCCCCGACGAGAAGGTCGCAGGGCGCACGCTGCGCATGACATGCCGCAAGTGCGGCAACGACATCCTGATCCGAGGCGCGGGCGTGACTCCCAGTGTCGCCCCGCCAGCGGCTGCCCCGACTGAAGCGGCGGCACCACAGGCGGCTGTCCCCAAGAAGGCTCCGGCCGTCGTGTCGAAGGTGGCGCCGGTCCCGATGGCCGCGGCCAAGACGTCGTCCGTCCCGGCCAAGGCGTCTTCGGTTCCCACGAAGGCGGCTGGCGTCCCGGCCAAGGCTGCTGGGGTGCCCGCCAAGGCGCCAGGGGCGTCCGCCAAGAGCGCTGGCGCCGCGAGCGCGGCGCGGCCGTCGGCGCTCGGGGCGGACTTCCGCAAGAAGGTCGGCAACGAAGACGCCGGGTCGCTGCGGACGTCCGCTGCGGCCCCGATGCCTCAGGCCACCGAGGAGTGGCACGTCGCCGTCAACGACGTCCCGGTCGGGCCGATCCAGCGGGACGAGATCGCGCGCAAGATCGGTACGGGTGCGGTCACGGGGGACTCCCTCGCGTGGCGTGAGGGGTTCGACGACTGGCGGCCCATCCGTGAGATTCCGCAGCTCGCGTCCTTGTTGGACCAGCGTCGACGACCATCCGTCCCGCCTGCGACCCGCACTGGAGGTTCGGGAGCCACGCCGCGTCCCACGGGTCCGCGGGGACGACCTGGCTCGGGCGCGTTCACCCTCCCCACGTCCGATCGCTCGAGCGCCAACTTGGTCCCGGTCGGAGGTCGTGCCGCGGCGCCCGTCGCGCCCCCTGGGAACATGCTCCCGGACGCGCCAGGCCAGGACGACTTTGCGCTGGACTTCGCCAGCCCGTCCTCCATTCCACCGGCGCCTGTCGCTCCCACCGCGTCCCAGACGGCACCCGCCGTCGCTGCGCCCATCGCCGTGGCCGCGTCCACGGCGGCCAACGAACCCGCATACCGGGAGCGCGAGTCTTCTCAGAAGACGCCCGTGTGGGTGTGGGGCATGCTCGCGGGCGGCATCTTCTTCGGGGTCGTGCTGGGCATGAAGGGATCGGAGTGGTTCGGCGCCCAGGAACCCGCGACCGTCGCCGTGGCAGACACGCCCTCGCCGGACCCCACCCCCGATCCTGTCGTTCCACCCTTGGAGGTGCCCGAAGAGACCGATACGGTCGACGCCGGCGCGCCGGAGTCGGAGCCAGAGGCCGAGACGTCGACCGGCCACAGCCGGAGCGGCTCCAGCACCAGTCGTGCGCCGACACCCACCGCCCCCACCATGGCAGCGACGGCCATGGCGGACGACGCCGCGTTCGCGCAGTTCGAGTCCGTGGGCTCGTCCGCCAACCCCTCGTCCATCGGAACCACCATGTCCGCCGCCGCTGCGCCGCCGCTCGAGGCCTCGGCCGTGCAGCGCGTGGTCAACAACAACCGGCGCGCGCTGCAGACCTGCTACGAGCGCGCAGCACGCGGTCAGGCCAACCCGCCCCGGGCGCGCATGGACGTCAATGTCACCGTGGGCCGCAGCGGCACCGTCACCGCGGTGAACGCTACGGGCAATGACTTCGGCGGCTTGGGGTCGTGCATCGAACAGAGCGTGCGTCGCTGGCGCTTCCCGGCGTCGTCGGACGGCGGCTCCACGCGCTTCCCTGTCGTGTTCAGCGCTGGGGGGTGAAGGCGGCGCAGTTCGCAGGCACCGCCCGCCCGCGACCGGCCCGTCGGCCCACTCGGCCAGGGCGCGCGTGTCGCGTCTGCCGCTCGGCCGGCGCGCCAGACGGGGTCCGAGCCATGTGGAAAACTACGCAAGGACCTTGGCTTTCGCGTCCGGTTTCTGCGACCATCGCAGGGAGCCGTGAGCAACGCGACCGACGACACCAAGTCCGACCCGGGGTCTCAAGCGGACGAGCTGACCGAGATGTGGGACGCCTCGGCGCTCGACGCCGCAACGGCCGAGCTGGAGGCGCAGGCCGCTGCCCGACCCGCGACGGCGCCGGTCCGTCGTGACGAGCCGTCCGTCCAAGTGAACATCGCGGCTGCGCCGAGCGCACCACGCAAGGTCCGCAAGAAGAAGAAGGGCCTCGCCGCCATGGGCCTGCCCGTGCAGCTGGCCTTGGCGGTCCTGGTGGCCGTCGTCACGTTCGGCCTCGTCAAGCTGTTGCTCACGCATTGACGGACGCCCTGTGGGCGCCTCAGCGCGACGCGCGCGCGGACCGATCCGAGCTGGGGTGGACTCCGCTCGCGTACGACGGCCGGCTCGTCCGGGCCCGTCTCGACGCGGCGTGCCCCGGGTTGCTCTATGGCCGTTCTGCTGCTCCACTGCGCCGCATGTGCGTGTCGAACCACATGGGAGTACCTGGTGGAACCCGCTGAGCTCTCACGCCTCACGACCGAGGCGCTCTACTTGGCGCTCCTGCTCTCCGGACCAGCCCTGCTCGTGAGCCTGGTCGTGGGTCTGTCTCTGGGGGTGCTCCAAGCCGTGACGCAGGTGCAGGAGCAGACGCTCAGCTTCGTCCCCAAGTTGGTGACGGTGGGGCTGGTGCTGGCCTTGGTCGGTGGCGCGCTCGGTGGGGAGTTGACGCGCTTCAGCGCGGGGCTCTTCGAGGCGCTCCCAGAGCTGCAACGATGAACCCCACCGCGGCGCTGCTCGAGGCCTGCCTCCGCGCGCTGGATCCCGGGGTGAGCGTCCCGCCGCTGCACGTCGGCCTGTTGGTGTTGGCCCGCTTGACTCCGCTGACCATCCTCGGTCCCCTGTTCCTCCTGCGACCAGCCCCGCCCCTCGGACGCGCTGGGGTGGCGCTGGTGTCGACGCTTGCGCTCTCGCCGCTCGCCGCCGCGCACGCCAATGCGTCACTCCCCGGCGACGCCCTGACCCCCGATGCGCTCTCGCTCGTGGTCTCGCTCGCTGTGGAGGTCTTGCGTGGCGCGCTGTTCGCGCTGGCCATCGCCCTCCCGGTCGTCGCGCTCGAGGGGGCTGGGCAGTGGTTGGACACGCTCCGCGGCGCTCAGCAGGGGGGCGGTTCGGGTCCCATCTTTGGTGGACACCTGACGCCCTTGGGGACGTGGCTGAGTCTGTTTGCGGTAGCGCTGTTCTTCGCGTTCGGCGGGCACCGCGTCGCGCTCGAGGCGTTCGCGGCGGGCTTCGAGTTGGTGCCGGTGGGCACGCCGCTCGCCGGCGACGCGTGGCCGGCGCTGGCGGAGCGCAGCATGCGGTGGGTGGCCGCCGCGCTCGCGCTGACCGTGTCCATCGGCGCTCCGGCCGCGCTCGCGCTCGTCCTGACGGAGCTCGGGATGGGGTTGCTAGGGCGGACCGCGCCGCAGCTCCCACTGCACTTCGCCAGCATGCCGCTGCGCGCGTCCGTGGGCGTGCTGGGGCTGCTGCTCACGCTGGGTGTCCTCGTGCCTCTCCTGCCCGAGCTGTTCACGTCGGGGATCGACGAAGCGCGCACATCGCTTCCGCTCACGCGCTGAGCCCGCGCGTCTTGACAGGTGCGCCGGTGGCGTCGAGTCTCCCTTGCATGTCGCCCACGCCAGCGCCGCGCGTCCTGATCACAGAAGACACCATCGCGGCGCGGGTCCGTGAGCTCGGGCGCGACATCTCCACGCGCCATCGCGGACACCCGGTGGTGCTCGTGGCCGTGCTCAAGGGCAGCTTCGTCTTCGCCGCGGACTTGGCCCGCGCCCTCGACGACGACCTCGAGGTCGAGGTCGAGTTCATGGCCGTGCGCAGCTATGGCGACGCGACGGAGACCAGCGGCGTCGTGCAGATCACGAGCGATCTAACGCGTTCGATCGAGGGCAAGCACGTCATCCTCGTGGAGGACATCGTGGACACGGGGCTGACGATGGCCTACCTGTTCGAGAACCTGCGCACGCGAGGTCCCGCCACGCTCGAGCTGGCGTCGCTCCTGCACAAACCTGCGCGGGCGCGTACGCCCGTGCACATCGACTACCTGGGCTTCACCATCGACGACGTCTTCGTGGTTGGATATGGGCTCGACCATGCGCAGAAGCTGCGCAACCTGCCTTACCTGGGTGTGCTGGAGGAGGGATGAGCAAGCGCCTCGACATGTTGGACGCGATGATCGCGAAGGGCAGCCAGGACCCGTTCGTGCACTACGCGCGCGCGATGGAGCTGCGGAGCCTGGAGCGCCTGGACGACGCGCTCGGCGCGTACCAAGCGGTGATGGCGCGCTTTCCGGACTACGTTCCGTCGTATCTCATGGCGGGGCAGGTGGCCGAGCAGCTCGGACGGGTGGACGAGGCGCGCGCCGCGCTCGAGGCGGGCGTCGCTGCGGCCCAGCGCACGGGTGACGGACACGCGCTCGGCGAGCTGCGCGGGCTGCTGGCGACCCTTCACTGACGCGCCGGGCGTCGAGGCTTTGCGTGCAGGCGCCGGGCTGCGCGGCTCCCGGGTGCTGGTATGCTCGCCCCCTCATGCGTGTCGACACCGACTTCTTGATCATCGGCTCGGGCGTGGCCGGGCTCACCCTCGCGCTCGAGCTCAGCGAGCACGGCACGGTCACGTGCGTCACCAAGCGCAGCCGCGAGGACTCCGCGACCAACTACGCGCAAGGGGGCATCGCGGCGGTGCTGGACCCGACCGACTCGTTCGACGCACACGTGGCGGACACGCTCACGACGGGGGGCGGTCTGTCGCACCGCGACGTGGTCGAGATGGTCATCGCCGACGGCCCCGCACGCATCCGCGAGCTGATGGAGATCGGCGCCAAGTTCAGCCGTACGTTGGACGCCGACGGGAACGAGACGGAGGACTTCGACCTCACACGCGAGGGTGGGCACAGCGCGCGCCGCGTGATCCATGCGGGGGACATCACGGGCCGCGAGGTGCAGCGCGCGTTGGTGGCGGCCGTCCTTGCGCAGCCCCGCATCAAGCTGCTGGAGCACCACATGGCCATCGACCTGCTCGAGCTGAGCAAGTTCGGAGGCGAGCGTCGCGTGGCCGGCGCGTACGTGCTCGACGAGGACAGCGGTGAGGTGCTCACGTTCGTCGCGCGGGCCACGGTGCTGGCCACGGGCGGCGCGGGCAAGGTCTACCTCTACACATCGAACCCGGACGTCGCGAGCGGTGACGGCGTGGCCATGGCCTACCGGGCGGGCGCGCTGCTGGCGAACATGGAGTTCTTCCAGTTCCATCCGACGTGCTTGTTCCATCCCAAGGCCAAGAGCTTCCTCATCAGCGAGGCGCTGCGCGGGGAGGGGGGCATCCTCCGGCTCGCGGACGGCACCGCGTTCATGGAGCGGCACCACGCCATGAAGGACCTCGCCCCGCGTGACGTCGTGGCGCGTGCCATCGACTTCGAGATGAAGCGCACGGGTCAGGACTGCGTGTTCCTCGACATGACGGGCGAGGACGCCGACTACCTGGCCTCGCGCTTCCCGAACATCCACGAGCGCTGCATGGAGTACGGCGTGGACATGCGGAAGGACCCCATCCCGGTCGTCCCGGCGGCGCACTACATGTGCGGTGGCGTCGTGATCGACCTCGACGGGAAGACGAGCTTGCCGGGGCTCTGGGCCGTCGGCGAGGTCACCTGCTCCGGGCTGCACGGCGCCAACCGGTTGGCCAGCAACAGCTTGCTGGAGGGCTTGGTCTACGGGCGGCGCGCGGCGGGGAGCATCGTCGCCTCGGCGGACCTTTCAGGTATGCCCAACATCCCCGAGTGGGACCCGGGCGCGGCGGCCCCGAGCCACGAGGCGGTCATCGTCACGCAGAACTGGGACGAGCTGCGCCGCTTCATGTGGAACTACGTGGGCATCGTGCGCTCGGACAGGCGCCTGAAGCGCGCGGCGCGGCGCATCGCGGTGCTGCAGGAGGAGATCCGCGAGTACTACTGGAACCACCTGGTCAACCGTGACCTGCTCGAGCTGCGCAACATCGCCGACGTGGCGGAGCTCATCATCAAGAGCGCAGCGGCGCGCAGCGAGAGCCGGGGGCTGCACTACACGGTGGACCATCCGGACATGGATGACGATCGCTTCGGCGGCGACACGTACATCAGCCGCGACGAGGCGCCGCACATCCGCAAGCGCTGACCGTCCCCCGGGGGGCGTAGCGCCCCGTGGCCCGGAGAGGTGCCACCCACGGGCCGCACCCCTCCGCGGTGGCGCGCTCAGCGACCGCGCTTGGTCAGGTGCATGAGCAGGCGCGGCGTGGTCTTGGCCGTGGCGAGCAGCAGCTTGGGCCAGCTGAAGCGGTCCACCCAGCGCACGATGAGGCCATTGCGCACCACGAACTCGCCCTCGACCCACAGGCGCATGCGCCACCCCGGGCCTGCCAGCGTGTCGTAGCGGTTGCACTGCACGGTCGCGCCCCGCGTCTCGTAGCGCGCCGAGTCGACGACGAACTCTGTCATGTGGCGGGCCATCAGCCCGAGTTGCTGCTCGAACTGCTTGCGTCCGCGCGCGGGCGGCAACGGCACGTTCTGGTACACGACGTCGTCCGCGACGAGGTCGAGGATGGCCTCGCTGTCGAGGCTCTCGAGGGCGGCGAGGAAGCGCTCGACGAGGAGGACCTCGCTGGGCGCGGCAGAGACGTCGACGGCGAGGGACGGCATGACGCGGAGTGTATCCTCAGCCGCCGTGCGCCGCGAGGAAGTGTTCCGCTTCGAGCGCGCTCATGCAGCCTGTGCCAGCCGCTGTAATGGCCTGACGCCACTTCTTGTCCTGCACGTCGCCCGCGGCGAACACGCCCGGGACGTTGGTGGCAGTGGAGTCGGGCTGCGTGACGATGTAACCCTGCGCGTCGGTCTCGATCTGCCCGCCCAGGAACGCGGTGTTGGGCGTGTGGCCGATGGCGAAGAAGAGCCCAGTGGCGGCCAGGTCGCGCGACTCGCCCGTCTTGTTGTTCACGACCGTGATGCTCTCGAGCCCATCGCCGCCCTTGCAGGCGGTCACCTCGGTGTTCCAGAGGATCTCGATCTTCGGGTTGTCGAACGCACGCTGCTGCATGATCTTGCTGGCCCGCAGCTCGTCGCGGCGCACCACCAGGTAGACCTTGCTGCCGTACTTCGTGAGGAAGGTGGCTTCCTCGACGGCGGAGTCGCCCCCGCCGATGACGGCCAGCGGCTGATTGCGGTAGGGCGGCAGGGCGCCGTCGCACACCGCGCACGCGCTCACGCCGCGCTGCCAGAACTCGCCGTCCCCGGCGCCCGGGATGTCCATGCGCTTGGCGGTCGCGCCGGTCGCGATGATGATCGTCTCGGCCGTGCCCTCTTGCGAGTCGGTCTTGAAGCGGAAGGGGCGCTGACTGAGGTCGAGCGACTCCACCGTCTCCGTGTGGATGACGGTGCCGAAGCGCACCGACTGCGCGCGGAAGCGGTCGGTCAGCTCGGGGCCCATGATGCCTTCGGGGAAGCCCGGGAAGTTCTCCACGTCCGTGGTGGTCGTGAGCTGACCGCCGGCCGCGACGCCCGCCGCCATGAAGCCCTCGAAGAGCACAGGCTGTAGCTCGGCGCGCGCGCAGTAGATGGCGGCGGTGTGGGCGGCCGGGCCGCTGCCGATGATGACGACTTTGTGGGCGTTGTCGGACATGGGGGTTCCTTCGGTTAGCTCCGCGTTGTACGGGTTTCGAGCTGTGTTGCAACCCAGTCGGCGATGGCCAGGCAGGCCGTCAGCCCCGGCGACTCGATGCCTAGCAGGTGCACGATGCCGGGCGCGCCGAGGTCGGCCGGCCCGAGCAGCAGGAAGTCCCCGGAGGAGCCATCGGAGCGCAGCAGCTTGGGGCGCACGCCGGCGTACTCGGGGCTCAGGTGCTCGGCGGTGATGCCGGGCAAGTAGCGACCGAGCGCTGCCGCGAAGGTCTGTGCCTTGTGTGCCCAAGCGGTGTCGTCCAGCAGATTCAAGCGGACGTCCTGGGCGTCGATGGGGTAGGCGTCCGGACCAGCGCGTGTGCGCCCGCCGAGGTCGCGCGTGAGGTGCACGCCCAACCCGTGGGTCTGTGGCACGGGGTACACGAGCGGGCAGCGCGGCCGCGGCGCCTCGGTCGCGAGGCTCATGTAGTCCCCGCGGTAGTACGCCGGTCGTGCATCCCACGCCGCGAGGTCGAGGCCCGCGAGGCGGGCCAGCTCGGGCGCACCGTGCCCAGCTGCGTTGACGACGGTGTCGGCATGGATCTCCTCGGTCGCGTCGGACGCGCCGTCGTTGCCGGTCGTCACGGTCAACGTCCAGCCCCCGGACCCGCGCTCGAGGCGCACCGCTCGCTGTCCGAGCGCCAACTCGGCGCCCGCAGCGCGCGCCTCGCGTGCCAGCGCGTCCACCAGGGCTGCGGCGTCTACCACGCCGGAGTTGGGCGACCACAGCGCCGCACAGGCACGCAGGGCGGGGTCCTCCCGCGTCACGTCGCGGCCGTCCACAGACGTTACGTCTGCACCGTTCTTCGTCGCAGCGCGCGCGACGGCGTGCAGCGCCTCGAGCTCTTCGGGGTGCGCGGCCAGCACCCACTTGCCCGTGCGCTCGTGGGGCACGCCCGCCTCCGCGCAGAAGCGGTACAGCGCCTGCGCACCATCGACGCACAGTCGGGCCTTCCAGGAGTCTCCCGGGTAGTACAGCCCCGCGTGGATGACCCCGCTGTTGCGCCCGCTGGTGCCGCGCCCCACACCCCCTTCGCGGTCCAGCACGTACACCTCCCGCCCCGTCTGGGCGAGCGCTCGGGCGCAGGCGAGCCCCACCACGCCAGCCCCCAAGACGACGACGTCGGCGCGCAGCACGAGCGTCGCTCAGAACGCGATGGCGTGATCGTCGCCGCTGGGCAGCGCCATGGACAGCACCTCGGGGGGCAGCCCGGCTTGGGCACGGTACGCCTGATAGTGCGTCAACACCCGGCGCACGTAGCGGTGCGTCTGCTCGAACGGGATGAACTCGAGGAACGCGTCGATGGGCTGGCCCGGCCCGTGCGCGCGCAGCCAGCGGCGCACGTTATGGGGTCCGCCGTTGTAGCTGGCGATGGCGAGCGGCAGGTGACCATCGAAGCGCTCGATCAGCGAGGCCAGGTACCAAGCCGCGAAGTCCAGGTTGACGGCAGGGTCCACCAGGTCCCCCGTGTCGAAGTCCGTCATGCCCCGCGCTTCGGCGATCAGACGGCCCGTGCGGGGCATGATCTGCGCGAGACCGATGGCGCCTGCGTAGCTGATGATGCCCTGCTGGTAGACGCTCTCTACGCGCATGATGGCGAAGAGGAGGTTCGGGTCGAGGCCATGTCGAAGGGCTGCCTCTTCCACCAGGTGCGCGTGGGCCCGCGGGCGGGCTCCCACTTCCGACCACCCGACCATTCCAACGGCGATGCCGTGGTCACCCAGCGCGGAGCTGATCTCGGCGAGCTCGAGGCGCTCCTCAGGAGCCAGGCCGCGCCGCTCTTGGCGCGCGGTGAAGCTGACCGCGCTGCGACGGCGATCACCACCCCGCGCCACGCCCTCGAGCCCGGTGCGCCGTAGCGCGGTGCCGCGCGCGTCGCGCCACTGCAGGAACGCCTCGTAGAGCTCGTGGGTGGCGGTGTTGGGTTCGCCCAAGCGGAGCAGGTCGTACGCGCGCGGCAGCGACGGGAACGCATCGCCGTGCTCGGCGGCCAGCGGCAAGAGACGCTCGGCGACCAGGTTCAGGTCTACGTTGAGGTGTAGGCTGCCAGGCGCGATGTCCACCGGTGCTCCGCGCGTTCCTTCTCCGACGCTGCGGGTGGCGGCAGGGTCGAGGCGGCGCGAGTCGCTGGCGGGGGCGGGCTGCAGCGCGCGCACGCGCACGTCAGCCCACATGGCGTAGTAGCGCTGGGGGGTACGGTCGTGCGTCTTGAGCTCGCCATAGGCCGCTCGCGCCTCATCCAAGCGCCCAAGGCGCTCCAGCGCGCGCGCGCGGTAGTACGCCGCCTGGGTGCCACGCTGCGAGCGCGTGTTGGCGAGCGGTTCGAACATGCGGAGCAGGTCCGTGTCGTCTGCCAGCCCCATGGCCTCGAGGGCTGCGTTCATGCGGGCGTCCGCAGCGATGTCACGCGTGGAGAGCGCGTGAGTGGCGCTCCGCACCGGCTCCGCCAGCCCTGCGCGGGCGGCGACCTCGATGACCTGCACGAGCTGGGCGTTCGACAGCTGCGCGTAGGCGCGCCGCCCGACCATGTGCTCCACGCGACGCGTGGCGATCTCCACATCGCGGGAGAGCGCCGCCGTCATGAGGTCCGCAGCGCGTTCGGCGCGCTCTTCCGTCTCTTCGGCGCTGACTGGAGGCGACTGGCGGATGCCCTGCTGTTGGTGGGTCAGCGCGTCGCTCCAGCGGCCCTCGAGGCGGGCTAGCTGCGCCGCCGCCAGGTGTACCCGCGACCGCAGCGCCCGGCTGAGGCGGGCTTCGCCGAGCGCGGCCAGCTCGGCGCGGGCCCGTTCGTGCTGCCCCAGCGAGACCATGCGCTCGGCGCGGTCCACACGCTCGGTGGTGAGCTGACGCCGCACGCGCACCCCAGCCTCCCGCAGCGCCGTCAGGTGCGCCAGGCCTGCCTCGGCGGCCGGGCTCCCGGGGAAGTGCAGGTCCAGCACGCGGAACGTCTCGGCCGCTTGTGTCCGTCGGTCGCGGCGCAGCTGCGACTCACCCAGTAGGAGGCGCAGCTGCGCCTCACCGGGGAGCTCCTGATAGCGACCCATCAGCGCACGCAGCGCCCCGTCGGCGCGTGGGTCGTCGGACAGGATGCGGACGCGCACCTCCGCGATCTCGGCTTCGACACGTACCGCGCTGTCCACGCTCTGGCGAGCCGTGCGTAGCGCCTCGGCGGCCTCGGGGTAGCGCGCGGCGTCGATCAGCAGCTCGGCGCGCAACAGGGCGACACGGTCCGCCAGGCGGGGGAAGGCCGCAGCGGTCTCGTCCAACAGCCCGAGAGCGGCATCCAGCTCGCCGTCCGCAGCGAGCGCACGGGCCCGCTCGAAGGCGCTGGGCTCCGGTGCGCGTACGATGGCGGGTGCGCTGACCGCAGTGCCCGGGGTGATTCGGCTCGAGCCGTTCGCGACCGGCTGCTCGCGCGCGAGCGCGTCGAGGTCGGGCGTCGACTCGGGTCGTCGCAGGGGGTCCACGCGGCACGTCAGGCGCTCGGCAGAGGACCACGCCACATCGCCCACCGCGCAGCGCTCCCCGCCTTCGGCCTGCGCCAAGCCCGGTCCCCACAGCGCGGCACCCGCGAGGGGCAGGGCGAGCGCGACCCGCGCCGCGATGCGGAGGGGGGCTGACCGGGAGACGTGGGTGCGAATGAAGCGGGGGGTCACAGGTACCTCCATTGTGATGAATGGTGGCCAATAACGCAAAAGCTCGCGAAAGTGGGTGCGCCACCGGTAGGACGCACGACCCCCGCAGATCATTTCAGCGCCACTCGGGGCCCGAGGCCGTGTCGCGCCAAGCGGCGCACTCGAAGCGCGAGCGGGGGTCCCACATTCCGAGCAGGGGAGCGGTCTCAGTGCGCAGGGGGCGGCGCACTGCTCGGCGTCGCTTGCGGCCCGACCTCGGCGACGTTGGTCGCTTCGGGCTCTTGCTCCAACTCCGGCTTCAGCACGGTCACCACCCCGATCGCCACCAGGGCGGCGAAGACGAGTCCGAGGACGATGATGCGGCTGGTGGGGGTCTCGTATTGGTCGCTCACTTGGTCAGCTCCCCACCGAGCGCGACGACGCGCTCGGTGATGCGTGCAACGGCTTCGGTGACGGGTACGTCGAGGGCGTCGCCCCCGCTGCGCTCCTTCATCTCGATGTTCCCCTCCGCCAGCGCCCGGGCGCCGACCGTGACGCGTAGCGGGATGCCGAGCAGCTCGGCGTCCTTGAACTTCACGCCCGGCCGCTCGTCGCGGTCGTCGAGCAGCACGTCCACTCCGGCGCCGCGCAGCCCGTCGTAGATCGCCGTCGCGGCCGCCACCGTCTCAGTCGCGTCGCCGAGCACGGAGACGATGACCTGGAAGGGCGCGATGGCCATCGGCCACCGGATGCCCGCGTCGTCATGGTGTTGCTCGACGGCGGTGGCCATGAGCCGGGACACGCCGATGCCGTAGCATCCCATGACGATGGCGCGCTGCTTGCCGCTCTCGTCCAGGAAGGTCGCGCCCATCTTCTCGGAGTAGTGCGTGCCGAGGATGAAGACGTGGCCGCCCTCGATGCCCTTGTAGGTCTCGAGCGGGGCGCCGCACTGCACGCACAGGTCGCCCGAGCGCACCAGGCGCACGTTGACGCGCTCGCCTTCGTAGTCGCGGCCGTAGACGATGTTGGCCGAGTGGAAGGGGTTCTCGTTCGCGCCACCGACGGCGCTCGGGATGGCAGCGGCGTCTGGGTCCACGATGACCCGCCCGCTGTAGCCGACTGGGCCGATGAAGCCGGGGGCGGCGCCGACGTGTGCCTTGACCTCTTCCTCGGTGGCCATGCGCACCTCGTCCGCGCCCAGGTGGCGCGCGAGCGCGATGTCGTTCACCTCGTGGTCGCCGCGGACGACGACCATCACCGTCTCGCTGGCGCCCGTCGTGATGTTGCTGGCGACGTAGATGAGCGACTTGATGCACGTCTCGGGTGCCACGCCCGTCGTGCCAGGGACGTTGGCTTCGAAGAACGCAACGACGTCCGCGATGCTCTTCACCTTCGGTGTGCGCACCTTCTCGATGGCGGGGACGTCCCCGCCGGGTGCGGCTCCGGGCGCAGCCGGGCAAGCCTCCGCGACCTCGGCGTTGGCCGCGTACTCGCACGAGGAGCAGGCGACGATGGCGTCCTCGCCCGTCTGCGTCAGCACCTGGAACTCGGCGCTGGTGCTCCCGCCCATGGCCCCGCTGTCCGCGCGCACGACGCGATAGTGCAGCCCGAGGCCCCGGAAGATGGCGTGGTACGCGTCGCGCATGGTCGCGTAGCTCTTCTCGGCCGCTTCCATGGACACGTCGAACGAGTAGGCGTCCTTCATCAGGAACTCGCGGCAGCGCAGCAGCCCACCACGGGGCCGCGGCTCGTCGCGGTACTTCATCTGGACCTGGTACAGGTTGAGCGGGAGCTGGCGGTAGCTCTTGACCTCGCGCCGCACCAGGTCCGTGATGATCTCCTCGTGGGTGGGCCCCAGATGATAGTCGTTGCCGCGCCGGTCCCGCAGCCGCACCAGGGTGTCGCCGAAGCTGTCCCAACGGCCCGTCTCACGGAAGTACTCGGCCGGGAGCAGGGCCGGCATGAGCAGCTCCTGGGCGCCCGCGGCGTTCATCTCGCGACGGACGATGTTGCTGATCTTGGTCAGGACACGCTGGCCGAGCGGCAGCATCTCGTAGATGCCTGCGCCCACCATGCGCACGTAGCCGGCGCGCAGGAGCAGCACGTGGGAGGGGCTCGTCGCGTCCTTGGGGACTTCCTTGAGCGTGGGGATGAACGCCTGACGGTAGCGCATGCGCGCCTTGTAGCCCGCGGAGGCGCGGGACACCAGCGCCGCGAGGGGCGCCGTGCCATGCGCAACCGGGCGCGACGCCAGAGGACGGGGTGCCCGAGCGGTGTGTCGGTGCTAGAAGGCGCCTTCCCCATGGGCACGCTCGCGACCGTCTTCGTGGCCGTCTTCTACGGCGTGATGCTGCTGTCGCTGCTGTACTTCATCCACAAGGTGATGTGGTTCCTGCGTTTCCGGCGGCTGCAAGCGACCCTCGCGACCAACGCCCTCGACAAGCTCACGGGACGCGCCGAGACGACGGTCGTGCGCTTCGAGCAGGGCGCCGACGTCTCCTGGTCGGAGCTCGCGCAGCAGGGAGACCGCAGCCCCATCGACTACGTCAAGCGTATCGAAGGCCGTCTGCAGTCCATGATGGAGGAGCTCACGGCAAGTCGTCACGCCCGCGTCGATGATTTCGTCGCGTCGCTCGACGAGAACCCCGCGACGCCCAGGGAGCGGCAGGCGCTCGTGCTCCAGGTGCCGCGCGTGGCAGGACCTCCTCGCGAAGTCTGCCTCGATCTCCAGTTCCCGCAGGTGGTCGTCGCTGGAGAACCCAACGAGACGCTGTTCAACCTCGAGGTCCGCTCTCGGTATGGTGTGGCGCCCAGGCTCTTCGCCTTCGTCCTCGGCGCCGCGGACGTCGTGTATGGCTCGCGTCACGTCATGCGCATCTCGCAGAACGCGAGCGTGCCCGTGGCGGTGCTCATGCGGCGGCTCGGGTTGGTCGTCATCGTGCTCCTCGCCCTGATCGGAGACTTTACCTTCTCCGTGCGCCCTCGGTTGGTGACGTGGGCTTCGCGCGAGGTGGCGCGCGGCCTGCGTGTGCCCCTCGGCGGGGCGCTCGGCGCCTGGGTCAACGACCACCTCGCCACCATCGTGGGTCTCAGCCTGTGGCTCTTGCTGTACGGCGCCTTCTATCTGTCCATCTACGTGGTGCTCTTCGTGCGTTCGCACCGCAACCTGCGCGAGCTGCGCGCGATGGAGCTGGACCGGCCGCGCGTCACCGCGGACATCGAGGCGCGCCACCGCAATCAGCTCGTCGCGTGGGCGCGCGAGTACGGAGCGAGCCTGGACGAGGCCACCAACGTGGCCTGCAAGCAGGCCCTCTTGCTGCTGCAGCGCACCGTGCACCGGCTTCGGCGTCGCATCGCCAGTCGCGCGCTCCTCGCGCAGTGTGACCGCATGGCGGCGGCGTTCTTCGCGCGGCTGCCCGAGTCCAGCAAGGGGCTCCGTGACGTGGCCACCGAACAGCGCCACTCGCGGCTGCACTACTTGTGGCCGCAGGCGAAGGAGATGCAGTACCACGTGCAGCTCGCGCAGTACCGTGAGGCCTTTCACCAGCTGGAGGCCGGTGGGCAGCGGCTGAGGGGGAGGCGCCCCGACCCGGTGCAGGCCGAGGACACGTGGCGCAACCTCGTACGGCTCGCGCGCATGTTCCCGGAGGTCGTCCCGGCGGATGCGCTGGACGAGCTGAGCACCGCGCACGCACGCATGCTGGAGGCGGTGGCTGCCGACACGGAGCGAGACCTGGCGGACCTGGACCGCCGGCTGGACGAGCTGGCCCATGGGCTCACGGAGACGCTGGCGTCCGTGACTCCGGTCGTGGAGAGCATGGTGGACCTCACCAGCGAGGCCATTCGCGAAGAGATGAGCGAGTACACGTCGGAGATCCTGCGTGTCCGCGAGCTCGCGCGCGTCGAAGCCATGGCGTTTGAGATCTAGATCACAATTGCCATTTGATACCGACAATGAGGCTCCCCTGATATGCTGCCCCAGGACGCCTTGGGCGCCCTGTGAGCCCCCCGCCTGATGAACCCCTCCCCTGTACCCTACGTGCTGGACCACGACCTGGACCGGCGCGCGCTCGTCGTACGTGCCCTCGGGACCGGCGTGCGAGCCGTGGGGAGCGTGACGGAGCTGCTGGAGGCCGCCGCCGCGGGGCAGATCGGGCCTGTCGTCGTGGCCGCGGACAGCGCGCTCGTGAGCGCGGCGAGGGAGGCGCTGCGGCCCCGAGTACCTCTGCTCGTGTGGCTCCCCGAGGACACGCAGGACGACCCCGCGCAGTGGCTGGCGCACGGCGCGGATGACGTGCTCCTCGCTCCCCTCGCGCCCGCTCAGTGCCAGGCCCGCCTGCGCGTGGCCGAGGCAGGGCGCGGCGCCCGCCTGGCCCTCGTCGAGGCCGCGACCGACGCGGAGACCTTGCTCGAGCTGACCCAGCGCCTCACGTCGTCGCTGGACTTCCGCGACATCTTGTTCTCGGTGGTGCGACGCGTCGCGCGCGCCATCGGCTCGGCCCGTATCTCCATCGTGCTCGCGCCAGACACCGAGGGGTCGGACATCGACGAGAAGGGGTACGTCATGGTGGCGAGCGACGACGAGACGCTCACCAACCTCGCCATCGACTTGGCCGACTACCCCGAGATTCGAGAGGTCTTGCGGCGCCGCGAGCCGCTGACCATCGACGACGTCAGGACCCATCCCGTCCTCGCGGGAGTCAACGTGTCGCAGGACCTAGGCGCCATGGTGCTCATTCCCATCGTGTGGGAGACGCAGGCCATTGGCGTGTTCTTCCTGCGGCTCGAGACCCCTCACCGTGTGCTGCAGCCACGCGAGATGCGGTACTGCCAGGCCGTCGCCAACGCCACCGCGGTCGCGCTGCGCAACGCGCGCGTGATGCAGTCGCTGCGTGATCACACTCAGGAGGTCACGTTCGCGCGCTTCGAGGCCGAGCGTCGGCTCGCGGGGCTCGAGCGCTACGCGGAGCTGTTCGCGTCGGCGGCCGAGGGGATCGCCGTGCTGGCGGAGGACGGGTCGCTCTTGTTCGCGAACCCTCGCGCGCACGAGATGCTGGGCTACTCCGCGGACGAGATGAAGGGGCTGCTCATCAAGGGTCTCGTCAGCGAGACCGAGCGGGAGCGCACTCGGGCGCTGTGGGACGGCTTCGCGGCGGGCGTGTACCCGCGTGGCGCGGACATCCGCTTCGTGCGCAAGGACGGCAACGAAGTCATCCTCAACTGCTCGTTCGCGGCTCTCGCCATCGGCGACGCCAAGGTGCTGGTGTCCTGTCAGGACGTGACGGTGCAGCGGCAGACCGAGGCGGAGCTCATCAAGACGATGGAGTTCCTCGAGTCGCTGATCGACGCGAGCGTGGACGGCATCGTGGCCGGGGACATGGAGGGCAACATCGTGCTCTTCAACCCCAGCGCCGAGCGCATCTATGGCTACCGAGCAGCCGACGTCGTGGGTCGCATGAACCTCGCCGACCTCTACGACGGTGAGGGGTGGACGCTGGTACGGGAGCGGCTGATGTCCGACGGCTACGGCGGGTTTGGCCGCCTCGTGCCCACGCGCGTGGACGCGAAGGGGGTGAAGGGGGAGCAGATCCCCATCCAGATCTCCGCCGCGCTCATCTTCGAGCGCGGAGAGCCGGTGGCGACGTTCGGCATCTTCACCGACCTGCGCGAGCGGCTCCGCACGCAGCAGCGCTTGGCCGAGGTGCATCAGAAGCTCGAGCACACGGAGCGGCAGGCCGTGCTGGCCGAGCTGGCAGGGACGGCGGCGCACGAGCTGAACCAGCCTCTGACGAGCATCATGGCGTACGCCGAGCTACTGGAGCGCAAGTTGGTGCCCGGGTCGGCGGAGCATCGCGCGGCGGGCACGATGGTCAGCGAGGCTCAGCGCATGGCGGACATCGTGCGCAAGATCGGGCGCGTGACCAAGTACGAGACGCGCAGCTACGTCGGTGACCAGAAGATCCTCGACCTGGACCGTGCGTCGGCCCGCGGCTCGAGCCCCGGCGACGAGTAGGCTCGCGCACGCGGGGCTCGGGTCGAGGGACTCAGCGCGCGATCTCGATCTGCAGCGTCGCGCCCCGACCGCTCACGCGGTAGGCGGGCGACTGGCCGGCGACGAACTCGACGGTGAGGGTCGAGTACGTGCCGTGATTCAGGATGTGGCTACGCGCGACGGACGGATGGTTGCGGCTGATCGTCCGTGCGCCACCCATCGCGAGCGAGCCCGGGATGTCGACCACGAAGCCGTTGCTCTCCGCGCGGCCGCGCACGTTCTCGACCGGCTGGCTCATGCTGATCTCGAAGCGTCGGGCATTGCCGACTGTGTCTGCGCCGAAGGAGCGGCCCTCCTGCATGGGTGCCTGCTCAGCCCCGCCCTCTGCGTATGGAGAGTCGCCCGGCACCGAGCCCGGCGCCTGGGGACGCTCGTCGCCCAGCGAGGGGTACGTGGGCTCTGCGAGGGGACCAGGAGTGGGTCCGGGTGGGACGGGGGCGGCTGCCACCGCCGCGGCGGGCGCTGGGGCGGGCGCCGCGGGCGCGACGTACGGGGACACGGCCACGTCCGTCGCGGGGGCCGGTGCGGCGGCCAGTGGCTCACTCGGGGTCCTGGCGGTGGTGGGCGGTGCGTCGACCTCGGCCGGCTCCTCGGCAGAGGGGACGAGCGCCCACACGGTGAGCGCTACCAGCGAGAACGCCAGCGCGGACAGGGCGATCGCACGTCGACGCGCGCGCTGCGGGTCCAGCGCGGCGCTCGTCTCGTGCTGCGCTCGAGGGGCGCCGGGCCGCACCGTCGCCCCCACGCGGGACTGCTGGCGTCGCAGCGGGCGGCCCGAGGTCGTGGTGCGTCGAGCTTGGTGGCCACGCAGCTGCGCGACCGTGTTCTGAGTGCGCCGGCCGAGCGCGCGCAACGTGGGCTTGGCTTTGGTACGCAGCGTGACCGCGAGCTGCAGCGTGCGCGCCCACAAAAGGCGCAGCGCCGGCAGCAGGCCCTTCAAGCCGCCAGCCAGGAGCGCGCGCCCTCGAGCGCGCAGCGGGGCGGTTCGCGCGCCGAGCTGCTGCGAGCGCGTCCGGAGCAGCAGCGACAGGCGGTCCACCGGGGAGTCTCCCAGCGCGTCGGGCACCTCGTCGGCCGCGGCCGGCGCGTGCCCGCGGGAAGCGGGGTCGCGCGTATCGGCCCGCCCGGGGCGCATCGGCTCGCGATCCGCGACGTGCGGAGCGCTCAGCAGCTCGTCGAGGTCGTCTAGCTCGCTCTGGCTCACGTCCTCGGCCAGCGCGCCCAGCGCGACGACGACGTTCTCGTCCTCGTCGTCCTCGTCGTCGTCGTCGTCGGGCCGGGCGAACGCCACCTCGGCGCGCGCTGCGCGGGCCATGTCGGACGGACTACGGGAGGGTCGCGCATCGACGATGCGGGCGGGCGGCACCGAAGAGTGCCGGGCGTCCTCGAGGGCCATGCTCACGTGTCCGTCCTCGAGGACCGCTCCGGCCTGCTCCTCTGGGGTCGCGTCCACGGCGCTGTCGCCCTCGCCGTCCTCCACGTCTGGCAACGTGTCGAGCGGGCTGCGTAGCTCGGTCTTGGCGTAGGCGACGTCGCTGTGCACGGGCTCGGGGATGGCGAGTTCGAGCTCCTGCTCCACCGCTTCCGTCTCGCCGCCGAACTGCACGGTCAGCACCAGCTTCGGCGCTCCATCCACCACGCGCAGCGCGACACCCACCAGCGAGCCCTTCGGGCCGCCCTCGACCGCCGCGATGCGTGTGCCGAGGCGCAGGAAGGGGAGAGCCTGCTCCACCACGAGCGCTTCGTTCGTCGCTTGAACCACCTTCGCAGCCACGGGGCTCGAGACGCCATCGATGAACAGGCGGATGGTGTCGGGGATGGCCGGGTGCTTGGTGGGCGGTGAGGGCTCGTAGGAGTCTGCGACGCGCGCCGCGTACCCCGGGTCCGAGTCGTCGACGTAGCCTGGGTCCGAGTCGTCGACGCTCCCGCCTCCTGCGCTCGAGTCTTGCCACTCGCCGTGCGCGCGGTGGGCGTCGACGTAGTCGCGGATGCGCTCTTCGTCGAGGCGCGCCAGGTCCGTGAAGCGGAGGCCGAACTCCCCCGCGTAGGGGCCGCTGTGTTGCGCCCACACGACCTGGCACTCCGCCTCGATGGACTGCCCGTCGGGCATGGGGAAGGAACAGCGCATCTCCGTGCCCACCTCCGGGAGGATGGATGCGCGCAGCGACAACCCGCCTTCGGCGATGTTCACCGCGTCGGCTGGGGCCGTCTCGCCGTACTCCACGAAGGAGACCTCGACCACCCCGTGATCCATCGGCACGCGTTGCGCGTGCGCCCTGCGCTCGATCTGTGCTTGCATGGTTTGCCTCTGGTGGAGCCAGTGCTCCGCACCGGGAGGCATTTCAGAACGCGCGCGGGGGGTCCAGTTTTCGACACGTGCGGCGTGCGCGAAACGCGACGCCCTCCGCAGCGAGACCGCGGAGGGCGTTCGAGTGCGCGAACAGCGCCGTGGCGAGCGGCGATCAGTCGGCCAGGTTCGCGTTGGCGAAGTCCCAGTTCACCAGGGAGTCGAGGAAGGTGTCGATGTACTTGGGGCGCGCGTTGCGGTAGTCGACGTAGTAGGCGTGCTCCCACACGTCGATGGTGAGCAGGGGCTTCTTGTCGGTGGTGAGCGGGGTCTCCGCGTTCGGCGTCTTCACGATCTCGAGCGTGTCGCCGCTCTTGACCAGCCAGGCCCAGCCCGAGCCGAACTGCGTGGCCGCGGCCGCCGCGAACTGCTCGCGGAACGCGGCGTAGCTGCCGAAGCTGGCGTTGATGGCGTCCGCGATGGCGCCCGTGGGCTCACCGCCCCCGCCGGGCTTCATGCTGTTCCAGTAGAAGGTGTGGTTCCACACCTGCGCGGCGTTGTTGAAGACGCCGCCCGACGAGCTCTTCACGATCTCCTCGAGGCTCTGGTTCTCGTGCGGGGTGCCCGGGATGAGCTTGTTGAGGTTCACGACGTAGGCGTTGTGGTGCTTGCCGTGGTGGTAGTCGAGGGTCTCTTCGCTGATGTGGGGCGCGAGACCGTCTTTGGGCCAGGGCAGTGCGGGGAGTTCGATAGCCATGTTTCCTCCTGAGTTGGAACGCAGAAGCTAAAGACCTGGGGGACGCGGATCAAGCCCCCAAGCTCTAGAATATTGATAGGATTCTCCAGGATACCGTCATGAGTCGCAGCTACCTCCCCGAGAATCTCCAGCGCCTGCGGCACGCCGCGGGGCTGACCCAGAAGTCCTTGGCGCTGGCCGCCAACCTCCCGCGGGCGACCCTCGCGAGTCTGGAGCAGGGCGAAGCGAACCCACGCCTGGATACGTTGCTGGCCGTCGCCGCGGCACTTCAGGTCGGCCTCGACGAGCTGGTGGCGGCGCCGCCGCGACAGCGCCTCTACAAGGTGAAGACCTTGGACGCGCGCGAGTACCGCGACGACCAAGGACGCTACATCTCCAGGTTGCTGTCGCCCATCGCCTCGCGCGGCGTGCAGATCCAACGGGTGACGTTGATGCCGAAGTGCTCGGCCGCGGGGCGGCCCCACCCGCGCGGCTCGCAGGAGTTCTTCGTGGTGTTCTCGGGCGAGGCCACGCTCGTGGTGGACGGCGACGAGGTCGTGGTCGAGGCCGGGTCGCTGGTGCAGTTCCCGGGGCACCTGCCGCACCGCTACACCAACCGAGGGGCCGTGCCCGCGGAAGGCTACTCGCTGATCATCCTCTCGCTGGAGGGCTGAGGCGCGCGCGGTACGCGGCGTAGTCGGCGGGCGTGTCGACGTCGCCCGCGAGGCCCTCGGAGTGGACGACGTGCGTTCGTGCGCCGAGGGCCTTGGCGCGGGCCGTGTGGAGCGCGAAGCTGCGCGCGTCTCCGAAGCACGTCGGGAGCAGATCCGCGGGCGCCACGACCAGCGCGTTGGTGCCTGCCCGTGCGCCGTCTGGCGCCAAGACCAGCTCCGCGTCGCTGGCGAAGAGTGCGTCGAGGTCGCAGGCACGCAGCAGCGGCAGGTCGCACATGAGGACCAGCGCGGCTTCCGCGCCCTGCTCTACGGCGACGGTCAGCGCGGCGTCGATCACCTCGTTCAGGCGGCTCGCGGAGACGGGGTCGTGCAGCGGCACGTGGCCTCGTGTGCGGGCCAGCGCGAGCACGTCGGCGTCGCGCGAGCTGACGAGCACGCGGTCGACACCGGGGTGGTGTTCCAGCAGCCCGAGCACATGCTCGAAGCAGTGGCGCGCGAACGCCTCGCGCTCGGACGTGGTCAGCGTTTCGGTGAGCCGCGACTTGGCGTGCGCGAAGCCCTTGACCGGGACGATGGCGGTGTGTCGTCTCACGGTAGGGCCGCCGCGAAGTCGAGCAGCTCGCGCGCCAGGCGCGCTCGATCGACCTCGTCTCCCATGACGGTGGCGGTCTCCAGCGTGGGGAGCGTGACGTTCACCGCGTCGCCGCGCTCTACGACCAGCCCACGCAGCAGGTCCGCGTAGTAGATGCCGATGGCGCTGGCGCTCGCCGGGGTGCCGAGCAGGTCCGGGATCATCGTGCCGAGCGGGCCCTTGACGGCTTGCCCGCCGACGATGGGGCTCAGCCCGACGGTGCGGCGTGCCGCCACGCGCTCCCGGACACCCGGTAGCTCGAGGATGGGGTCTAGGGACACGAAGGGGTTGCTGGGGCACAACACCACCAGGTCGGCCTCGTCGAGCGCGCGCAGGACCTCGTCGGTCGCGTGGCCGTCCCCTTCACGCGTGACGCGCGCGACACGCGGCGCCGCGCGGCGACCCACGAGCCAGTCTTGGAAGGGGAGCCGTTCCCCGTCGGTCGTCTCGATGAACGTCCGACGCTCGCCGTCGCTCATCGGCAGGAGCGGCGTACGCACGCCCACGCGCTCGCACAGCTCGGCCGTGACCTGCGTGAGCGTCGCGCCCTCGCCCAGGCGAGCCGTGCGCACCAGGTGCGTGCCGAGGTCCTGGTCCCCCAGCGCGAACCACGTCGGCCCGCCGTAGCGCGCGACCATCTCCATGGCGCGGAACGTCTCGTCACGTAGGCCCCAGCCGCGCGCGCGGTCGCCCAACCCCGACAGCGTGTACATGAGCGTGTCGAGGTCAGGGCAGATGCGCAGCCCGAGGTGCGTCAGGTCGTCGCCCGTGTTGACGATCACCGTGAGCGCGCCCTCGGGCAGCGCGCGCGCGAGCCCGTGCGCGAGGCGCGAACCACCGACGCCGCCCGCCAGCGCGACGACCCGTGGGGCACTGCTCATGCGTAGAGGTCCACGTCGGGGTCGCGCAGCAGCTCGTGTGCGCCCGTCTCGCTCGGGGTGAAGCGCAGCCCACGGACGTGGACGACCGGACGGGCCTCGTCGCTCTGGCCGGCGACCAGATCCGCAGCGGCCGCCAGCTGATCCGCCAGCGCCGTGATGGTGTACTGCAGCTCGCGCCCGTGGAGGTCGTGGCGGCCGCGCTGATCGAACACGGCGGGCACCCCCGCGACGCCCACGGCCACGCCGACAGTGCCGACCCGGAACGGGCGCCCGAACGAGTCGCTGACGATCAAGCCCACGCCAGGCGCGCCGAGCTCCGCCAGGAGGTTGCGCGCGCTGCGGTCGGGGTCTTCCGGGAGCAGCAGGGCCCACGGCCCCGACCCCGCAGGTGCGTGCGCTGGCGAGGCGTTGCTCATGTCGATGGCGGCGTTGGCCGAGATGAAGCCGAGGCGATGGCGCACCACGAGCACGCCAGGCCGCTTGCGGGAGATGCTCGCGGACTGGCGCAGGATGAGCTCGACCTGCGCGGGGTCCTTGTCCACCTCGAGCGCCAGCGCGCGCGCTTCGTCCGAGGGGACGACCTGGCTCATGTCCACGAAGCGCCCCTCGCTGCGCGAGAACAGCTTGGACGTGACCACCAGGACGTCACCCGGCGCGAGCGTGAGCTCTGCCGCAGCCAGCGCGGCACGGACGAGCGGCGCCAGCGCGTCGCCGCTCTGCACGAGCGGGATGCCCGGGAGGGCTGTGAAGTGGACGCGAGCGCCGACCTCGAGCGCCGCCCCGGGCTCCATCGTCATGCGGGCATCCCCGTGATGCGCAGGCCCGCCGTGGCGCCGTACTTCTTGTTGATGAAAAGCAGCACGGGCGTGATGGACTCGAGGGCCACCGCGTTCTCCAGGGTGCCCGCCTCGATGGCCCGCAGGCCCAGGTCCTCGATCAGCTTCGCGACCGTCTCGCGCGCGACCTTCTCGCCGCACAGCAGCACGTCGCAGTCGAACTCGTGCGCGGGGTCGCCGAGGTGCTCCGAGCTGATGTGGTGCAGCGCGGCGACGACGGTGGCGCCCTCGCCCAGGATGGCCTGCGACTCCAGCGCGGCAGCCGAGCCGGGGGGCAGCTGCACGCTGCGCACCTTGGGCGGCTTGAGGGGCACGGTGATGTCCACCACGACCTTGCCGGCGACGGCGTCACGGATGGCGGTGAAGGTGGGCGCGTGCGCGGCGTAGGGCACGGTGACGATGACGACCTCGCCGTGGGCACAGGCCGCGAGGTTGTCTCCGCCGCTGAGCGTGATGCCGTGCTCGCTCGCCAGCTCGGCCGCCTTGGCCACGCCGCGCTCGCTCTCGCGCGAGCCGATGAACACGTCGTGCCCGGCGCGCGCCCAGCGCAGCGCCAACCCGGTGCCTTCGCGGCCGGTTCCACCCACAAGTCCAATACGCATCTACCTGTCTCCTTGGTCTCGGACCCGCGGGCCCTGTCGGCGCCGGTGGCGGCGCGCGGCACCATAGCGCCCCGGGGGCGACGTTGCGAGTGGGAGCGGGGCGGCCCGCGCCTGGGCCCGGTCGCGCAGGCGCTCCCTGTGGTGCCTCCCCGTTTTCTACGCGCCGCAGAGCGGCGCTTGAAAGCGGGTCCCCCCAGCACCCAGGCGCGGGCCGCCCCGCTCCCTCGGCGACGTCTGGGGCTTTGGAGGGGGACGGGAGTGAGTCGAGTGTGGTTGGTTGGGGCCGGTTGGTTCGCGTGGAGGATGGGTGTGGCGGGAGTCGGAGTGAGTCGGTGGTGGTTGGTCGGGGGCGGTTGGTTCGCGTGGAGGATGGATGTGGCGCTAGCGCGTGAGCATCTTCAGGGAGACGCCGTAGTGGTAGCGGATCTGGTCGGCGTCGTAGCGGTGCTCGGGGGCGATGGGGCAGGCTTCGCGGGCGGGGCAGCGGTGGGCGCACGGGGACTCGGGCCGGGTGCGGAAGTCGATGCAGTGCGGGAGCGAGAGGTCGCCTTGGGTGAGGGCGTTGCCGAGGCAGGCGGAGAGACAGGGCTTGTCCACGCAGGTGGCGCACGGGGCGCTGGCGGCGTCGTCGGGGAGCGGGGAGAGCGGGAGGTTCGTGTCGGCGAGGAGGGCCACCCGGTAGGCGAACCAGGTGCCGAAGGTGTGGTTGATGCCGACGCGGAGGGGCGAGGGGTGGTGCCAGCCGAGGAGCGCGCCCAGCTCCTGGAGCGGGATGGTGCGGTGCCCGGGGTAGAGCAGGGTGAAGCGCTGGACGCCCAGCTCGCGCTCGAGGTGTTCTCGGACGGTCTCGACCGAGAAGGTGTCGATCGGATCTTCCGTGGTGCGGAGATCCGCGGGGGCCGTCTGGAGGGCGCGCCACATGCGCGGGCCGGCGTGTGCGAAGACCAGCAGCTGGGCGTAGTCGAGGAAGGCAGGATCCTGTGCGGCGAGCGTGGCGCGCAGCGGCTCGGGGAGCGCGGCCACGGACAGGACGCCGCGCAGCAGCAGGCCGCGCTCGGACAGGACCCGGCTGTCGTGGGGGCCGAGGACTTGGAGTGGCATGGGCTCAGGCCACGGCGGGGGCGATGCCGTGCTCCGCTTCGATGGCCACCAAGGTGGCCTCGGCCAACCCGAGGGCGGCGCGCAACCGCGTGATGAAGGCGCGCTCACGCTCGTGCAGGACGCCGTCGAGGGCCACGATGCCCAGCGCCGCCCGGTACACGCCCTCGCGAGCGATGGCGTCGAGGGCTTGGACGGCGTCGACGCTCACGTCTGGCGGGTGGCTCAGCAGGCGGCGCGCGGTCTCGAGCTCGGCGCGGCTGAGGTCGGGGCTGGCCTCGATGCGGCGCTCAAGGGCGGCGGCCTCGTTGGGATGGAGGTGGCCGTCCGCCCAGGCGGTCGCGGCCCAGAGTTCGAGGATGCGTAGCGTGTCCATCGGTCGGGCCGCAGGGTAGCAACGTTCGTCGGTCGCCGTGTACTGTCGAGTCGCCTCGTGGTGACACGGTGGAGCGCCACGAACCACGAGGAAGATGTCCTGAGTGGGCACGCCGTGCCGGACGTGCTCGGCGCCCGGGACGTACCGCGAGCGTGGCGTCCGGACCACAACGGACGTCGTGAGGGCGATGGATGCACCGCTCGACGCGATGAGCACGCTCGAGCGGCGCGGTCGACAGACGAGGCGGGCGACGGTGAATCGAGCGATGTGTCCCACCGGGTGCGCGCCTCCGTCGACTTGCGACGCTGTCTCGCGGCGGCGAGCGGCCCTGTCAGCTTCGAAGTCGCCTTCGTCATCGAGTCCGATGGAACGGCCCAGCTCGTCGCGATCGAGTCCCGTCGGTGGGCGGGGACGGCTCGCTGCGTAGGTGCGGCGTTTCGGGCCATGCGCTTCCCGGCGCTCCCCGAGGGTCACACCGCGCTCGTTCGCATGCCCATCACCAGCTGACCCCCGACTTGGGGCATGATGGCCGCGGAGGTCTCCTTGGAACGCTTCGTTCGCTGTCGCCACTGCAACCTGCCACACGTCGCGTCCGTGCTGCGCTGTCCATTCACGGGGGACGTCGTCGACCCCCAGACCCGTCTCCCGGCGGGTGTGACCTGGAAGCCGTCGCGCGACGACCTCACAGGGACACTGCTCGAGGAACGCTATCTGCTCGGGAAGCGCATCGGCGATGGCGCCATGGGGTCGGTGTATCGGTCGGAGCACGTGCACCTCGGCACGACGGTGGCAGTGAAGGTGCTCCACTCACGCTTCGAGAGCGGGAGCGCGGCAGAGACCCGTTTCCTGCGTGAGGGGCAGTCGGCTGGACGCATCGAGCACCCCAATGTGGTGCGCATCTTCGACGTCGGGCGGCTGCCAGACGGAGCCCCGTACATCGTCATGGAGCACCTCACGGGGCAGGAGCTCAGCGCGCAGCTGGGTGGCCACCGCCTCCCGGTGGCGCGCGTCGCGCAGCTCGGTGGACAGCTGTTGGACGGCCTCGCGCGCGCCCACGCCGAGCGCGTCATCCATCGCGACATCAAGCCCGACAACCTCTTCCTGGCGCAGGAGCGCGGTGAGGAGGTGCTGAAGATCCTCGACTTCAGCATCGCCAAGGACGAGTCGCAGGAGGGGCTGACGGGGGATGGTGACGTGCTCGGGACCCCGCACTACCTCGCCCCCGAGCAGGCCATGGGCCGGCCCGTGGACGCGCGGGTCGACCTCTGGGCGTCGGGGGTCGTCATGTACGAGATGCTCACCGGCGCGCTGCCGTTCGAGGGCGAGAACTTCCCACAGCTGGTCATGGGCATCCTGACCGCTTCGCCAGCGCCGCCCTCGACGCACCTCCCCGGGCTGCCCTCTGCGGTCGACGACTTCTTCGCGTGTGCCCTCGCCAAGGAGCCCGACGAGCGCTTTCAAGACGCGCGGGCGATGGCCGCGGCGATGCGACATGCGTTCCGAGACCTGAACGACCGGGCGGGCGACTCCGGGGAACGCGTGGTGACGACGGTCGATCGCGTGGACATGGACGACACCATCGTCGACCCCTAGCCAGCTACGCGGGCGCGCTCAGCGTGCGAGCCCAGCGCGGCGGGTCACCTCGTAGGAGAGCGACCGACCGATGGTCGCGTCGACCGCCACCGTGTCGTCGAGCTCCGCGAGGATCTCGGTCATGCGCTGCTGGAGCGCCGGGTCGAGTGGGCTCGCCGTCATCGGCCGTCCTCGGTCACCGCGCCATGATGAACCAAAGACCGTGGCGTTGGGTGGAAATCGCGGGCGCCAGGCGTTTCATCCGAGGCGTGTGCGGCAGCGCCCTCCTCGACGCCGCCAAAGCGCAGCCGCGATGACGACCACGGTGGGCCAGGCCGGAGCGCGCTCCCCTCCCGCGCTGACACGGCACCCACAGCCTCCACCACCGTTCGGCCCGCTCCCTGCGTCCAGTCGTCCTCCGTCGAGCGTCACGCTCGCGTCCGACGCGCCTCCGTCTTCCACGACCCCCGCGTCCGCTCCCCCAGCGTCGTCGTCCACCGCGATGGCTTGGACGGAGCGCGTCGCCGCGCCCGCCGCGCTCACCGTGAACGTCGCCGTGTCGTTGACACCGTCGGCGTCCTCGGCCGCTGCGATGGTGACGATCTGCGGCGTCGCGTAGTTCGCAGGCGTGAAGGTCAGCTGCGCGCCAGAGCTGACGCTGAGATCCGCGTCCCCCGCGCCGCGAGCGACGTTCACGAGCACGTCGGCGTCAGGTGCGTCGGCGAGCCGCACGGTGAACGTGCGCGTCCCACCTTCGGTGAGGGTCAGGTTGGGCGTCGACACCACCAACACCACGGAGGCGCTGTCGGTCACGTCGACCTGGACGTCCACCGCGACGAGCCCGCTCGACGAGACGCGCAGCTGCGCGCGATCGTCTTCCCCGTCCTCGTCGTTCGCGGCGACGATGCGCACGGGCTGCGGGTCCATCCAGTTGCCGGTGGTGAACGTCAGGGCGCTGCCCTGCGTCACGCTCACGTCGGCGTCCCCACTCTCCCGCACGATCATGACGCTCACGTCTCCCGCCGGTGCCTGCGCGAGCGAGATCGAGAACACCGCCGCGCCGCCCTCGAGCGCGCGCACGTGGCGCTGCGACACGACGAGCGCTTGCGACGGTGCGGAGTACCGCGTGCGGTAGATGGTGCCGTTGTAGCTCGCCGTGTAGAGCGCGCCGTCGGGGCCGACGGCTTGGTCGATGGGCGCGTTCAGGTTGGTGGACCAGTAGTCCACGCTGCTCACCGCGGTGCCCGGACCCACCACCGCGCGCATCATGCGGTTGTCGATGAAGTCGCCGTAGAAGAAGTTGCCGCGATAGGCCTCGGGGAAGCCGGTGGCATCGTAGAACGTGCCACCACTCATGGTGCGCCCTTGCGCCATGGTGGTCAGCTGCCCGCCGCCGCTGCTCGCGTCGGGTCCGGGGCTCGACACGGTGAAGAGGCGGTCGTTCGGCGCGCGCGAGCCCTGCGCCACGTAGAACGTGCCGTTGAAGCTGTCGTCCGTCACGCCTGTGACCACGATCCGCTCACCCTGGCGCAAGCGGTGACCGACGGCCGTCGTGAAGGTGATGACGCCGCCGCTGCGCACGGCCCCGTCCGGCTCCACCACCAGCGTGCGCGTCCCCCCGGTGCGATACGCGATGACCGGCGTGATGAAGCCGTCTGGCTGATCGTTCTCGTAGTCGTTGTAGCCTGCGTGGTTCCCTCGCCGCACGACGAACGCCTGTTCGTAGGTGGTACCCACCACGTTGACCCACAGGAGCCCCGTGGTGGGCTGGAACGTCAGCGTGAACGGGTTGCGGAAGCCCCTGGCGAAGATGTAGTCGGCGTTGCCGCCCGGACCATCGACGAAGGGGTTGTCGCCCGGGACCGAACCGTCGCGTCGCGCCCGTCCTACCTTCGCGGCCATCCGCGTCAGGTCTGCGTCCACGCCCGTGCCGTTGCCCAGATCCCCGATGGACCAATACAGCATGCCGTCCGCGCCGAAGCCGATGCCACCCCCGTCGTGGTTCTGCCCGCGCGTGGGGAGGTCTTGGACGATCACAGTCTTCGCGGTGCCGACGTCGCCGCTCGCGGTGTACCGGATGATCTGTTGTTCGGAGTCGGAGACCGTGACGAACAGGAACACGTAGCCGTTGGTCACGAAGTCTGGGTCGAACGCGATGCCGATCAGGCCACACTCGCTGTTGGTGAACACGGGCGAGACCGTCGCGAAGGGCGTGGGGAGCAGCGTCCCAGCCCCACCCGGGTTCAGCTGCACGATGCGCACCTCGCCTCCCTTGCGGGTCAGGAACAGCCGGCTGGACCCGTCGGGGGCGAACGCCATGCCAGTGATGTCGCTCGCCGTGGACAGCCAGGTGCTCTCCGCGAAACCCGCCGGCGAGCCCACCAAGTCCGCGCGAACGTCGGCCGGTGCGCACCACAGCAGCCATGCGAGCGTCAGGGTGAGGGGCTGCGACCGGGCCGCGCGTGCAAGGAGACGGTGTGCCATCCCAGCAGTATCCACGTGAATCCGCTGGTGTCGCGCTCTGGCCGCCGACGCGCCAGCCTCCCCGCACGTCGGCACGGTACTCTTCGTCTTCTTGCGACCCCCGTGAAGGTCGCGGGACGTCGCGTGGCAGGTTGTGGCTGAAACTTCCGCGCGGACGAGGCAGACTCGCGCCGTGGAACGCCTCTCCGGTCTCGACGCCTCCTTCCTCTATCTCGAGACGCCCAAGATGCACATGCACGTGGCCATGGCCGCGGTGCTGGACCCGGCCAACATGCCGGGGGGCTACAGCTTCGAGAAAGTCCAGAACCTCATCGAGAGCCGCGTGCACCGGCTGCCCGCGTTCCGCCGGCGGCTGGTGGAGGTGCCGTTCGAGCTGCACCACCCCGTGTGGATCGACGACCCCGACTTCGACATCATCCGTCACGTGCGGCGCGTGGCCTGCCCCGCGCCCGGGGGGCGCCGTGAGCTGGGCGAGATCTGTGGACGCATCGCCAGCACACCACTGGACCGCTCACGCCCGCTGTGGGAGGCGTGGGTCATCGAGGGCATCGAGGGGGGGCGCTTCGCCGTCATGACCAAGGTGCACCACGCGGCGGTCGATGGGGCGACGGGCGCGGGTCTGCTCGTGCACCTCTTCAGCCTCGACGCCAGCGAGGCCGCGCCTGGCCCCGCGACGACCCCGACGTTCCGGGGTGAGGGCGTTCCGTCGCCCGTGGACATGCTGCGCGAGGCGGTCGTCTCGCGGGTGAAGCAGCCGGCCGAATTCGTGCGCTTGGTGGCGCAGACCGCGAGCGCCGTGGCAGGGGTCGCCAAGCAGCGGCAGGAGGCCGACGCCCTGGTGGGAGGCACGCCCCTGCGCGCGCCGCGCACCAGCTTCAACGGAGCGCTGAGCGCGCGGCGCAACGTGGCCTTCGCGCAGCTGCCCCTCGAGGGGCTCAAGCGCGTCAAGGACCGCCACGGGGTCAAGCTCAACGACGTGGTGCTGGCCGTGTGCGCAGGGACGCTGCGCCGGTACCTGGAGGGGCGCGCAGAGCTGCCTGTGGATCCCTTGGTTGCCGTGTGCCCCATCTCCGTGCGCTCCATGCGCCCCGGGCTCGGCAGCAATCACGTGTCGGGCATGTTCACCTCGCTAGCCACCGACATCGACGACCCGGTCGAGCGCCTGATGGCCATCAAGGCGGCCACCATGGGCGCGAAGCACGAGCATCAGGCGATTGGCGCCGACATGCTGCAGAGCTGGGCGGAATTCGCGGCGCCCACCACCTTCCACTTGGCGGGGCGCTTCTACTCGCGCCTGCGCCTGGCCGACAAGCACCGCCCCATCCACAACCTGGTCATCTCCAACGTGCCCGGGCCACAAGTCCCCATCTATCTGGCGGGCGCACGCCTGGTGGCGGTGTACCCCATGGGCCCGGTGATGGAGGGCGCGGGGCTCAACATCACGGTCATGAGTTACGACGGGCACGTGGACTTCGGGTTCATGGTCGCCGCCGACCTCGTCCCGGATGTGTGGTCGATGGCGGCGTTCGTGCGGCCCGCCTACGAAGAGCTGCGCACCGCGCGCTGACGTCAGGTGCGCCGCCCGCGGGTGTTCGCGCCGCCGCCGGATGGGTGGGGCCGTGGACCCCGCGGCCAGCGCGCCTGCCCGCGGGCCGTTACGCGACGCGTCGGTGTTCGCCAATAACGCTAACCGTGCGCGCGTCCGCGGTTCTGCTAGCGTCCCGCGCATCATGAAGACCAAGCTCTACATCTACTGGCCCGCTGGGATGGAGTTCTTCACCGTCGCGCTGGCCTGCATGCTGGACACCAGCGACCCCAGCGTGCACTTCGCGCTGCACTTCGACCCGGCGCAGTGGATGGCGATGCTGCTCTCGCCGTACTTCCTGGTGTGTGTGGCCGCCGCGAGTTTCGGCATGTGGAAGCTGCACCAGATCTGGAAGGTCGGACCGGCGTTCTCCGACACCGACAAGTTCGCCATGGTGTGGTTCCTGATGAACGCGTGCTGGTACCACACGGGCTGCGACGTGATGTCCGGTCTGTTCCAGGTCATGCCGAACCTGCGTGACGCCTACGCCGTGTCCAACGCCAACCACGACTTCCCGATGCACGACCTGCACCGCATCGCGCTGGACACCGTCTACTGGCTCGAGCTGCTCATCCAGCTGCCCATGTGTCTCCTCGTCGTGGCCCTCTATGCGAAGCGTTCGCCCGCGCGTCCCGTCGTCGAGGCCGTGCTGTGCGCCCTACACTTTGCGGGCACGTGGGCCTACTACGTTCCCTACCTGCTGATGGGCGAGACCAGCAACCCCATCGTCTCGAACATCGACCGCACGGTCGCGCTGGCGTGGGTCATCGTCCCCGCCGCCCTCGCCTGGCGCGCCATGAAGCAGGTCATGGCCATGGCCCCCGCGAGCGCTGCCTCGGCGACGTCCGAGTAGGGGCGAAACTTGGTCCGCCCGTCGGTACGTGGCTTGGCAGCGGGGTCCCGACGATGGTACCAATGCGGGAGAGCGCCCGTCGGCGCCCACTTGGAGATGGCATGCGGAGCTGGCTGATATTGGGAGCGTTGGCGTTCGTCGTCAGTGGCGGGCTGGGGCTCTCGGCGTGTGCGGACGGCGTGTTCCTCGAGGGAGGAGCGCCGGAGGACCAGGTGGACATGGGGGCCCCGGACCTCGGTCAGCCGGATCTGGGTTCACCCGACACTGGCTCTCCGGACATGGGCGAGCCCGACAGCGGTCCGCCCGACATGGGGCCTCCGGACATGGGGCCGCCGGACATGGGGCCCGACCTGGGGCCCTGCAACGGGCAGCCCACGTGCTGCGGCGACGGCATCGTCCAGGCGAGCGAGGAGTGCGAGCCCGGGCTCCCCATCGGCAACCCCGACCGCTGCCCCGTCAACCCAGGCACGGACTGCAACCAGATGAGCGGCGTCATGTGCATCGAGGGCAACAACTGCCTCCGCCGCTGCGTCCCGCAGAACCTGCTGAACCCGGCCCAGATCTGCCCCTGAAGGGAACACCATCGTAATGCTCGTGATGCTGACAGGGGCCTTCGGGAACCTCGGGATGGCTACGGCCGAAGCCTTGATCCGCGCCGGCCACGATGTGCGCGCCCTGGACCTCGACACCAAGCTCAACCGCAAGCGCGCGGCTGCCCTGCAGAAGCTCGCTACACGGTCAGGGCAGAACCTGGACGTGCGCTACGGCGACATCCGCGACGTCACGTACGTGCGCCACGCCGTGCTCGAGTGCGACGCGGTCATCCACCATGCCGCGGTGTTGCCTCCCACCACCGAGAGCGCGCCCGAGCTGGCGCGCGCGGTGAACGTGGGTGGCACAGAGTGTGTGCTGCGCGCCATCGAAGACAACCGCACACCGCCGCGCCTCGTCTTCCCGTCCAGCGTGAGCGTCCACGGGCCGCGCTTGCACGAGCGCCCGCCCGTGCGCGCCAGCACGCCCACTCAGGGCACGGACGAGTACACGCGGGGCAAGATCGCGTGCGAGACCATGATCCGAGCTTCGCGCGTGCCGTGGGTGATCATGCGCGTAGGGGTCTCGCCCGACCCGGGCGCCACCAGCGTGACCCTCGACACGCTGCGCATGCTGTTCCGCATCTCGCCCAAGAACCGCCTCGAGTACGTGCACCGCGACGACGTCGCGCGCGCGTTCGCGGCCGCCGTGTCGTGCGACGAGGCGCTGGGCAAGACGCTCATGCTGGGCGGCGGGAAGGGCTGCCGCATCACGCACTACGACCTGATGCAGGCGCTCTTCGACGCGCTGGGCCTGGGCCACGTCCCGTTCGAGGCGTTCGGTGACGAGAGCTACTACACGGACTGGATGGACACGGACGAGGCGGAGCGTCTGCTGCACTTTCAGGGTGGGCGCTTCGAGGACTACGCCGCCGAGCTGAAGCAGCGGATGGCCCCCGTGCGCCTGGGGCTACGTCCCGGGCGACGCGCCGTGCGCTGGGGCTTCCTGTCGCTGGTGCGCCCCCGCTGACGGTCGCGCACCGGCGCCGGTGTGATGCGGCCCTTCCGTTCCGTGCGCCCGCTGTAACAAGTTCTATTTTTTCGGTTCCGCGCCTCCACAAAGGGCGATTCCGGGCTATGGTGCGTCCCCAGGATGACCATGAGCGCGAACCACCTCTTCGAGCCGACGTTGATGCCCCACCTCATCATCGACGGGCTCAACCGCTACCACGACCGCCCCTGCCTGTACCTCGGCGACGAGATGCAGACGTATCGGGAGGTGCGTGAGAAGACCAGCCAGCTGATCCAGGCGCTGAACAGCAAGGGCATCGGCAAGGGCTCGCGCACGGCCATCATCTCGGCCAACCGTCCCGAGGTGCTGCACAACATCGCGGCCGGCTCCATCGCGGGCGTGTGCGCCACCGCCCTGCATCCGCTCGGCTCGCTCGACGACCACGCCTACGTCATCGAGAACGCGGGCATCGAGACGCTCATCTACGACCCCACCGCGTTCGATGGGCTGGCCAAGGCGCTCAAGGAGCGCGTGCCCACGTTGAAGAACCTGCTGGCCTTCGGCCCCACCGAGGTGGGCGAGGACTACTGCGCGCTGGCGGCGACCTTCGAGCCCAAGCCGCTCGTGGCCGCGGACATCACCGCCGAGGACCTCAACACCATCGTGTTCACGGGCGGCACCACGGGGCGCCCCAAGGGCGTGCTGCAGCCGTACCGCTCGGGTGCGTACATGACCATGGTGCAGATGGCCGAGTGGGAGTGGCCCGAGGAGATCCGCTTCCTCGTCGCCACGCCCCTCTCGCACGCGGCGGCCGCGGTGTTCGTGCCCACGCTGCAGCGCGGCGGCGCGCTCTACGCCACCAAGGGCTTCACGCCGGACATCTTCTTCGACACCGTCGAGAAGCACCGCATCACCACCACGTTCCTGGTACCGGTCATGGTCTACGCGCTGCTCGACCATCCGCGCGCGAAGACGGCCGACATCTCGTCGCTCGAGACGCTGTTCTATGGCGCCTCGCCCATGTCGCCCGCGCGCCTGCAGCAAGGTGTGGAGCAGTGGGGCCAGATCTTCTTCCAGTTCTTCGGGCAGTCCGAGGCGCCCATGGTGCTGACGCACATGAAGAAGAAGGAGCACGACCTGAGCAAGCCCGAGCGCTTCTCGTCCTGCGGTCGGCCCGCCCCCTGGGTGCACATGGCCCTGCTCGACGACGAGGACAAGCCCGTGCCGGCCGGCGAGGCGGGCGAGATCTGCGTGCGCGGCCCGCTGGTCATGAAGGGCTACCACGAGCTCCCGGAGGAGACGGCCAAGGCGTTCTCGGGCGGCTGGCTGCACACGGGCGACGTCGGTCGCCTGGACGAGGACGGGTTCCTCTACATCGTGGACCGCAAGAAGGACATGATCGTCACCGGCGGGTTCAACGTGTTCCCGCGTGAGCTGGAGGACGTCATCTCCGCGCACCCGAGCGTGGCCATGGTGTCGGTCATCGGCGTGCCCGACGAGCGCTGGGGCGAGGCCGTGAAGGCCGTCGTCGTGCTCAAGCCCGGCGTCGAGGGCACGCAGGAGCTCGCCATGGAGCTCAAGGAGCGCGTGAAGGAGGCCAAGGGCTCGGTCCAGACGCCGAAGTCGGTCGACTTCGTGGACAAGATCCCCCTCTCGGCCGTGGGCAAGCCCGACAAGAAGGCGCTGCGCGCGACCTACTGGGGCGACCGCGCCCGCTCGGTCAACTGACGCAGCTTGGCCTCCACGGGCAGCGGATACAGCAGCTGCCCGGGGAAGGTCTCGGGGAAGGTCTCGATGCCCTCGAAGCCCAGCCGGGCCGGGGGCTCGTGGGGCACGTAGGCCGTGCCGAACAGCCAGTCCCAGACCGACAGCGTGATCCCGAAGTTCTTGTTCACGGGGCCAGCGTCGGGGTGCACGTGGTGCCAGGCGTGCATGGCCGGGTGGTTCAGCACATAGCCGAGCGGCCCGATGGGTGCGCGCAGGTTGGCGTGCGTGAAGTGCCCCACCGCGGTGTTGAACACGGCCAGCGCGAAGCGCACCTCGGCGGAGAAGCCGAAGAACGCGAGCGGCAGGTACTGGAGCGTCCGGTACACCACGATCTCGAACCAGTGGAAGCGCAGGTTGCCCAGCCAGTCGAGCTCCACGATGGCGTGGTGCACCTTGTGGAAGCGCCACAGCAGCGGGACGCGGTGCAGCAGGTTGTGGATGCACCACTGAGCGAAGTCCATCGCGACGAGGCCCACGCCGAACTGGAGCGCGGGGGCCCAGCCCGCCGCGACGGCGCGGTGCAGGTCCATGCCCAGGTGGTCGGACGCCAGCCGATCGACGACGCCCGCGAGGGGGTTTGCCGCCAGCGCGAGCACCACCGCCAAGAAGTGCCCGTTCCAAACCACGTAGAGCAGGTCGCGGACGACGCCCCGGCGCAAGACGCGCTGCGCGGAGTAGCGGGGGCGGGCCCGCTCGAGCAGGGCGAACGCCAGCGAGATGCCAGCCAGCCATGCGGGGTAGCTCATGCGCTCACCCCGCCGTCCGCACCCACGCCCAGGGCGTGCCCCGAGCTCGGGCGCGGAGCCTCAGAACGCAATCGAGATACCCGCGTTCATGACGAACTGCAGGGTGCGGTACTTGAGACCATCCTCGCGGAACCCGTCGCGACGAAAACCGTTCTCCAGCAAGAACCCGAAGCGCTCGTTGATGAACAGCTGTGCACCCAGCAGCAGGCCGACGCTGACGCCCACCTGCGTGTCCCAGCCGGGCTGGTCCGCGAAGTAGAGGCTGAGCCCCATGGGCACCGAGACGTAGACCTCGAACGGGTGGCCCGAGAGGTCGAACAGGTAGCGACCCTTGGACCACACCCCGAACGTGAGCGTGTTGATGCGAAACCGATCGCCAATCAGCAGCGGGTCCAGCGTGAGGACGTGGAAGTCCACCATGGGCCCCAGCACGAAGTACTCATGCAGGGGGATCTCCACGCGCAGCCCGAGGCCGCCGCCGACGCCGGCGTCGTCCGACGCGCTGCCGCCGTCACCACGCACGCGCCAACTTCCGCCGCCGCGGAGGACGCCGTAGGCGTTGAGGCGAATCGCCTCGGTGGGGCCGGACGTGGTGACGCCGCGCCCGTCGCCGACCAGCTGCACGGGCGACTGCGCGTGGGCCTGGGAGGTGCCCAGGAGCAGCACGACGGTGGTGAGGAGGCCGAGGAGAGGCGCGCTGTGACGCGAGGCGTGAAGGCGCAGAGCGGATTCGCGAAGTGACATGAGACGGCTTTCCGGGTTGCAAGTGGAGAGCGAGCGGGGGCCGGTCCGATGGCTAGACCGTGGGGCCCACAGGGCAGGAGACCCCCGTGCCACCGAGACCGCAGTAGCCCCCTGGGTTCTTGCCGAGGTACTGCTGATGGTAGGACTCGGCGTAGTAGAAGGGCGGGGCGTCGAGGATCTCGGTGGTGATGGGCCCGTACCCCGCAGCAGCCAGACGCGGCGCGAACGCGTCTCGTGAGGCGAGCGCGGCGCGGTGCTGCGCCTCGTCGTAGGTGTAGATACCCGAGCGATACTGGGTGCCGCGGTCGTTGCCCTGTCGCATGCCCTGGGTGGGGTCATGGCTCTCCCAGAAGACCTTCAGCAGGGTGTCGTACGACACGCGGGCCGGGTCGAAGACCACCAGCACCACCTCGTTGTGGCCTGTCTGTCCAGAGCAGACCTCGTCGTACGTGGGGTTGGGCGTGTGCCCGGCCGCGTAGCCCACCGCGGTGCTGACCACCCCGTCCGTCTGCCAGAACTTCCGCTCGGCGCCCCAGAAGCAGCCCAGGCCGAAGAGCGCTCGCGCGCTGCCCTCCGGGAAAGGGGCCACCAGTGGCGCTCCTGCGAGCACGAAGTGCTCCTGCGGAACGATCATCGGGGTGGTCCTGCCAGGCAGGGCCTCGTCCGGGCTCGGGAGGGTGAGCTTCTTGTGACCGAAGAACATGACCGGAGTGTAGGCGCTCAGGGGCTGGCCGGACACTGCTCGGCGACGAGCCGCTCACTCGCCTCGAAGCAGCCACCGACGGTGCCGCACTCGGCGCAGTCGTAGCGCACGCCGTTGCGGCGGAGATAGCAAGTGGCGTTGTCCTCGGTCATGCATACCTGGTAGGGCTGTCGTGACAGGTCGTTGCACGTGATCGTCGAGTTCGTGCAGCTGTCGTTCCCCGCGTCGCGGTCTTCGAACATGATGTCAGGCGCGCCTTCGCCCGTGTCGCTGCAGCCGATGGAGACCGTCGCTGCGGCGGAGAGAAGCAGAGTCGCGAGGGCAGAGAAAGTGCTGTGGTGTCGCATGGGAATTCCTTGGAGAGGGAATTGCCGGAATTCCGGCCAGAACACAATCACCGAACGCGGGTAGGCACCGATCCGCTGCCGCCATGGGTGTGGGCGCTGGCACCCACGGGCGCGCCCACGGCGGGTCCGCGCCACTACGCGCGCGTGAGGAACGGGAGCGCCGCGTCCAAGAAAGCGTCCGGCGCGTCGACGTGGGCGAAGTGCGAGCCTCGCGTCAGCGCGACGAATTCCGCTCCCGGCAGGAGCGCCCGCAGCCGGTCGCCCACGCGGGGTGGCACCATCGGATCGCGCGGCGCGTACATGAGCTGGAGCGGGATCGGAAAGCGCTCGCCTCGCGCACGACGCGTCTCGAGCTCGCCTGTGAAGCGGGCCATCTCGTCCACGTCGAGGGTCTCGCGCAGGATGCGGAAGAACGCGTGGCGCCCCTCGAACGTCCGCAGCGGCGCGGCGTACTCGCGGGTCTCTTCGCGCGACTTCAAGGTCTCGTCGAAGTAGTGCACGTTGCGCTGTACCCAGAGCTCGGGATGCAGGGCGATGGCGCGCTGCAGCACGGCTTCGCTCAGCGGGAGCCCGAGGGCCGCACGCAGCAGGTGCAGGCGCGGCAGGGGGATGCCCGGCGAATGCAGGTTCACCAGTCGCGACAGCGCGGCGGCGTCGTGCAGGGCCAACCGCATCCCCAGGTAGCCGCCCAGCGAGTTCCCCACCGCGGCGCAGCCTCGGATGTCGAGCGCGTCGATCAGCTCGGACAGGAACTCCACGTAGCGCTCCGGGTGATAGGAGCGGTCTGGCATGGCGCTGCGCCCGCTGCCGGGGAGGTCTGGCACGTATACGGTGAAGTGCCGTCCGAGTGGCTCGAGCACATACCGAAACGAGTAGCTCGAGGTCATCAGGCCGTGCACCAGCAACAGCGGCGGTCCCTCGCCCGTGACGCGGCAGTGTACCCGCACGGGACCGAACGCGCGTGTCTCCAGCTGCAGCTCGCGCGCCGGCGTGCTGGCGTAGGGGTGGGGGAGGCGAGGGCGCTCCGGGAGCTCGGAGAAGCGCAGCTGCTGGAATGGGGCGCGGAGTGTCGGGCTCATGCTGTTCTCTGGAGACGTGCGGCTGAGGGGCTGGTGGTTGCGCTCGCGAGGCTCACGGCGCGCTCACGATCTCGACCACGATGCCGTTCAGCTGTGCCATGCCGGACAGCGGCTCCAGCGCATCGGGGCCCGTGCGCGCCAGCAAGTTCACGTTCTGCCCATTCGTGGCCGAGGCCACGCGCAGTCCGTCGGCGTCCTGATGGCCCCAGCCGTGCGGCAGCGCGACGGCGCCCGGCATCATGTCCTCCGTGATGGCGACTGGCAGCGCGATGCTGCCCACCTCACTACGCACCATGGCCATGTCCCCGTCGCGCAGTCCGGCCGCGAGTGCGTCCTCGGGGTGCATGTAGACGTAGTTGGTCGTGTGCCTTCCACGCACGAAGCGCGGGACGTTGTGCATCCAGCTGTTGTGGCTGAGGGGCTCGCGCTTGCTGATCAGCTTGAGCCGTGTGCGTTGCGTCAGCTCGCGCTCGTACGCGTCGGGCAGCTCGCGCGCCAGGGCCACGAGGTCCCGTGGGGCCAGCTGCACGCGACCATCGTCCGTGACCACGCGTGTGCCGAGGAAGGTGCCGCCAGCGTGGGGTGGGCGCAGCACGCCGTGCGGTGTGGCCCGATGGCTCCGTCGCGACCCCTGTCGCGTGGCTCGCAGCACCACGTCCAGCAGGCGCTCGTGGGTGAGGCCGACCGTCGCGCCAAAGCCAGGCACGCGCCCAAGCTGCTGCCACGTGCGCAGGACCGTCGCGAGGCCGCGCGAGCCGAACAGCGGCGCGTCGCATGCGTGGGCGAGCTGCAAGAGGATGTCCACCTCGTCGCGCTGCTCGCCCTCGGGCGGCAGTACGCGCTCGCTGTACTGCATGAAGGGGGTGGGGGACGCGCCCATGAACGACTGGAACACGAACGGGATGTTGGGGCGCTGCAAGGCCGTCGTGCCAGGTAGCACGTAGTGCGCCAGCTGCCCGGTCTCGGTGCGGAAGATGTCGACCGTCACCAGCAGCTCCAGCTCTCTCAGGGCGCGCGTGAGGCGACCCCCCGCGTTGGGTACCGACAGCACGGGGTTGCCGGACAGTACGAACAGACCGCGCACCTGGCCGGGGCCGGGCGTGAGGATCTCGTCGGCCATGATGCCCGCCGGGAAGCTGTCCACGCACGACGGGAGGTCCCCCACGCGGCTGCGGTCCGGGCGCATGGTGTTTCCGGCCTTGCGCAGCGTGCGCATGAGGTCCGGCACGATCGGCTGCCCCACCAGCGTGCCGCCCGCGCGATCGAGGTTCCCGGTGATGGCGTTGATGACCTCCTGCAACCAGAAGGCGAGCGTGCCGTGGCTGCCCTGGTTCACGCCCGTGGAGCAGAACAGCGCGGCTCCGTCCGCCGCGAGGTAGGCGCGCACCAGCTCGCGTAGGACGTCAGGGGCGATGCCGGTCACCTGGGCCGTTTTCTCCGGAGGCCACGCGCGCGCGAGCGGCTCGAGCGTCGCGAAGCCGCTCATGTGGCGCTCCACATGGGTACGGTCCACGCCGTGCTGCAGGACCTCGTGCAGGAACGAGAGGTAGAAGAACACGTCGGTGTCGGGGCGGATGAAGACCTGCTCGCCGAGCTGCCGCGCGCTCTCGGTCCGACGCGGGTTGACGAAGACCACGCGCCCACCACGGCGCACGATCGCCTCCAGCCGGCGTACGGGGTCCGGCAGGTGGATGAAGCTCATGCGGCTGACGACCGGATTGGACCCGACGCAGACGAGTAGCGAGGTGCGGTCCACGTCCGGGTAGGGCTGCACGAACGGGAAGCCGTACATGCGCTGCGCCACGACGAACTTGTTGTTGCAGTCCTGAGAGCCCGTCTGGAAGAAGTTCTTGGTGCCGAGCCCCTGCGCGAAGCCGGCCGCGAGCATGGGCGCCAGGAAGCTGAAGCTGATCGGGTTGCCCAGGTACACGCTGAGGGCGTCGGCTCCGTGCGCTTCTCGCAGGGCCCGCGCCTTGTCCCCGATCTCGCGTAGCGCCTGCTCCCAGGAGATGCGCACGAATTCGGCGCCCACACGCTTCTGCGGATACACCAAGCGGTCGGGGGAGTGCTGGACCTCGCGCATCGCGAGGCCCTTCACGCACGCGTAGCCGCGACTGGCGACGTGGTCGCGGTCGGGTTCGATGCGGGCGATGCGGCCGCGCTCGACGTGAACGGCCAGGCCGCATGTGGCCTCGCAGATGTTGCAGGTGGTGTAGTGGACCGGCACGCGCGCAGCGTACCACCCAGGGACTTTGGCTTGGTCACGAAGCACCCGCGTGATACCTCGGGGGAGTCGATGGCCAAGCAAGTACCCCGCCCCCCCGCCGCCGATCTGCCCTTCGCCATCCTGCTCTTCGTCGCAGGCGCCGACGACGAGATCGACGCCCACGAGGTCGAGGTGTTCCAGAAGCTGAGCGAGAACCGACGCTGGTGTCAGAGCCCGGCCGTGAGCGCGCTCATGGAGGCCGTCGACGGACGCTACTCGACCCTCTGGGGACAGCATCGGCGCGGCACGTTCGACGGTAGCCTGCGCGCGCTGCGGGGACGCTATGCCGCGCTCGCGACGGAACTCCCGGCGGACCAGCGCGTTGGGGCGCGCGCGGACTTCGCGCGCCTCGGGTGGTCGCTCGCGCGCGCTTCAGGGGGGGTGCTGGGTGTCGGGCGTGTGTCCAAGCGCGAGCGCGCCGCGTTGGCGGTGCTCGACGCGCTCGGCGAGGAGTTCTTGCCCTCGGAGGCCGAGGCGGCGCGGAGCGCGTCAGACGCCGAGGAGGGGGCGCTGGACACGCGCGTGTGGGGGGGGGAGCGCATCCATGTCCGCTGCGTCCAGACGCTCCGCGAGACGGCGGACTGCACGACGTTCCGGTTCGCCCCGGAGGAGCCGCTGCACTTCCGCTACGCGCCCGGGCAGTTCCTCTGCCTGGAGCTCGACATCGACGGGCAGGTCGCGCGACGCTCCTACACCATCGCCTCGAGCCCCAGCCGTCCGGACGTTCTGGAGCTCACCGTCAAGCGCGTGCCCGGGGGGGTGGTGTCCAACTGGCTGTGCGATCACATGCACGTCGGCGGGCGCTTGCTGGTCACGGGCTGCGCGGGGCACTTCACGTGCGCCAACACCAACGCCGAGCGCTTCCTGATGATCTCGGCGGGTAGCGGTATCACGCCCGTGATGTCCATGGCCCGCTGGCTGCACGACCGGGGCGACCCACGCGACGTGGTATTCGTCCACAGCGCGCGCTCGCTCTCGGACGTGATCTTTCACGACGAGCTCCAGCTGCTGGAGCGCCGCCACGCGTCGTTCCGCCTGGCCGTGACGCTCACGCGCGACCTTCCCCCGGGGCACGAGGGGCTCCGCGGGCGCGTGGACGCGGCCCTGCTCGCGCGCGTTGCCCCCGACTGGCAGCAGCGGCACATCTTCCTGTGCGGCCCCGAGCCCTTCATGAGGGCGGTGCGCGCCTCCGTGGAGGCAGCCGGATTTCCCATGGAGCACTACGCGGCCGAGAGCTTCGGAGCCTCTCCGGAGCGCGCCAGCCAAGTCACGACGCGCGCCTCCGCCAGCGCGCTCCGACGCATGCTCCCCGCGCCGCTGGGCGAGAGCTCGGCGGCCCCCGAGCTGCGCGCGCCGCGGCCGGTGCACGACGCCGCCCCCGTGGTGCGCGCCCCGCGAAAGACTGCCTCCGTGGTGGCGTTCGAAGGCTGCGCCCACGCGCCCGGGGACGTCGCGTGCGACGCGGGGATGACCGTCCTGGACGCTGCCGAGAGCGCTGGCGTGGACATCCCCTTCGCGTGTCGCAGTGGGGCCTGCGGGACGTGCCGCGTGTCGGTTCGAGGTGAGGTGCGCGTCCCGCCTGGGATCGGCCTGGGCGAGGCGGATCGCGAGGCCGGCTTCACCTTGGCCTGCGTGGCGCACCCCGTCGGGCGCGTCGTGGTCGACGTGTGAGCCCGCGGGCGGGCGCGCTGCGGTCGACGTGTGAGCGCGCGGTGCGCGGTGCGAGCGTGGGGCACGTGACGCGCTGCCGTTCGACGACGACCGCGCGACCGTTTCGAGGTACGCTCCGGCGTGTTCGCCCGCCTCGCTGAGCGCAGCGCGCGCGTGATTCGCTTCGCCCTCGTCGTGGGGTGGGGCGTCATCATCGCCTCGCTGTTCTACGACCCGCTGACCTCCGTGCTCACCGACCATGCATCGAGCTGGAGCCCGTTTCGTTTGGACCGCTTCGCGGACGCGGAGGCTCCCCACGAGCGCTTTGCGTGTCCTCGGCGCCTGGCGTCCGGCGAGGTCGACTGGGTGGGGGCGCCCACGGGACAGTGCGACGCGCGCTGCACGACCATCCAAGGGCGCTGCTTGGTGGAGCAGGCCTACCCGGTAGGCGCCCGTCTGTTCTGGACCATCCTGCTCCCGATCGTCCCCATGTTCCTGCTCGTGTTCGGGCACGAGGCCTGGCGGCGCGTCTGTCCGCTCTCGGCGCTCATGCAGATCCCGAGGCGGCTCGGGCTGCAGCGCACGCGCAAGGTGATCCACCCGAAGACCGGGCGCGTCGAGCGCAAGCTCGTGCTGGTCTCGCCGGAGTCCTTCCTGGGGCGCAACGTCTGGTACGTGCAGGGTGGCTTGCTGTGGCTCGGTGTGTCCCTGCGCATCTTGTTCATCAACTCCGACCGGGTCGCGCTCGGGGTGTTCTTCTTGTCCGTGATCGCGCTCGCGATGCTGGTCGGCTACCTCTTCGGCGGCAAGACCTGGTGCAACTACATCTGCCCCGTGTCGGCCGTGCAGAAGGTCTACACCGAGCCTCGTGGGCTGCTCGAGAGCGAGGCCCACGCGGGCAAGCTGCGTCTGACGCAGGCGACGTGCCGCACCACCACGCCCAACGGAGAGGACCAGAGCATCTGCGTGGGGTGCAAGAGCCCCTGCCCTGACGTGGACCTCGAGCGGCAATACTGGGCGGGGCTGATGGAGCCCGGTCGTCGGGCGTTCTACTACGGCTACTTCGGGCTCGTGTGGGGCTTCTACGGTTACTACGCCGTGTACGCGGGCAACGCGGGCTACTACTTCTCGGGCGCCTGGACGCACGAAGAGGATGTGATGCAGCAGCTCGGCGCGGCCGGCGTGTTCCTCGGAGGGCACGCGTTCGCGTTTCCGCCCAAGTGGCTGGCGGCGCCGCTCACCATCCTCGGCGCAATGCTGCTGAGCGTCGCTGCAGGCCGCGCGCTCGAAGCTGCCTACGGCGCGTACCGCCGCGCCCGCGGTAAGGCTCTGCGCGCCGAGGAGCTGCGGCACCGGGCGCTGGTGATCTGCACCTTCCTGACCTTCAACTCGTTCTACCTCTTCGGCGGACGGCCCAACATCAACCTGCTCTCGACCGTGCCGCACACGCTCCTCGACATCTTCATCGTGACGCTGTCCGCTGTGTGGCTCTCTCGCACGTGGCCGCGTACGAGCGAGGCGTACGAGCGTGAGAGCGTGGCCGAGGCGCTGCGTCGTCAGCTCGACAAGCTGGGTAGCCTGCTCGCGCGCGTGCTCGGTGGGCGGAGCGTGGCGCAGCTCAACACGGACGAGGTCTTCGTGTTGGCCCAGGCGCTGCCGATCGCGTCATCGGGGGCGCGCCTCGAGGCCTACCGTGCGACGCTGCGCGAGTGCCTCGTGGCTGGGCACGCCGACAGCGCCGCGGGGCTCTCGGTCCTCGAGAACCTACGCGAGCAGATGGAGGTGAGCGAGGACGAGCACGCCGAGATCCTCGCGGAGCTCGGTATCGAGGACGCGCAGCTGCTCGGCGCCGAGGAGGCCCGCAGCGTGGAGAACCGGTTACGGCTCGACGGGTTTCGTGAGGCCTTGGAGCGCGTGCTGGTGACCGCCGCCGAGCGTGGGGTGCCCGTGAAGAAGGCGCTCACCGACGACCGCGTGCTCGCCGAGATTCGAGACCTGCAGCGGCGCTATGCGGTCACTGCGGAAGAGCAAGATGCGGCCGTCGACGAGCTCACGGGGCGCGCCGGCAAGCTGGTCGAGCGCGTCGAGCGGGGGCTGTCCGAGCTCCTCTGGCTCGACATCAACACCACGGGGTTGGCAGAGGCGACGTCGCTGCCCGGTGGGGTGCGCGGCGCGCTGCTCGCCGTCATGGGGCGGCGGCGTGCGCGCGTCGTCGAGCGCAGCCTACATCTGCTCTCGGGGCTGGGAGACGACCCTGCGCACCAGAAGCTGGCGGAGCGTCTGCGGACGCTGGCCGCCGTCGAGGTGCAGGTGCTGGTCCACGAGCGGCAACGCTCGCTGCAGCTCTCGCCCGAGATCAACCGCGCGCTCATGGCCGTGGTGGATGCTGCCCTCGAGCACGGCGAACCCGTGCCGCGACCCGACGTCGCCGACGTGTGCGCGCGCGCGCTGCGCGAGTGGGGGCACGTGGAGCGCAGCATCGCACTGTTTGCGCTCGCTTGCGTGGACGGCCAAAGGGGGCGGGCAGCTGCGCGGGACGCCGAGCACACGACGGATCCGCTGCTGGCCGAGGTGGCTGCGGCGGTGCTGCGCGGGCCCGAGAGCGCGCGTGAGCCCGAGGCGCCGCCCGCGCTCGCCCGCCTCTTCGCGCTCCTCTCCGCCAAGGCCGCGCACGCTCTCGACTTCCCCTCGCTGGCCAACCTCGCCCGCATCAGCGTCGCTCGCGAGTACGCGGCGAACGAGCTCATGTGGGACGCGGGCAGCAAGAGCGACCACTTCCTCGCGGTCGTCCGCGGCCGCGCGGACGCCCTGCTCGCTCAGGGGGAGCGCGTGGGCAGCATCGAGGAGGGGGAGTTCGTAGGCGAGCTCGGCGTCATCCTGGGACGCACCAGGACACTCGCGGTCCGCGCGGGGGAAGGCGGCGCGAGCGTGCTCGAGTTCGACGCGAGCGCGTTCAAGTCGCTGCTCAAGAGCGACCGGCTCGCGGCGGCGGGGTTTCTCACGCTGGTGAGCACTCGGCTCGCCAACACCCTCGAGCGCGTGGCGCACGGCTGACGCCCACCGGCGACTCAGGCGCGCAGCTCGGGCAGATCTCGGAAGTAGTCGAGCGCCTCGGGGTTGGCGAGGGCCTCCACGTTCTTGACGGGCTCGCCCGCCACCACGCGCCGCACGCTCAGCTCGCTGATCTTGCCGCTGCGCGTGCGAGGGATCCCGGGCACGGCGAGGATGCGGGCGGGCACGTGTCGCGGGCTCGCGTTGTCACGGATCTCGCGCTTGATGCGCCCTCGCAGTTCATCATCTAGGTTGGCTCCCGCGGCGAGCACCACGAACAGCACCACCCGCACGTCGCCCTCCCAGGGCTGCCCGATGACGATGGCCTCCTGCACCTCGGCGAGCCGCTCCACCTGGCGGTAGATCTCGGCGGTGCCGATGCGCACGCCTCCCGGGTTCAGCACCGCGTCCGAGCGGCCCGTGATGACGAACCCTCCGTCCGCGGTCTCGCGCGTGAAGTCGCCGTGGCACCACACCCCAGGGAAGCGCTCGAAGTACGCGGCGCGGTAACGTGAGCCGTCGTCGTCGCCCCAGAAGCCCACGGGCATGCTCGGGAAGGGCGCTATGCACACCAGCTCGCCCTGCTCGTCCAGCACACGCGCGCCCTCGTCGTTCCACACCTGTACGTCCATCCCGAGCCCCTTGCCCTGGATGGTGCCGCGTCGCACGGGGCGCGTCGGATCGCCCAGGACGAAGCAGCTGACGATGTCCGTTCCACCCGAGATGCTTGCGAGCAGCACGTCGCGTTTGATGTTTTCGTACACGTAGTCGAACGACTCGGGCACCAACGGGGAACCCGTCGAGAGGATCGCGCGCACACTACCGAGGTCGTGTCCCTCGCGCGGCACGACGCCCTGCTTGGCCAGCGCGTCGATGTACTTGGCGGACGTGCCGAACACGTTGATCCGCTCGCGCGCTGCCAGCTCGAAGAGCGCCTCGGGCGACGGGCTCATCGGGTTCCCATCGTACAGCACCAGGGTGGCTCCCACGGCCAGGCCGCTCACCAGCCAGTTCCACATCATCCAGCCGCAGGTGGAGAAGTAGAACAAGCGCTCGTCGCTCCGCAGGTCGGTGTGCAGGCGGTGCTCCTTGAGGTGCTGCAGCAGCGTCCCGCCGGCGCCATGCACGATGCACTTGGGCTTGCCCGTGGTACCCGAGCTGTAGAGCACGTAGAGCGGGTGATCGAAGGGTAGGCGCTCGAAGCGCAGCGCGTCGGCTTCGTGTCCGGCGAGGAAGTCCGCCAGTCGCACCGCCGATGGATGATCGGCGAGCGGACCGAGGCCCGCGAGCGCGTCCTCCTTGCCGAGCCCACCGAGGTCGTGGGGCGCGAGCACGCAGCGCTCGATGCTCGGCACGGCGCGCAACACCTCGGCGATCTTGGGGCGGATGTCGAAGTACTTCCCGCCATAGCCGTAGCCCGGCACCGTGATCAGCACGCGTGGCTCGATCTGCCCGAAGCGGTCCACTACACCCGCGGAGCCGAAGTCCGGCGAGCACGACGACCACGTCGCCCCGAGGCTCGCCGCCGCGAGCATGGCGCGCACCGCGATGGGGGCATTGGGAACGTAGCCGGCCACGCGGTCGCCCTTGGTCACGCCGGCTGCCGTCAGGGCCGCCGCCAGGGTGGCTACCTGCGTGCGCAGCTGGGCGAAGGTCACGCGCTCGCGGGTGCCCGTTTCGTCGGCGTAGATCAGGGCCACGCCGTCGTCGGTGCGCTGCAAAAGGTTCTCCGCGAAGTTCAGCCGCGCCTCTGGGAAGAAGCGCGCGCCGGGCATCGCCTCGGGCCGCTCCAGGTCGACCGCGCCCAGCTCACCGACCGCGCTGCTGTCTTCCCACACGGCGCGCCAGAAGGGCCCTGGGTTGGCGACGGACCATGCGTGGAGCGCGACGCTGTCCGCGAGCGAGACGCCGTGGGTGGCCTCGATGCGCCGCCGGAACGCGTCCATCTGCGTCGCGGCGACGCGGGCGGGGGTGGGCTGGTAGAGCACGCGGTCTGGGGACGGGTCGGTGTCGCTGGGCTGCACGGGTTCCATGGGCCCCAAGACACCACCTCCTGCCCGGCGCTGCAACCCCGAAATGAATGGCGGTTCATTCCGGCAGCGGCCGGTTCACCCCGGAGGAACGACGGCTCACCCGGAGCGTGTTGCCGGGAAAACACGGCGCACCCACGCTTTTGTTCAGGAATTCGGCGTTAGACCGGGAGCCTCTCCATGACCACCAGCCCCACCACCCACGCCCACGAGCCCCTCGACAGCGGCTCCTCGCGCCCCAGCCTCCACTCTCTCGAGCTCGCGGCCACGCCAGCCGTGCGCGACGTACTGCCCCGCGGGCGCGGCAACCTCGTGCTGCAGCCGGGGGCCGTCGCGCGCCTGCTCACCCTCACCGCGCAGCGCTTCTCGCTGCGGCGGGCGTTCGCCGTGGCCATCTACACGCCGCTCTACTTCGCGCTGTTCGCGTTCAACTACGCCTGCAACGCGCTCGATGACGTGCTGTTCCCCACCTGGCGTCGCACGCGCGTGAAGCGCCCCGTGTTCATCTTCGCCAACCCGCGCAGCGGCACCACGCTCTTGCACCGGTTGTTGTCGCTCGACGAAGCGCGCTGGACGACGGTGAAGCTCTACCAGACGGTCTTCGGCTCGGTGGTCGTGTACAAGCTGCTGGCCGCCATCCGCTGGGTCGACCAGCGCTTCTTCTTCGGGCTGCTGCGCAAGCTCACCGTGGACCTCGGCAACTGGCTCTTCTTCGAGAGTCGCTGGGAGGACATCCACGAGATGGGCTTCGACAAGGCCGAGGAGGACGAGTGCACCTTCGTCTATGCCATGCACACGCCCACGACGATGCTGCTCTCGCCCTTCCCAGAGCAGCTGCGCGACCTGGCCTGGCTCGACGCGTGCCCGCGCGAGGAGCGCGAGCGCCTGATGGACTACTACGACGGATCGCTGCGTCGCATCCTCTTCTCGTCGGGGAACGGACGCCGCTTCCTGAACAAGAACGTCTTCTTCTCGCCGCGCATCAAGACCATGCTGGGGCGCTTTCCGGACGCCACCTTCGTGTACCTGGTGCGGCACCCGTACGACGGGCTCGGCAGCTTCCTGAGCATGTTCTACGCGGCGTGGAAGACGCACTCGCCGGACATCCAGAAGGACTCGCCCGAGGCCAAGGCGCTGGCGCGCTTCGGCATGGACTACCTGCGCTACGCCCTCACGCTACAGCGCGAGCTCCCCGCCGACCGCTTCGTGGTGATCCGCTACGACGAGCTGGTCGCGGATCCGCAGGGGACCGTGGCAGCGCTGTACGAGCGGCTCGGCGAGCCCGTGGACGACGCGTTCCGCGCGAAGCTCGTCGCGGCCACGTCCCGTCAGCGCGCGCACGCCAGCAAGCACGCGTACTCGCTCGAGGAGTACGGCCTGACGGAGGCCGAGGTCTACGCCGAGCTGCGCGACGTGTTCGAGGCGTACGGCTTCGAGCCCTGAGCGGCACCTTCCGCTGCGGACACGCGCGGTCGTGGCCGGTGTAAGCCCCTGCGTCAGGTGCGCTGCTGAGGCATCGCGTCAGGGGCGCCAGCGGGGCGCTAGGCGTGCTAGGCGACCGGGCAGCGCGACGCCGCGCGGGCGTGCTTGCCCACGGCGGCTTCGAACATGGACGGCGGCGTGGAGGCGGCTGGCGCGAGCACGCGCAGGACGGTCTGCTCCAGCGCGCGGCCGATGACGTCGGGGCCCTCCTTGCCGGCCAGGCGCCGCTTGGCCTCGTGGTAGGCGGGGACATAGCGCACGCGCGGCGGGAGCACCTTCACCACGTGCCTCAGCGTGCGGAACGACGCGTGGTAGATGCGCTCGTGTTCCGCGCTGAAGCGCATGCCGAACTGCGCGCGCACCGAGTCGGGCAACAGGCCCGCGGTCATGAGCACGTACCAGTCGAAGAACGGCTTGCTCACCTGGCTGGGGGGCGTGAGCAGGTACTGCGCCAGCTCGCGCCCGGCGGTGCCGACGCGGATGGTGTCGCTCACGACCATGGCGTTCACGTAGGCGTCGAACTCGGTCCACGTGGCGGGCATGCGCCCGCGCTCGATACCGAACAGCGCCGCGAAGCTCTTGGACTCTTGGTAGTACTGGTCGCGCTCGGCCCACGACAGGGGCCTGACGGCCAGGTCATACACGCGCACCGCGGTGTGGATCAGCGTGGCGTGCACCCACTGGAGCGCGTCGTGATCGTGCGCCCGGTAGCGGTGCCCGCGCTCGAAGCGTCCGACGTTCTCGGTGATGGGGCCGTGGACCGCGTCGTGGATGGCGCGCACGCGCTGGGAGGACTCGAGGGCCTCGGCCTGCGAGCCGAAGATCATGTTGAAGACGTGCAGGAACGTGCGGTTGAAGCGGCCGATCGGATCGGAGCGGGTCTCACTGTGCTGATCCACGCCGTGGGCGACGTAGGGGTGGGCCAGCTGCAGCAGGGCGGCACAGCCCCCGCCCATGAAGATCACGGTCTCCTTGCCGATGCGCCAGCTCATGCTCGAGGGCCCTTGGAACCCCGCTCGGGGGTCCGTGACCTGGGCTGCGGCTGCGCTCACCGTCGACTCGAACTGCCGCTGAGTGACCAACATGTGCACAGTTTCGGATTAATTCACCCGTTGGTCAATACTGGCGCGGTTCTCACCACGTCGGGCGGGGCCCCGGGTGTCGGCTGCGGAGCTCCCCCCTCCCTCGGTGACGTCTCTGGGCTCGACCTGCGCGAGAAGGTTTCCGCGGGACTCGTGAGGTCCGCTTTGGGCGCGGAAGGCTCACCTGAGCGCGGGCGCTGGCCGCGGGACGCTGTAGGGGCTCTGGAGGCTCGCCTGAATGAGGGTTCGTCCGCGGGGCACGGATGTCGAGAGGCGCTCGCGTCGTTGGTTCCGAGCCGCGGGTCAGAGGCTCAGCGCAGCGCGAGAGGGCTTCTGCGGGTGCTCAGCGTCTGCCCTGGTTCCAGGGGTCGACGACGTCGACGCTCACCGCGGGGCTCGGACGCGGCGCAGGGGACGTCGGGGGCGGGCTCGGGGCGGGGGCTTGCGCGCTGGGGGCGGAGGCTGGCGACGCGGCCTCGCCGTGGCGCGACGAGCGTGAGCTGCTGCTGCCGCTGCTGGGCGCGAGGGTGACGTCGATGCGCTCGGGGGAGTTTCCGCTCACGGCGACCACGGCGCTGCGGTGTCCCGCCAGCGTCAGCGTCAGGCGTGCTTCCACGTGCCCGCTGGGCAGGTGGAAGGGGAGAGGCGTGTTGCCAATGAGCGCTCCGTCTTGCTCGACCATCGCGCCCGGTGGGTCGCTGTGGATCTGGACGACGTGTGCGCTTGCTCCGGCGGGCGCCGGGGTGTTGGCCGTGGAGCCTGCGTTGGCGTCTGCGCCCGGGGCTGCGTTCGGCGTGGGCGCTGGGAGGGCCGCAACGCTGGCGCCGCCTGGCGGGGCGCTCTCGGGCGCTGGGGCATCGGGGGCGCCGGGGGAACCCGAGGTGGGCACCATGCTCTCGCTCGCGCCTCGTGACGCGGCTTGTGCTTCCGGGCCCAGCGTACGCAGGGCGACCACGCCGAGGGTTGCGAGGAGGCCGAGCGCGACGACGCTGGCACCCACCCAGGCCATCGTCCGCCACCGACTCTTCGTTGGCGCGGCCGCCGCGGGTGGGGCCGCCACGGCGGGCGTGACGCGCGCGGCGACGAGGTCCACGCCCGAGATGTGCGATGGGCGCTCGAGCTGCGGTAGGTCGGCTAGCAGCGCGTTCATGTCGGGGTAGCGCTGCTCGCGGTCCTTCGCCAGCGCGCGCAGGATGATGTTCCCGAGCACGGGCTCGTCGCGGGTGAGGCGTGGGTGTCCTGGCGGTGGCGCGTGCACGTGCTGATGCAACACGTGTACGAACGAGTCGCCTCGGAACGGCGCCACGCCCGTGAGCATCTCGTAGAGGATGATGCCGAGCGCGTAGACGTCCGTGCGGCCGTCGACGGAGTCCCCCGCCGCCTGCTCGGGGGACATGTAGTGCGGCGAACCGAACACCACGTTCTCGTCGGTGCTGTGCGGCGCGCTGGCCACCTTGGCCACGCCGAAGTCCAGCACCTTCGCCTCGGCTGGGAGGCCCCCCTGGGGAGCCTGCAGGAAGATGTTCTCGGGCTTGAGGTCGCGGTGGATCACGCGCTGTCCGTGTGCCGCCGACAGCGCGCTGGCCACCTGGCCCGCGACCTGGATCGCCTCTGGCGTGGCGAGTGCGCCTTGGCGGAGCCGCGCGCGCAGCGTCTGCCCGTCCAGATGCTCCATCACGAAGTAAGAGCGCCCGTCGGGCAGGTGCCCGAAGTCGATGATGTCGACGATGTTCGGGTGGCCCAGCGAGCAGACCGAGCGCGCCTCCTGCTCGAAGCGTGACGCGGCCTCGGGGCAGCCGCTGAGGTCGGCGCGCAAGGCCTTGAGCGCCACGCGACGGCGGAGCGTGGTGTGCGTCGCGCCGTAGACCACCCCGTGACCGCCCTGGCCCAGCACCATGTCCAGGCGATAGCGACCGTCCACGACCTCGCCGAGGGCGGGATCGAGCGCCGGGGTCAGCGACTCGCGCTCGGGTGGCCTCGGCGGGGTGCCGGGCTGGCTCCCGCGTGGAGCCGGCATGAACTCGCCGTCCAGGCGGGCGCGGCCGAGTGCCTCGGTAGCGGCCTTGAGCGCCGCGCGCTGCGCGTCGAGCCCGGGGCCGAGGATGCGCGCGACGTGCTGAGCCACCAACCGAGAGCTGGCCGCCCCGCCCAACGGGCGAATGACCGACTCGAGCGCCTCGATGAACGCGTCGGCGCTCTGGAAGCGGCGCGCCGGATCTCGCTGCAGAGCGTGCGCGAGCAGGGCGTCGAAGGGCGCGAGCTCGGGCGCGCGGGACGAGGGCGCCGGGATGGGCTCGTTCAGGATCTTCGTCAGCGTCTCGACGTTGTTGCGCCCACGAAACAGCCGGCAGCCCGTGAGCGCTTCCCACACGATGATGCCCATGCTGAACAGATCCGAGCGCTGGTCCGTGGTGCCAGTCGCCGCCTGCTCGGGCGCCATGTAGCCCAGCTTGCCCTTGAACTGCCCCGTGCGCGTGGAAGACAGGCGGATCTCGGCCTTGGCGACGCCGAAGTCGGTCAGGCGGCAGATGCCGTCTGCACCGACGAGGAGGTTGTGGGGGGACACGTCGCGGTGCACGAGGTTGAGCGGCTGGCCAGCGTCGTCGTGCAGCGTGTGGGCTGCGGCCAGCCCGGCCAGCGCGTCCATGGCGATGCGCGCCACGACGTCGACCGGGAGGCGCCGATGCTGCTGGGCCTCCGTGCCGATGAGCGTGCCCAGGTGTCCGCCCTCGACGTAGTCCATCACCAGGAAGAAACCGTCGCCGCCGCTGTCGCGCACGTCCAGCGTGGGCACGACGTTCGGGTGCCGGATGCGCGCGGCGAGGCGCGCTTCGTCCAGGAACATCGTGATGAACTCGCGCTCGTGGGCGAGGTTGCCGTGCAGCACCTTGAGGGCGACGAGGCGCTCGAACCCCGCCACGCCGATCGCTCGCGCGATGTACACCTCGGCCATGCCGCCGGACGCCAGGCGCGTCAGGACCTCGTAGCGGCCGAGCTGACGCCCGACCATGCTGCTACGTTCTTCAGCAGGAGCTTCGAGGGGGACGGGCGCGAGCGACATGAGGGCCCTTGGGGGAGGAGTGCGGACGAGAGTACACAACTCTGGCGCGGCGCCCACCCGAAACGCGCGAATGGGCCGCCGAGCTGACCGTGTGGTCGCGAATCCACGGGCGGCGCGGCTGGCGGACGGGCGTCACCGATTCGCGCGTGCCTCGGCGCCGCTTCCGAATGATCAGGCAACCACGCAGACGAACTCGGAGCGACCGCGCGCGACGCGTTCGATGCGAAACGGCACGCCCCAGCTCGCGAGCTCCGCCTCGAAGATGCGCAGTCTTCGCGCGCCGCCGACCAGGCGGGTGAGCTCGGCGAGCGGGAGCTCTTCTGCGGCATGCAGGCGGACGGCGGCGTTCTGGTAGGTCGCGTCTGGGATCCCCCCCGCCCAAGCAGGGAGATCGGCCCGCGGCGACGGGGACGGCGCAGGCTCATCGGCCGACGCACGCTGGGGGTCACGCGCACGCGCACGCGCGGCGGGCTGGGGGCTGGTCGCGGGCTCGATGCCGTCGTGGTTCCTGGTTCGGCGCGAACGGAACGCGGGGGTGTGGAGCGCGCCCTCGGCTCCCGGCACACGCTCGAGGATCTGCTGCACCACGGCCTCGGGCCGGTGCGCCCACGTGGCCGCGTCCACCTCGAGCACACGCCAGCCACGCGTCTCGAGCACGCGCGGGCGGTGGACGAACCGATCGAACGAACTCGAGCCCTCGCCGGACTCGTCGAGCAGCACCGCGAGCGCGAAGCGCGACGGGTCGGATGGGTTCAGGACCGCGAGCGGCACGCGGAAGTCGGAGGTCCCCACGTTGAGCTCGTACGGCACGCCGCGTCGCTCGAGCGCCAACGCGAGCTGCGTCGCGATGGGCACGTAGCCTGCGACCGGGAGCGGGCGCACCTTGCTGCTCCCGCTCCTGCGGGTCTCCCGCACCAGGGACAGCACCCCTTCTGCCCGTGCTGCGTCGCCGCGGCTGACGGCGTCGGCGTATTCGAGGTAGCGCTTGAAGAGCTGTGGCCCGAGGTGACTGGAGCCTGCCACGCTCAGTAGGTCTGGGAGGAACGAGGAGACGATGTAGCAGCGTTGCTTCGCGCGCGAGATGGCGACGTTCAAGCGCCGTTCACCTCCCCGCTGCCCCAGCGGACCAAAGCGGGCGGGCACGTAGCGGTCGGTGCTCCCGCTGCGTCTCTTGCGCGACACGGGCGCGTGCGCGAGCGAGAACACGATCACGTCGCGCTCGTCACCCTGGACTGCCTCCAGGTTCTTCACGAACGGGCGCTCGTCCAGGCGCTCGTTGGCCTCGGCCGCCGTCCATGCTTCGCCGAACGCTCGGTCGCTCGCGACGCGCTGCTCGATGGCCTGCAGCACCGCGGCGCGCTGCTTGAGGTTGAACGTCACCACGCCGAGCGTCGGCGGCGCGGCCTCCGCGAGCAGCTCGGCGAGCAGCGTCACGACCCGCTCGGCCTCCTTGACGTTCTGGCCCCCGTCGTACTCACCGTCTTCGAGGTGCACGAAGCGCAGGCCTGGGGTCGCGTCGGTCGCGTGCGTGGACGGAATCGTCAGCAGCTCGCCTCCGTACATGGCGTGGTTCGAGAAGGCGATCAGCGACTCGTCCTGGCAGCGGTAGTGCCACGAGAGCGCGGTGTGCTGGACGCGGCTGCGGCTGAGGGTCAGCAGCGACTCGGACGTCAGCATGTCGCGCACCTCGCGCTCGGCGCGGTCCGCCTCGTTGGATGCATCGCTGCGTGAAGCGTCTTCTTCATCGCCCCCGCCCATGCGGAAGAACGAGGTGGGCGGCATCTGCTGCTCGTCGCCCGCGACCACCACGCGCTTTGCACGCAGCAGGACCGGCAGCCCCGACTCGACCGTGCACTGGGACGCCTCGTCGAACACCACCAGGTCGAAGAGGGGCTCGCGTGGAAACAAGATGGCCATGGTCTCCGGGGAGAGCAGCCACACGGGCACGACGTCGAGCAGGCCCTCGTCCGCGAACTGCCGCACGAAGGTGCGCAGCGCGAGGAGGTTGCGCTTCTTGCGGGTCTCCTTGAGGAGGCTCTCCCACACCGCCTGCGCCGCGCTGCGACGCTTGTGCTTTTCTGGCGCTGCGACGTTCAGCAGCGGTGCCCGGTCCAGCGTGGCGAGCACGCGCTCGGTCTCGATCTCGGAGAGCTGCGTGTCGAGCGTGGCGAGGCGCGCGATGGCGGCCTGCTTGCGTTCGTCGCTCTCGGGGGTCCCGTAGTCCGTGAGGGCGGGGTGGTGCCGATGTGCCCGCGTCAGCTGCGCCGTCGCCCAGCCGTGCAGCAGCGCTTGCCGCCAACGCTCGGGACCCGCGTCTGGGTGCGCGGTGACGAGGACGTCGAGCACGGCGCGCAGCGCGGGGAGCTGCTGCTCGGCCCGCGCGAGCTGACCGTCGCAGCGCGCCACGCGCGCCCCGTCGCGCGCGAGTCGGTCGCGCAGGGCCTCGAGCTCGACGGCGCTCGGGGCGGCGCTCAGTCCCGGCGCGTAGGGGCGTAGCGCCACCACCGCTTCACGCAGCTGGGTGAGGCGGGTGTGCGCGTCATCGCGCGCGGCCACCTCGGCGTCCCAGGCGGGGAGGCTGGTGGCGCCCAGCGACGTGGGCAGCCGGGCCATGGCCAGCTGGGGCGCGGCCCTCCGCAGCATGCGTTGGTGCGCCATCATGCGCGCGGCGGCGGGCAGGTAGGCGACGAGGTCGCGGCGGTTCCGCAGACGGGGGGCGCCCGGCAGGTGCGCCATCGCGTGCGTCGCGGCCCGCCACACGCCCGCGGCACGAACGCGGCTCATCAGCTGACCCAGGAAGGCCCCATCCAGCGGATGCCCCGCTCGCTCGGGCCACACCTGACTCATGCTCCGAGTGACGCGCGAGCGGGCGCTCCACCACGCCCACACGAAGAAGCGCACGAAGCGACCCGCGTAGCCTTGCAGCACGGCGAGCGCGGCCACTAGCTCTGCGCTGGGCTCCAGCAGCACGGGCTCGTCCCACGCGTCCACCGCCGCGCGCTCGCGCGCGAGCTGGGCGTCTGCGTCCTCGAAGTCGTCGACGGCGGCGTCCAGCGCGTCGGCCGCGCGGACCGCCACGTAGAGCGCGTCTCCGTCGGGTACCTCCGATCGCAGAGCGCGTACGTCACGCTCGCCCGCGAGGACGTCCGTCACGGCGTCCAGTGCGTCGGGCGCGAGGGCCGCGGGAGCCGCTGCGAAGTGCCGGGCGGCCTCGATGGCAGCCTCCGTGCGGGTGACGAGCGCGCGCAGCTCCGCGTCCCCCGCGCTCGCGAGGGTCGCGCGCGGGGGCTCGCCCGGCGCGGCGCGCCACGGGCTGCCCGGCGCCCAGAACTCTTGCTCGGCGTGCAGCGCGACCACCTGCCCGAGCACGTCCGAGAGCGTCGTCAGGTCGAGCCCCGCGAGCCACTCCGGGAGCGGTCCCGCGGGGGCGTCCGGTGCGCTCGTCGTCTGGGGGCCGTCGGGCTCGGGTGCAGTCGCGGCCCGCAGGGTCAGCAGCTCTCCCACGCCGAGGGTGGCGCCGGGGGCGCGCCACGCCAGCGCCGCGCGTCGCGCGTCCAGCTCGCCTGCGGTCGCCGCGTGCTGCTGGTGGAGCGCTTCGGCGGCGGCCACGTCGAAGGTCAACGGCGTGAATCCGTCCAGGCGCTCTGCGATCTGGGCGTAGAGCGCCTTCCGGTCCTCGTGGACGTCGTGCACGAGCGCCAGCGCGTGCCGCAGCCCGAGCCGTTCGATGCGCTGAAACACGACGTCGAGGGCCGCCCGCTTCTCGCACACGACCGCTACGCGCTCCCCACGGCGCAGGGCATCCAACACGAGGTTCGCGATGACCTGGCTCTTGCCGGTCCCGGGTGGACCGTCGATGACCATCGCCTCGTGCTTCAGGCACTCGCTCAGCACCTCGCGCTGGGCCGGGTCGGCGTCCATCAGGGGGTGCGCCGCGGACTGCGCGGGCGGAGGCAGGCGTTGTCCTCGCAGGGCTGCTGGCAACAGCACCGTGGCCGAGGCCAAGAGGTTCGGGACCGGCGTGTTGCCCTCGCTCAGCTCCTGGATGAGGGCGTCGTAGTCCTGCAGGAGATCCGAGCTGGACTGCGGGAAGAGTCCCAGCACGGCCACCTCTTCGACCTCGAGGCGTGGTCCGCCCTGGTCGATGTCCGCCCGCTCCTCGAACGACCGCAGCGCGCCGCCCGGCACCTGCACGTCGACGCCCAGCTCGGCGAGGCGCGCGAGCACGGCCCCCAGGCCCACCTCGCGGTCACTGGCGAGCGTGTCCAGCTCCTCGGCCAGGCTATCGGGGAAGCCAAAGCGCAGCTTGTTGAACATCAGGCGCAGCAGCGACTGGTTGACGATGGGGTCTTCGTCCTTGCGAGGTGCCAGCTTGAAGCTGCGCGCGCCGCGGCTGTCGCGCACGAGGTCCACCGGGAAGAGCAGCAGGGGCCCGCGCACCGGGTACGCCACCAGCGCGGTCTTCTGCGCCACCGCACCCGTCAGGAACGGATACCCCACGTATAGGTCGTGCGAGCCCGTCTCCTCGACGCGATCGCGGTGTGCGCGGTCGAGCTTGTCGAGCGCCTCCCCACACTCCTCCGCCGCGCGGTGCGTGCCCGCTTCGCTGGCGTCCACCAGCCGCGCCACGCGACCCGCGCGCACGTGCGTCAGCGCGCGCTCCCCCATCCCGAGGGAGATGCGGTCGAGGCGCGCCACGTCGAAGCCGCGCTCGTTGCGCACCGTTCGCAGCCGCACGGAGGGACTGCGCCCGTCCCCCGAGATCAGCTGGTCCCGCAGGCGCGAGAGGCCGCGCACCAGCTGCTGTCGCGACGGGTCTGGCGCCGCCGAACCCTGGTCGTCGTCGTCGTCGTCGTGGGTCGTGAGGGGCGCCTCCAGGTGCAGCACGTCGTCCAGCTGGGCGTGTCGCAGCGGTGGAACGACGCGCACCTGGCGCGCGTCGAACGCGCCCTCGATGGCGGTCACGGCTCCCTCGTGCAGCTCCGACTGCCCCACCAAGTGCAGCAGTCGGCGGAATACGATGCTCCCGCTTCCGCGTCGGCAGACGCCGTCGAGGAACGCATCCAGCGCGTCGAGGACGTCGGCGTGGCGTGCCGGCAGCGGGATGACCTGCGGCGCCACGTCCGAGATGACGATGTGCACCTTCAGGGCCGCGAGCGCAGCCACCATCCAACGCTCGAAGAGCGCCTGCTGTCCGAGCACCACGCCGACGCCGAGCACAGCGCCGACCTCGCGCTCGTCGATGGTGCCGTCCGCGCCCAGCATGTGCACCAGCAGCAGAAACACGCGTCGGGCCAGGTCGGCCCCGCCGCTGCGCACGATGGGCGCCGTACGGGCCAGCCGCGCGCGCGCGCTCTCGAGGTCCAGGTAGGTCTGCCAGTCGGGCACCAGCGGCGCGAAGATGCGCTCCACCAGCTCCGACTCCTCGGGCGCCAGCTCCTCGTCGGCCCAGGCCACGATGACGGCCGCGGCCAGCGCGAACTCGAAGACCTCAAGGGGCGGCGCCTCGAGCGGGTCGTACGCCACGTCCAGCTCGGGTCGCCCGAGGATGGTCGCGAGCGTGTCCTCGACGTCCGCGATGGGGCGCTGTCCCGAACCCTTGCCGGTGAGCGCGTGGTACACGTCGCTCTCGCTGAAGAGCCACACGGCGTAGGCTCGCAGGTGGTGCTCGGGGTGGGTCCCGCTGCGCGCTTGGTCCGCCCCTTCGAGGCAGGCCTCCATCAGCTCTCGGCACTGCGCGAGGTAGGCGTCCGTGTCCCAGGTGAGCGCGCTCACGGGCAGCCCCGTGGTGACCGACATCTGCGTGCGCAACATGCCTGGGAGATCCTGGCAGGCCAGCAGGCCGAAGCGGTCCGCCGTGATCTCGGCCGCCACGCCGAGCTGCTGCGCGAGGAAGGCGACCTGCTCGTCCCCGCTGCGGGCCAACGCGCGCGCTGCCAAGTGCTGCTCCCCACGCGTCCCCGCGGGTCCGTGCGCCAGGTAGTGCCCCAGCTCGTGGCCGAAGACCGAGAGCAGCCCGACCTCGTCCAGCTGCGTGAGCAGCCGCCCCTGCACCTCGACGAGCACGGGCGCTTCGACCAAGTGCATGGCGGCGTTCTCGGGTCCTGCCGACTGATACAGCTCGAGCTGCGTGCCCTCGGCCAGCCCCAGCACCCGCGCGCTCTCTTCCAGCATGCGGTGGGCCGCGGGCGCCATCGCCGCCGACAGCCGCAGGGAGCGCGCCAGCAGGTCCCGACGCACCCGCGCGCCATCGAAGCCCTTGGCGCGGCCCGCGAGCGCCCCCAGGTCGGACGTGCGCGCCAGCTGCGCGAGCAGGTCGCCTTCGAGGCGGCAGCGGACCCGCTCGGGGTCGAGGGGGCCCAGGGGGCGGCGGGGGGGATCCTCCACTCTCTTCGTCATGCGGTCTCCGAGGCTCGCGCAGCGCTCGGCTGACGGGCGGGGACGGCACGCTACTACAGCTGCGTGCGGCTCGGCACCCCCCGGCGCCTTGAAACCCACCCCGTTTGGCGGCAACCCTCGGCACCATGTCCAGCAACGACGACTTCCGGTCCTTCATGGAGCAGTCCGCCCCCACGTCCGTGCGACGCCTCACCAAGGGGGAGCGCGTGCGCGGGCGCGTCGTGCACATCGGCGCCGACAGCGTCTTCGTGGACCTCGGCAGCCGAGCCGACGCGCGCGTCGCCCGCCTCGAGCTGCAGCGCCCGGACGGTTCACTCACCGTGCAGGTGGGCGACGAGCTGGAGGCGACGGTGGTGGACCCACACCACAACGACGGACCGCTCTTGGTCGTCACGATGGGCTCGGGCGGCGGCATCGACGTGCGCGAGCTGCAGCTGGCGCTCGAGACCGGGACGCCCGTGGAGGGGCGCTTCAGCAAGGCGCAGAAGGGGGGGCTCGAGGTGACGGTCGGCAGCACGCGCGCGTTCTGCCCGGCGTCGCAGGTGAGCACGTCCTACGTGGCAGAGCTCGAGCCGCTGGTCGGCCAGACCGCGCGCTTCGCCGTGCTGGAGATCAAAGAGGAGGGGCGCTCGGTGATCGTCTCGCGCCGCAAGGTGCTGGAGCAGGAGAAGGCCGAGGCCAGCCGCGCCCGCCTGACCGAGATCAAGGAGGGGGCCATCCTCAGCGGCACGGTCAGCTCGATCCAGAAGTTCGGTGCGTTCGTCGACCTGGGTGGCGTGGAGGGCCTCGTGCACATCAGCGAGATCACGCGTGGGCGCGTCGAGCGCGTGGACGACGTGCTGTCGCTCGGCGAGCGCGTCGAGGTGAAGGTCCTCTCCATCGAGCTGCCCGAGGAGGGCTCGAAGCACGGCGCGCGCATCGGCTTGTCGATGAAGGCGCTGCTGGCGGCGGCTCCCGCGGCCGAGGCTGCCCCGGCCATCCCGCCCCCCAGCAAGGACGCGGTGCTCGAGGGCACCGTCGTGAAGCACCTGCCGCACGGCGTCGTGGTGGAGACCAAGCAGGGCGAGGGCTTGGTGCCGGCGCGCGAGCTGGAGGTGCAGGAGGGTCGCGACCTGCGGCGCGCGTTCCCCATCGGGGAGGTGCTGCAGGTGGTGCTGCTGGACGCCGCGCGCGGGCGGCTGCGCTTCAGCGCGAAGAAGGTGTCCGAGGTGCAGGCCCGCAACGACTTCCGCGACTACAAGACCGCCCAGGCGGGGGAGAGCACTCGCGGCGGTGGGGCGCTGGCCGCGGCGCTGGGCAAGCTCAGCCTCGACCTACCGGCGGCGCCCTCGAAGGAGGCGCTGGCGCGCATCGCCCAACAGGAGCAGAAGGCCCGCGAGGCGCGTGAGCGCGAGCTCGAGCAGCAGCGCGCCCGAGAGGAAGCTCTCGCGGCGCAGGCTGCGCGCACGGAGCAGGCGCGGCAGGCCCAGGAGCGCGAGGCCCGTGCCGCTGCGAGCCCGCTGGCTGCGGCGCTCGACGCGGCGCTGCCCACCGAGGGGGGCGCCGCCGGCTCGGCGGCCGCCTCGGAGGACGCCGATGGCTCGGCATCGGACGGTGACGAGCCCAAGCGCCGGCGAGTCGTCCGCAGCTACGATTTGAAGTAGCCTAAGGCATGGCCAAGCGCTCCCCCCTCCCGGAACCCCGCACCTTCGACCACGCCGGCCGGCGCATCGCCTATCGCGAGCTCGGCTCCGGGCCGCGCGTCATCGTCCTGGTCCACGGTCTGCTGATGGACGTGCGCATGTTCACCATGCTGGCGCCCACGCTCGCTGCGGCGGGTAACCGCGTCATCCTGTGCGACATGCTGGGCCACGGCGCGTCGGAGCAGCCGCACGACATGGGCGCGTACTCCATGCCGCAGTTCGGCGCCGACGTCATCGCGCTGCTCGACCACCTGGGTGTGGCGCAGGCCGTCGTCGGGGGCACCTCGCTCGGCGCCAACGTGGCCCTCGAGGCCGCGGTCCATGCGCCCGAGCGGGTGCGCGGCCTGATGATCGAGATGCCGGTGCTCGAGAGCGGCATCGCCGCGGCGGGCGCCGTGTTCGTCCCTCTGGCGCTGGCCCTGCGCGTCAACCCGCTGGGCATGGGTCTGATGGCCAGCCTGGCCCGTCTCGTCCCGCGCACGCACTGGATCGTGGACATGGGGCTCGACACGCTGCGCCGCGACACGCGCGCCTCCCTGGCCGTGCTCGACGGACTCACCTTCGGGCGTATCGCACCCCCGCGTGAGCTGCGGCGCACGCTGCGGCACCCGGCGCTCATCATCGGTCACGCGGCCGACCCCATCCATCCGTTCGCGGACGCGGGCAAGCTGTCCGAGGAGCTGGTGCGCGGTCGCCTGGTCACCGCGCGCTCCGCGGCGGAGTGGCGCGTCATGCCCAAGCGCCTCGACGGAGAGCTGTCGCGCTTCCTCGACACGGTCTGGGGTCAGCCACAGAGCGTGGCCCGGGCCGCGGGCTGAGCGCGCCGTGCCAGTCGCTGCGTACGCCCCTCCACCCCCGCGCACGCTGAAGACGCTGCGACGCGACCTCTCCATCTTCGCCAAGTACCACCTGGTCCGGCGGCCCCACGACTACCCGGCGCCCGCCGAGGCGGACATGGGGGTGGAGCTCCTCGGGTTCGATGCGGACGCGCACGTGCGCGCGTTGGAGGAGCACGCCGCGCACTTCGATCTTCGCACGTTGGGACACGTCTCCTACGAGGGGCGCTCCTTCCCCGTCACGTGGGTGCAGAACCGCGCGTCGGAGCGGGCGCCGAGGCTGTTGGTGCTCTCGGGCGTACACGGCAACGAGCACGCCGGGATCGTCGCCGTGCCCCGCATCCTGGCGCGCTTGACGCAGCTCGCTGGTGGGAAAGCCCCTGCAGTGTCCGTGGGGGTCGTCACGCCCGTCAACCCCGTCGGGGCGGTCTATGGGTCGCGCTTCAACGGACAAGGCTTCGACATCAACCGCGACTTCAAGCGCTTCGAGACGGTGGAGGCGCGGCTCGTTCGCGATGTCATCGCCGACTTCCGCCCGCAGCTGATCCTGTCGCTGCACGAGGGCCCACAGGACGCCTCGTTCGTCTTCGCCAACCGCCACACCCCGGCTGCGCTGGCCGAGCGCGCCATCGCCACGCTGGACACGCGCGGCGTTCTGCTGGCGAGCAGTGACTACTTCGGGCGTCGGCTGCCCGCACCGGGGTATGCGCCCACGTCGCGTGCGAACCACCTGGCGACCAAGCTCTGGGCCGCGACGCTCGGCATGATGCACACCGGCATGTACGCCGACGCGCTGGGCCTACCCGAGCTCACGCTCGAGAGCTCGTGGCGCGGTGCCGAGGAGGACCGTGTGCTGGCCCACGTCGAGCTGGTGTCGGCGCTGGTGGAGCAGTTGGGGTCCGAGAGCGCGTAGCCGCTCGCGCGGCGCTGTCGGGCGCTGCGGCACGACCTGGCGGTCGCGGTGTGCAGCTGCGTGCCCAGTGTGCAGGCTCGTGCACGAGATCCCGAAGCGCCGCGCGTGCTCAACCTGGCGTGCAGGTCAGGCTCCACGACGACACGATGGCCGTCACCACGTCGGTCACCAGGTTCGGGTGCGTCAGCTCGGTGACCGAGATCTCGGTCGTGCCGATGGGGAGCGGGAAGAGCGCGCCGGTGAAGAGGCCATCGAGGTCGCTGAGGTCGAGCGTGCCCAGCACCGTCAGCCCCGCGCCATCCGCCACGTCGATGGGCGTTGGGCAGCGGAGCCGGATGGGAGGCAGCGCGTTGGCCTCCAGCTGCACGCGTACGCCGGCCAGGGTCACCACCAGGCGCAGCGCTGGGGCGGTCTCACGCGGTGAGAGCAGCAGCACGCTGTACGCGCCCGGCGCGGCAGAGCTCACCTGGTCGCCGAAGCCGTCGTGTAGCGCGAGTTGGCCGTCCAGCCCGAGCCGAGCCGCCTCGTCTGGCTCACGGTCGCTGAGCATCTCGACGCTCGCCAACTCCACGCTCAGCTCGATCACGTCGAGCGGGCCGCTGACGCGCACCTCGAGCGCGATGTCCACGGCGGCGCCGGCCGTGCCCTGGTCGCCGCCGCTGAGGGGCGCGGTGTCCTCGGCGGGGGCACAGCCGGAGACGAGGAGGGTGCACAGAACGGCGGCGCGACGGAGCATCACGCCAGCCATTTGCGAGAGTCGTGCCAGTCCACGATGGGGACTCGTGGGCATGCCGGGAGCGCTCACTCGAACCCCCGAGGAGCCGCATAGCGGTACATGGCGCTGGCCCCGATCGCCACGAGCGCGTGATCGTCCACTGGCGCCACGACGGAGGCTTCGACCGGGAGCTCTCCGGTGGGCGCCACGACGCCCGGGAAGCCCCGTACGTCGACCAGCTCGGCGCGCCTCACGGCTGCACCGCCCGCGTTCGTTCCGCCGTAGACCAGGTACACACCGTCGGCCACCCACGCGGCGGCTCCTCCCTGACGAGGCGAGAACAACGGCTCTGGCGCGGGGACGGCGCGCACCGCGGTCCCCGAGGCCTGCACGACGACTCGGGCGACGTCGCTCAGCACGACACCCGCTGCCGAGCGCCCGCCCACGACCAGCAGCTCGCCGGGCGCGTTGGCGATCACCGCCGCGCCCGTCGTCGGCAGGTCGAGGGCCACGGTGCGCGTGTCCTGGGGCGCGCCCGGGTCCACGAGGGTGAGCGCGCTGCTGGTGCCGCCCGCGTCTTGCCGCCCGACCCAGGCCAAGCGCCCACCATCGGCCCCGAGGCTCACGTGCACCCCGACGCCACCCCAGCCGCCCAGCCCGACGTCCGGGAGGGGCTCGACCTCGAGGACGCCGCCCACCACGCAGAGCCTCGTCAGCGCCTGGGGTGCCGTGCGCCCGCCGAGCGCGAACCCACAGGGCTCGCCGGGTGTCCCGTCGAGCATGGGCACGAGGAGCGCGTCGGGCCCGTGCCGCGCGAGCTCCGCCGCCACCGTGGCGTGGGCGTCGTCGTCGAAGAACCAAGCGTCGCCCCCCGTCGTGACGAGCAGCCCGCTCGGCAGCGCGACGAAGCGGCGGCCGGCCGCCGGAGCGAGCAGCTCGTCGGTGAGAGCCGTGTGGGCGTCGACGCGGCTGACCGAGCCATCGGCGTTGCCGACCACGAGCGCGTCGCCCACGCGCGCGGCCGCGACGGGTGTCGGGGCGGAGCGGGTGGCCAGCTGCGCAAAGCGACCGAGAGGCGCGACGAAGACGTCGGGCAGCGCGCCCTGTTCGCTGCGCTGCGTCGCGAAGGTCGCGCTCGTGCCTCTCGCCAGGAGCAGCTCGCCGTCGAGCACGTCGACACGCAGCGTGTAGCCCGTCCCGAAGGGCACGACGGGCGTGGCGAAGGGCTCGCCCGAGAGCGCCGTGCGCGCGACGGCGCGTGGCAACCGCACGCCGTCTTGGCGGACGGACACCTCGACCGCCGTGGCGCCGGGGAACGGGTCCTCGAGGGCGTCGCGCGTGACGCTGAACGACAGCAACGACACGGTCCCCGCGCAGGCTACGCAGAGCGAGACGAGCCCGAGTCGCGAGACGGCGCGACCGACGGACGTCAACGAGACAACGCGCGACCGAGTCATGGTGAGCTCTCCGCGAGTTGGCCGCTGCCGCGCCAACCGTCCGCGCTTGGGCGTAGCGCCACGTACGCGCCTGCCCCCGCGCCCGCGGCCACCACGGCGGTGGCCGCGACGACGCCACGTACGCGCCGTCGCCTCGTGGCCCCGGCAATGCGCGCGTCTCGCGCGGCCTCGCGCTCGGTCACGAGCCGCGCCGCGACGGCGGGAGGACCTTCGTCGAGGGGGGCGAGCACGCTGACGCTCGGCTCGCCGTCCACGGAGAGCCTGCAGCTGCGCCCTTCGTTCGAGACGGAGAGCGACAAGCGGAGCGCGTGCGCGTCGTGGCTGGCCAAGTACGCGCGGGCGTGGTCGGCGGGCAGCGCGTGCAGGCGTTCTGGGTCCACGGTGAGCTCGGGGGCCAGCGCGGTGTCCACCTGGAGGTCCATGCGTTGCTGAAGCGGCAGGTAGCCCGGCGCGCTGACGCGCACCACGTGGGGGCCCTGCACCAGCGCGACTTGCGGGCCACTCACGGGGGCGCCGTCCACGTAGACGTGGGCGCCCGGGGGCAGGTCGCGGAGCGTCAGCACACGACGCTCCGACGTGGCGCCGAGCGCCGCGCGGCGAGCGATCAAGCTGGGGGGGAAGTCGACGGCAGAGAGCTCGAAGCCCGGACGCACGGCCGTGGCGCGCCGGAGGGCGTCATCGGCGGCGTCCCCCGCTCCCTGGGCGTCGAACACCTGCGCTGCGCGGATGAGCGCGTTCAGCAAGGCGGCCTGGTCGTCCACGGTGACGAGCCCATCATCGATGCCCGCGAGGACGTCTCGCGCGGCGCGCTCGGCGCCGGGGAGGTCCAGGTCGAAGAACAGGGCTTCGATGCGTGCCAGTTCGTCGTGGAGGGCGCGTGTCTCGCGCTCGGGCACAGGCAGCCAAGGTGCACCGCTGGGGCTCGGTCCGCGTCGGAGCGCGCGTGCGATGGCCACGGCGTACTCTTCGTGCTCGGGCTCGACCGACAGGAGGACCACCGCCGCGCCGGGCCGCGTCGAAACGGCGCCGGCGGAACGGCGCTGGTGCGCGCAGCCGCCCAAGACGGTACACACGAGGAGAACAAGATGAGTGCGGGTCAGCCGAGCCAAGATCGTGTGGGTCGCTATATCCTCGAGCATCGCGTAGCGAGCGGCGGGATGGGTGAGGTGTTCTCCGCCCGCGCAGTGGGTGCGGCCGGGACGTCCAAGCGCGTGTGCATCAAGCGCATCCTAGCGAGCCGCAAGCTCTCTGAGGGGGCCGTCTCACATTTTATCTCCGAGGCCAAGCTGTCCATGCAGCTGTCTCATGCGAACATCGTGCCTGTCTTCGATTTCGGGAGCGCGGAGGACGGCTACTACCTGGTGATGGAGTGGGTCGATGGTGTGGACATGGGCGCGGTGCTCGAGGCGACGCGGGCGCGCCAGGAGCCGCTGTCCGTGGCGGAGGTCAGCTACATCGGCGCGCGCTTGGCGCATGGCCTCGCGCACGCTCACTCGCGCGACATCGTCCACCGCGATGTGAAGCCGGCGAACGTCCTGCTGAGTCGCGCGGGGCAGGTCCACCTGACGGACTTCGGGGTGGCCATGCTGTCGGGCACGGAGCTCCCCGCCGCGGGGACGCCCGCTTACATGGCCCCCGAGCAACGTTGGGGGTTCGAGGTGGACGGGCGGGCGGACATCTTCGCCATGGGCGTCACGCTGAACCACCTCGCGACGGGGGCGCTCTCGCGTGACCCGAACGAGGTGCGGAAGGTCGCGCCCGCGCCGCTGGCGGAGCTGTTGGTGCGCATGGTCGCGCCCCTGGTCGAGGATCGCCCCAGCAGTATGGAGGAGGTGGCCCGCGAGCTGGAGCGGCTCGAGTCCGTGTCGATCGCGAGCGGCGCCGAGCTGCCTCGCGTGTCCCTGCAGCGGCGGGTCGAGCACATGACCTCGGGCTACCAACAGGGACCCTCGCTGGAGGTGGTGTTCCTCACGGCCGCAAGCTTCGCGGCATCGCCCGGCACGCTGCCTACCGTGACCGCCCCGCCCGAACCAGCCCAAGCACGCGACGCTCGCGATGCATCCGCGGGTGGGGAGGCCGCGGTCCACGGGGGAGATCCAGCGCTGCTGCCCACGCTGGACGCGGGGCCGGATGCCCGGGTGGACCTCGACGCGGCTGCGGCGAACTCGCGCCCGGCCCCGGCGACCGCTGGCACGACCGCGACGGACCCTGGCGCCGCCGTCCCGGACTCCATCCGTGGGACGGCGCGTCCTTCGGCTCGCGTGCGTCGTCGCGCGGTCTTTGGGGGGGCGCTGCTGCTGGTGCTGGGGCTCATGGGCGGGGTCTTGGTGTGGGCGCTGCGTGGCGCCGAGGGGCTCGAGGATCCCCCGGAGGTGCCCGTCGCCTCAGCGGGCGAGGATGAGCGCTCGGCCGTGACGGATGGACCGCCGCGGGGAGCCGGCACGCGCGAGCGAAGCGCCGGGTCGGCGGGACCGGTGGCCCCCGCCAGCGAGCGCGCCCCGGATGCGCTGGTCACGGAACACGGGAGTCAGTCCGCGCCCGCCATGACGTCTCGCCGAACCGCTTCGCGCGTCCGCACCGATGGTCGCGGGACCGGCCGCACCACCAGAGGGACCACGCCGAGCGGAGACGGCGTGTCGGCGTCGTCCGTTGCGGACGATTCGGAGCCGATCGCCACTCCGTCGACGGTGGCCGGGGCGCCTCCGAGCGCCTACCTGCACATCGGCGCTCGCCCGTGGGCCGAGGTGTTCGTGGACGGTCGACGTGTGGGACAGACCCCCATCACCGCGCTCGCGTTGCCTCCCGGGCGTCATCAGGTCCGCCTCGTGAACGCGCCCCTCGACGCCCAGCGCACCATCGACGTGCGTCTGTCGTCGGGCGAGACCCGCTACATCCGCGAGCAGATGGAGTGAAAGCAGGAGCGCCGATGCGCGCCGACCTCGAACGGCAGGCGGCGCTCACGCGGTGGGCAGGCCTGCGCGCTGGTGAAATAGAGGAGGGGCGCGACGTACGTGACGCCGCGCCCCTCGAGGAAGACAGCCTGCCGCTGGGCAGCAGGCTGCCAAAGTTGCCTCAGCGCGCGGTCACTGCGCGCTGGCCGCCAGCTCGGCGTGCAGCAGGACGCTCGCGAAGGCCGCCGCCGTGGCGGAGTCCATCCCGGCCGACGTCAGCGCCGTCACGTCCGCGCTGATGTCCCCGAGGCCCCCGCCCAGCATCACGGCCGACGCGACGCTGCCCGTTCCCCCGAGCGCCGCGTCGGCGCGCAGCGTAGCGACCAACGTGGTCGAGAACGTCGCCCAACCGTCGAACGCGGTCTTCACCACGCCGTCCAGGGAGCCCGAGATCTCGGCGCGCAGAGACACGGCCGCGTCCGCCCAGGCGCTGGCGATGCTGTCGCCGGCCGCCGCGCCGTCCCCGCGCGCGTCGTCGATGGCAATCTCGAGGGCGGCGAAGGTGGCGTCGAGGCTCACGTCGGTCACGCCAGCCGCGGCGAGCTCGGCCTCCATCGCGGCATGCACCGAGGCCGCGCGCTCCTGCTCGGCGTCGGCGACGAGCTGCGCGTAGAGGGTCGCCTCGAGCGACACGCTGCTCGCCTCCATGCGGGTTGCCTCGGCGGCGGCGTGCGCGCTGGCCGCCCAGGTCTCTGCCGTGTAGCTGCTCTCCGCTTGGGCATTGGCGATGGCCTGGTCGTACTGCGCGTGCGCCTCCGCCGTCGCGGACGCGTTCGTCGCCGCGTCCAGCGCTTCGGCCTCTTGGGTCTGAGCCTCCGCGCGTGCCTCGACGTAGGCTTCGAACGCGCTCGCGCTGTCCTCGCGCAGCACGCTCGCCTCGGCCTCGATGCGCGCGGCAATGGTCGCGCTCACGTCCGCGAGCGTGGCCTCCGACGGTCCCGCGCTCTCGTACGTGGCGGCCGCCTCTGCCTCCACGGCGGCACGGACGGCCGCGTGCGAGCAGTCCTCGCATGTGGCGGACGTCGCGAGCGACTCGAACACCGCCGCCTCCAGGGTGGTCTCCTCGTTCATGGGCTCGGCGGTCATCTCGCCGTCGGCGTCGACGGTCAGCACGACGGCTGCGTGCTCGGAGCCGTCGTCTGCGTCGAGCACGATGTTCGTGTCAGCGCGGAGCTCCGCGTCGCTCTCGATGCGGTAGCGCCCGCTTCCGTCGGTCGCGGTGGGCTCCATCGCGACGGGCTCGCGGCTGCCGTCTTCGGCGATGACATGCGCCGTGACCGTCGTTGCGTCTCGATCCAGGTTGGCCTCGACCCGTCCCTGCACCAAGAGCTTGGCAGTACCCGCGGGGCCACCGTCGCCGCAGCCGGCGGTGAGCCCCGAGAGGGCCAAGAGGAGCGAGAGAGAAGTGAGGGTGCGTTGCATGGTGGTCATAAGTCAGCGATCTCCTGCGACTGACCTACGCAACCCTCATGCCATCGGAAGGCGCTTGTTTCAGGGCGCGCTGCGCCTCCCTGAGAAGACCCCCGGTGGACCTCGGCTGCACACTGTGCAGCGACCTGCACAATTCTCGCGGCGCTCCCCGCCTGCGGTCGGCCTACTTGCCCTTCCCGTGCAGCCCGTACTTCTCCATCTTGTTGATCAAGGTGCGCCGCGCGATGCCCAGCCGCTTCGCAGCGCGCGTCTGGTTCCCCTCGCACGCCTCGAGCGCCTCGAGCACGGCGCGCTTCTCTTCGTCGCCCACCTGCGCACGCAGCAGCCCACCGCGTTCGGCCGAGGTGCGCGACGACAGGTTGAGGTCGCCTTCGTGGATGACGACGTCCGCCGCGAGGGCCACCGCGCGTTCCATGCAATTGCGTAGCTCGCGGACGTTCCCGGGGAACGGGTGCGCGAGCAACGCGCGCCGCGCGCCGGCGGACAAGCGCAGCGGTCGCCCCCCTGCGAACTGATCCAAGAAGTGCAGCGCGAGCGGCTCGACGTCCTCGGTGCGCTCACGCAGCGGAGGCACGCGGATGCGCACGACGTCCAGTCGATACAGCAGGTCCTCGCGGAACTCGCCCGCGCGCACCATCTCCGGCAGATCACGATGCGTCGCGGCCACCACGCGCACGTTCACCTCGGTCTGTGTCGAGCCCCCCACGCGCGTCACGCGCCCGTCCTCCAAGACCCGCAGCAGGCGCGTCTGCAGATTCGCGGACAACTCGCCCACCTCGTCGAGGAACAGCGTCCCCTCGTGGGCCTGCTCGAAGACGCCCGCGTGACGCTGTGCGGCGCCCGTGAAGGCGCCTCGTTCGTGACCGAAGAGCGTGGACTCCGCGAGGGTCTCGACCAAGCTCCCGCAGTTCAACGTCACGAACGGACCGCGCCTGCGCTTGCTCTTGCGATGGATGCGGTCGGCCAGCACCTCCTTGCCCGTGCCGGTCTCGCCCAGCACCAGCACCGTGGCTTCACTGCGCGCTGCGCGGTCGGCCAACCCGAACGTCTCCACCATCTGCGGCGAGCTGACCACGACCCCATCGTCTTCGGTGTCGTCTGCCGCGTCCTCCTCGTCGGCGCGCGCACCCGTGATCGTCGCCACCAGGCGCACGGCCCCGAAGCGCACCACCTGACCGGGGAGCCACGGCTGCGGAGTGTGGACGCGCTCGTCGTCCAGGAACGTCCCGTTGCGGCTGCCGGGGTCTTCGATGCTGAGGCCCGCCTCGTCGTCGAAGCGCACGATGGCCTGCACGCGGCTGGCCTGGGTGTCCGTGAAGCTCCAGTCGCAGGAGCTGGACCGCCCGAGCGTGAGCGCGCCGCCGGGAGCCAGCGTGCGTACGGAGGGCTCGTCGCCCGCGACCACCGCGAGCACGGCGCGCAAGCCGTGGCTCACGGGAGAGTGGCTGGCGGCGAGCGTCGTCGCGTCGTGCGTCATGCGTGCAGTATAGGTCAGCCGTACTCAGTACCGCGAGCGCAGCACCGTCACGCTGGGGCCGTCGATCAGCACGAGCTCCGCCAAGCCGTCGCCCGTCAGGTCGCCCGCCACGACCTCTCCGCCGAAGGCGCCTGTGCGTGAGCCGGGCGGCGTGGTGAACGTCCCGTCGCCTATGCCCACGTAGAGCTCGGCGCCGCGGTCGGTCGTGGCGACCAGATCGACGACCTCGTCGCCATCGAGGTCGAGTAGCGCGAGGCTGTGTGTGACCCCGCCAACCGGGACCTCACCCAGGTAGGTGAAGGTCCCGTCGCCCACGCCCTTCCAGACCGCGAGCTTCTGCGAGACCTCCTGGGTGATGACGAAGTCCAAGACCTCGTCACCGTCGAGATCGGCGAGCGCGACGTCGCGCGCGTTGCCCGTGGCGATGGGGGAGCCCGCGGCGTGCGTGAAGCCCCCGGCGCCATCGCCCAGCAGCACCGCCACTTCGTCACCGCTGATGCAGGTCACGACCAGATCGAGGTGCGTGTCGTCGTCGACCAACCCCACGGCCAGACGCTCTGGGCCTTCGCAGGCCGGGACCTCGGGCACGGCTGGCGCGGTAAACGTGCCCGAGCCCGTCCCGAGGCGGATGCTGACCGTGTCTTGCGCGCCGCCTGGGACGCCTGCGGCGGTCCCCGCGTTGGCCGTGGCGAAGTCCAGGATGGTGTCCCCGTCGAAGTCGGCGAGCACCACACGCGCGGGCCCCGGCCCCACCGCCACGGAGCCGCTGTTGGAGAACCCCCCCGACACGGTGGCCAGCCAGATACCGACGGAGCTTCCGCTCGTCTCGGCGGTCAGGATGTCCGCGCTGGTGTTCGCGTCGAGGCGCCCGATGGCCACCGACTGCACGGCGCTCGACAGCTGCGCCACCATCGCAGGCGCGCCAAACCCGCCGCGCCCGTCACCGGCGAAGCGGGACACACGCGAGGTGTTGTAGTCCGCCACCACGAGGTCCAGCGCGCCGTCACCGTCCAGATCCGCGAGGGCGCCGTCGGTGAGGAACGACCCGAAACGCGTGGACGGGAGCGCAGGTGTGCTCTCGACCATCCCGCCGGCCCCATCGCCGCGAAAGCGCGTCACGCGCCGGTCGTTGCGCGCGAGCAGGTCGTCCGCGGCCGAGGCGGCGCCCGGGAGGCGATGGAGCTCCTCGTAGCGCACCCCCGGGTTCTCGCTCCAGCCGTCGGACAAGCCCCCGGCGGGCGTCTGGAACAACACGCGCAGCCCGCCGTTGCTCGCGCCAGCCACGTCCAGCCGGGTGTCTCCGTCGAAGTCTCCCAGCGCCGCGCCGAGCACGCTCGTGAACGCGGTGACCGGGGTCAGGTCCACCGCCGTGCCGTAGTCGCCTGCGCCGTCCCCCGGGAGCAGGGTGATGCCCGTGCCCACGACGACGAGGTCACGATGCGCGTCCGCGTCGAACAGCCCATCGAGCACCACCGGCGACGACACACCCGTGGTCAGCGACTCCTCGACGAGGCCGCCGATTCCGTCGCCCCGGAGGAAGCGGAGGTCCCCCGCGCTCGCGTTCTGCGGCAGGAGCGCGATGTCGAGGTCTCCGTCGTCGCCGATGTCCACGGCCTGAACGCGGTAGCTCGGCGTCACGAGGATGGGCGTGGCGCTCACGTCGAACGCTCCTGTTCCGTCGCCGCGCAAGAGCTGCACCGTGCCGTCATTGCGTTGCAGCACCGCGACGTCCAGGTGAGCGTCTGCATCGAAGCGTCCGGTCGTCAGCGCCACGTCCCCGAACACGCTGGCGCCGTACGGCAGGCTCACCCATGCGTTGAACGTCCCGGTGCCATCGTTTCGATGGATGTGCAGCGTGTCGTACGTGGCGAACAACAGGTCGAGGTCGTCGTCACCGTCCACGTCGCCGAGGGCGTGCTCGCCCGACAGCTCGAAGACCGAGAGGGGGGTGGTGGAGCGCAGCGCTAGTCCCGGTCCTGCTACCTCGAACACCTCGACGAACGCGTGCCCGAGCTGGGAGACGCTCGTCACAACCAGCTCCGGCGCCGAGTCCGCGTCGATGTTCGCCAGCGTCGATCGAGAGACTAACCCGCGCGTGACCAGCGGGTCGGATGGGAAGCAGAGCTCGCCCGTTTGACGTGTCCCGTCACCGCAGCCCACGCGTGGACGGAGCGTGACCGTGCCGGTGACCGCGACGCCGTCGCTGCCCATCACGCTGTACGTGAACGTGTCGTCCCCCGTCATCTCGACGGGTGTGGCGTAGGTGAAGCTGCCGTCGGCTGCGACGTTCACGTCGGCGCCTTGGGTGGACGTGCGCGCGCCGGCCGTCAGCATCGCCACGGCGGTGTCGTTGGCCAGGACGCCGTTCGCCGCGGCCACCATGAACGCTTCGCCTGGCGTGACCGTGTACACGTCGTCCAGCGCCAGCGCCGTGCCCATACCCGAGCTATCGGTCGGGACGGCCATGTCTTCGGTCATCATCATGGTGCGGTCGGGGGAACCGCAGCCCGGCGCGCAGAGCCCGAAGGCTAGCAACGCCGCGCAAGACAGCTTCGGGGTACGCGACATGCACGCACCATAACTGCCTGGGAGCGCCCGTCCCACCTTCGTGGCGAATCCGTGTATGGTCGACGGGAGCGCATGTCCTCCGAGTCGGGAAACCTGAGCGTCCAGCTGATCGCGGAGCTCGCCGAGGTGCGGGCCCAGCTGCACTCGGTGATCGGGTCCATGCCCATCGTGCTGTGGGCCGTGGACATGGACGGCATCGTGACGCTCTCCGAAGGTCAGGCCCTCATGTCTCTGGGGCTGGAGCCGGGGCAGCTCGTCGGCCAGTCGGTGCACGAGCTGTACGCGGATGCGCCAGAGGCGCTCGCCGCCATCGTGCAGGCGCTACGTGGGGAGGCCAACGCGGCCGAGGTCAGCGTGGGCGGGCGTCGTTGGTCGAACCGCTACTTCCCACGTCTCGACGCCGACGGGACGATCGTCGGGCTGACGGGTCTGTCCGTGGACGTCACGGAGAGCAAGGCCCTCGAGCTGGAGACGCGTCGCCTCGAGGATCAGATGCGTCATGCACAGCGCCTGGAGAGCCTCGGGCTCTTGGCCGGGGGCATCGCGCACGACTTCAACAACCTGCTGGCGGTCATCCTCGGTAGCCTGAACCTCCTCGCGCGCGACGTGCCGGCGGTGTCACGTGCGAGCGAGCTGGTGCAGCAGGGCGAGCGCGCTGCGCTGAGGGCCGCCGAGCTGACGCATCAGATGCTGGTCTACGCCGGGCGCGGGCACTTCCGTGTCGGTCTCGCGGACCTGAACGCGCTCATCACGGACATGGGCAGCCTGATCGCCTCGGGCCTCTCCAAGCGCGCGCGGCTCACCTATGCGCTCGACCCGGCGTTGCCGCCCGTGTCGGTCGACGCGGCGCAGATTCAACAGGTCATCATGAACCTGCTCACCAACGCGTCCGACGCGCTCGGTGGTGGCGAGGGGACCATCCACGTCACGTCTGGCTCCGATGTGGACCCATCCGTGCCTTTGCCCGACGACTACCCAGCCCCTCATGGGGTGGTCTTCTTCGAAGTCACGGACAGCGGGGCGGGCATGGGCGAAGAGACGCAGCGCCGCATCTTCGAGCCGTTCTTCACCACCAAGGAGACGGGGCGCGGGCTGGGGCTCTCGGCCGTGCTGGGCATCGTTCGGGGTCATCACGGGCGTCTCGACGTGCGCAGCGCCGAAGGGGAGGGCACCACGTTTCGCGTCACGCTTCCGGCCGGCGAACGCAGCGGCGCCCCCGAGGCGGCGCGCGAGGCGGGCCGCGAGCAGCGGGCTTCGCAGCGACCCGGTACGCGCATCCTCTTGGTGGACGACGAGGACATGGTGCGCAGCGTCGTGCGGGAGGTGCTGGTGCAGGCCGGCTTCGAGGTGAGCGTCTTCGGCTCCAGCACGGACGCCGCCGCGCACGCTGCGGCGTACCCCGGGCGCTACGCGGCCGCGGTCGTCGACGTCGTGATGCCGGGCATGACCGGCAACGAGCTGGTGCGCGCTCTCCGCACGCACTCGCCGCAGCTGCCCATCGTCATGATGAGCGGCCTCGACCACACCGCCGCCGACGCGGTCCGCGACGCGCCCGAGCGCACCGTGTTTCTCCAGAAGCCGTTCGCGCTGGCCCTGCTGGTGTCGGAGCTCACGAGGCTGCTCGGTTGACGCCGGCTGCGGTCCACGCTCCGCTGTCGCGCGTCGTCACGGGCTGCTGAGCGGGCCGCGTCGTGCTATCGCCCCGCATGAGCGAGCAGGTCAAAGCTACGGTCGTGCTGGCGCCCGTCGAGGACACCATCCAGGTGCGCTTCTCCGACACGGACGCCATGGGTCACATCAGCTCGGGGTCCTACGCGGCGTTCGCCGAGGTCGGGCGCGAGACCTTCTTCAAGAACATCCCGGACGAGCGCTCGGAGATCCCGTGGTTCGTGCTGGCGCGCCTCGCCATGGACTACCCGCGCGAGGGCCGCTACGGGCAAGTGTTCACGCTGCACACACGCGCCATCGGCATCGGCGACAAGAGCCTGACCCTGGAGCAGGTGGTCCACGCGGACGACAAGGTGGTCTGCCGCGTGGAGGTCGTGATGGTGGGCTTCGACCCCGCGACGCGGAAGTCCGCGCCCGTTCCCAAGCACTGGCGCCTGCCGTAGGCGATGACGGCGAGCCCACGCGGGCTCGGCATCATGCGCGTGTCGTCGCCACGTGCCCTCGCGCGGCGCGGGGTGAGCGCTTGTCGTAGTTGTCGTGGTCGAACTCGGCCAGTAGCGCCTGCATGCGGTCCGTGCTCCACGGGAAGCCGATGCTGTTGCGGCCGTTCGCGTCGAGGTAGTAGCTCTGGCAGCCCCCGGTGTTCCACACCGTGCCCGCCAGGTCCCGCTGCACCTCGGCGTTGTAGGCGGCCTGTCGGTCGGCGCGCACCTCCACCACGTCGGTGTGCGTGCGCCGCATCCAAGACAGCGCGGCGGTGATGTAGCGCAGCTGCGACTCGATCACGACGAACGCCGAGTTGTTGCCGATGGCCAGGTTGGGCCCCAGCACGAGGAACGCGTTGGGGAAGCCCGCGATGGCCGTGCCGCGGTGCGCCTCGGGGCTGCCGTTCCACACTTGGGCGAGGGTGCACCCGTCGGCGCGCTGGATGCGCTCGGCGATGGGCGGGTCGCTCACGTGGAAGCCCGTGCCGAGGATGATCACGTCGGCGCGCTGCTCGGTACCGTCACTGCCCACGACCACGTCGCCGCGCACGGCACCCAGCCCGGTGGGCAGCACCGTGACGTTGGGCTGTGCCAGCGCCGGGTAGTAGTCGTTGGAGAGCAGGACGCGCTTGCAGCCGAGGGTGTAGCGCGGGGTCAGCACCTCGCGCAGCGCGGGGTCGCGCACCGCCCGCGCGATGTGCGCCTCCCCGAGAAACTGCAGCCGGCGCAGCAGCTCCGGGTGTCGAAAGCCCACGCCGAAGCCCTCGAAGCCGCGGTAGAGCATGGCGCGCAGCGTCTCCTTCGCGCGCGGGAGGTCCAGCAGCTGCTGCGACGCGGCGGGCATCGACGGATTGGGCTTGGGCAGCACCCAGTGCGGCGTGCGCTGGAAGAGCACCAGCTCGGCCACTTTGGGCTGGATGCGCGGCACGAACTGCACGGCAGAGGCCCCCGTCCCCACCACGGCCACGCGCTTGCCGCGTAGGTCGACGCCGTGGTCCCAGCGCGACGAGTGGAACACGGGCCCCTCGAACGCGTCGAGGCCCGGCACGTCCGGCAGCTGCGGCTCGTGCAGGTAGCCCGCGCAGCTGATCAGGATGCGCGCGGCGTACTGCCCACGCGGTGTGCGCACGGTCCAGCGGCCACGCGCGTCGTCCCACCGCGCGCTCTCCAGGGGCTCGCCGAAGCGGATGCGCTGGCGCACGTCGAAGCGCTCGGCCGTGTCCTGCACGTACGCCAGGATCTCGGCCTGGCCCGCGAAGGCGCGGCTCCAGTCGGCCCGCTGCGCGAAGGAGTACGAGTACAGCGCCGAGGGCACGTCGCACGCGCAACCGGGGTAGGTGTTGTCGCGCCAGGTCCCGCCCAGCGCGTCGGCCTTCTCGAGGATGAGCAGGTCGTCGAAGCCGTGCTCGCGCAGCACGATGGCCGCGCCGATGCCGCTGATGCCCGCGCCGATGATCAGCACGTCCACGGGCTGCTCGTGGCCACTGCTCGCCGCGCTCACGCTGCCCCCTCCGGGGCGTCGGTCACGGCCAGGCGCGCGATGCGGCTCGTGTACCCAGCGCGGGCCTGGGCGTCGAGCTCGTTCAGGATGCGGCGGTCACCGAGCGCGCGTCGCACCGTGCGCAGCACCGGGCGCGGCGCGGAGGACTGCAGGGGCGCGAGGGCCTTGAGGTAGCGCGGCACGGTCACCTCGCCGACGGGGTGGTCCAGCGCGCCGACGATGGCCGCAGCGACATCTTCGGCGGAGACGGTGGGGATGCCGCGCCCCGCGCGCTCGGTCCCCGCGGCCAGCTCCGTGGTGACCTTGGCGGGCAGCACGGCGGTGAAGTCCACCCCGCTGTCGCGGTACTCCTCCGCGAGTGTCTCGGTCAGGCCCACCACCGCGAACTTGGTGGCGCAGTACACGGCCAGGCCGGGCACGGGCAGCCGCCCCGCCATGGAGGCTACGTTCACGATGTGCCCGCGCCCGTGCGCGAGCAGGCGCGGCAGCGCGACCTTGCAGCCCAGGATGACGCCGCGCAGGTTCACGTCGATCTGCGCGTCGCTCATGCCGTCGGGCTCGGCCAGGAAGTCGCCGCTGGGCATGATGCCCGCGTTGTTCACCAGTGCGTCGAGGGGGCCGAAGCGCTCCTCTGTGGCGGCGAGGAAGGCCTCGAACGACGCGCGCCGCCGCACGTCCAGCGGGAGGGCGAGCGCGTGCGGACCCAGCTGCGCCGCCGCGTCGCGGGCCAAGTCGAGGTCGATGTCCCCGAGCGCCACGCGTGCGCCGCGTTCGATGAGCGCCCGCGCCGTAGCGAGCCCGATGCCGCGCGCGCCACCCGTGACGGCGACGACGGAACCATGAAGAGCGAGGAGTGCCATGCGCTCAGTGTGGGTCCGCTGGGTCCGCGGCTGTGACGCGGGGAGCGCACCAATCTGATATCATTTCGGGCCACGCGCTCTCGCGTCTTCTCGTGCGTATGCCTCGCTCCTCTCGCCCTTCACGTCCCGCCGCCACCGCGCCGCACCTGCACCGCCCCACGGTGTCCGTTGCGTACCTCAACCTGCTGGTGGAGATGCTGGCGGAGCGCGGCATCGACGCATCGCGCCTGTTCGCGGGCATCCCGTTCGACCGCGACCTGCTCACGCGCGAGGGCGGGCGCATGTCGGCCGCCGACTGGACGCGCTTCGTGCTGCGCGCGCAGGAGCTCACGGCGGACCCCGGGCTCGGCTATGCGTTCGGCCTGCGCATGCGGCCGGGCCTGCACGGCATCCTCGGCTACGCCGCGCTCAGCAGCGCCACCATCCGCGACTCGCTCGAGGTCAGCGCCCGCTACGCCAACGTGCGGCAGGCGCACTTCCGCATGGCCCTCGAGCCGCACGAGGCGGGCGCGCTCTTCACCGTGCGCGAGAAGTTCCCCATCCCCGTGGCGCGCACGTTCTTCTACGAGAACATCCTGGTGAGCATCGCCGAGGCGGTGGGCACGGCGCTCGGTCGGCCGCGCGCCGCGGGTGACGCCTCTGGTGACGCCCCCGCGCTCCAGATCTGGATGGACACCCCCGAGCCGCCCTACTTCGCGCCCTTCCGCGAGCGCCTGCCGCCCGTGCGCTTCGGCGCGGTGGTGAACGGCGTGGCCGTGCCGCACGAGGTGCTCGCCCTGCGCCCCGTCCTTGCGGACCCGCACGCCTCCCGCGAAGCCATCGCCCACTGCGAGCGCGAGCTGGCACTCACGGTGGACGACGAGCGCGACCTGGTCATCGCCGTGCGCGACGCCCTCGGCCGCTCTCCCGACGGAGAGGCCCCGCGCCTCACCCACGTGGCCGCGACGCTCGGCGTCTCCACTCGCACGCTCAAGCGCAAGCTCGCCCAGGGCGGCACCTCCTTCCGGGCCCTGCTCCTCGAGTCCCAGCTGCGCCGCGCCCGCCACCTCCTGGCCCACACCCAGCTGCGCGTCGCCGAGGTCGCCCACCGCCTCGGCTACGAGAACCCCGCCAACTTCTCGCGGGCGTTTACGCAATCGACCGGCGAGTCCCCCAGCGCCTACCGCGCGCGGACGGCACCGAGCGGACTCCGGTGAGGGCGACGGCGTGCTGCCGGGGCGCCCCACAACTCGCCCATCGCCGCACGGCGTGACGACAGGGCTAGCGCGGTCATCGCAGCAGACGGGGCTTGGCTCGCCCTGACGCCCCGTCAGACGGTCATCGCCTCCATGTACACACGCTCCGGCGTGACGCTGGTCGTTCTGAACCCGTGGCGTGCATAGAACCGCTGCGCACGCGCGTTGACGGCCAGTGTGCGCAACCGCACGGGCCGACCGACGGCGTCTGCGAGGACGCGCTGTAGCAAAAAGGCTCCCACACCTCGGCTTTGGTACGCAGGCAGCAGGTACAGCGTCCCTAGCTGCACGTGGTCCGCGAAGTCGAGGACCTCCAAGACGCCCGCCGCGTCGCCGTCCACGAGCACGATGCGGAACTTGCTCGTGTCGAAGCTCTTCTCGTGGGACGCCCGCTGTGCCGCCGCATCCCATGTGCCCCACTGCGCGACCACATACTCCCGCATCGTTGCCTCCGTGGTCGCGAGAGAGAACTCGAAGTCGTCCTCCGTCGCGGCCCGGAGCTGCACGTCGAGCGTGGGCGACTCCCCACGCGTTTCCGTAGCGTCCAGTCCGCCTCGAGACGTCACCCGAAGACCGCGTCGATCGTGTCGGCCGTCAAGACCCGCAGACTGTACGTGGCCAGCTCGTCGTGTGACGCCCCTTCGATGCGTGCGCGTGCTGCGTGTGACAGCTCACCGAACTTGAGGGCGAGCATTCGAGCCAGCATCTCGCGCTGCCCGGACAGCTCCCCCTCGGCGCGGCCCTGCTGCACGCCACGTGCGATGAGTTGTTCGGCGAGGGTACCCATGTGGCTCTCCATGGTGGGGGTGAGGGTGGTGTGGAGCACGCGGTGGACCGCGTCCATGTCACCGTTGGCGGTGTGGTAAGTGTAGCGCAACAGGCGCGTCAGGAAGTCGTGCACGGCCGGGTCCAGCGATAGCGCGTGCAGGCCGCGTCGCGAACGCGTCGCAGTCAATTCGCGCCACAGACTTGAGCACACCGACGCTCGTTGGAATGCCCAGTGCTTCGAGTGCTTCGATGTCTTGGAGCGGGGGACGACCAGCGCCCGACGTTCGCCCTGTTGCCGTGTTCGGCGAGCGCGCGGGTGGCCGGTCGCAGGCTCTCCCGCCTGACTTCAAGCTATTGAGCGTGCCGACGGAAGCACGGAGTGGCGAACTGCCCAGTAAACGGACCAACGTACTCCCAGCCCTGGCTGCCGAGTCGCTGCAGCATGTTGTTGTACTCGCGCTGTCCGTCGGCGCGGTCGATGTGCGAGATCTGTAGCGTTTCCTCGAACGCACAATAGGCCTCCCAGCGCTGCGCACCGGGGGCGGGCGCCCCATACGACTGCGCCGTGAGAGCCGGCATGGCCACCCCGGCAGCGCAACCGACCAGAGCACAAACGACCGGGACGAACAGCTTCTTCATCGTGACCTCCTAGGCAGGGAAGCGGGGACCGTATCGGCGCGCGGCGCGAAGCTCAACGGCAAACGGGCTGCGCGATTCAGCGCAGCCAGCCGATCGGGGTGTCCAGCCAAGCCCAGCTCCGCAACGCGTGACACTCCTCGGCGGACGGGTTTCGGAGGGGCCAGATCTCCTCGACGGTCTGATGAACGCCGCTCCGCACCAGAAGGAGCACGGTGGCGGCGATGTGTGCGGTGTCGTGTCCGCCGCGCTCCATCCAGTCGACCGCGGCGCGACGCGTCTCCTCGACGGCGATGGTGTGGTAGTCGCCACAAAGGAACACCAGCCCGGTGCGGTCGTTCGGGAGCTGCCGGAGCGCCTTCTCCCAACGCTTGCGGGTGCGCTGGGCGGCACGCACATCGTCCCCGAACGCGCCGTACTCACCCGTCTCAGGGTCGCCTGATGACTGGATCCGGATCACAACCGTCTCGTCGACAACGACCTCGGACCCCCCGTCACGTAGCGCCCTCGCCAGCGGTGGCACCACGTCGGCCGCGATCGCGTTCATCAGAGCCACACGCGACACTTTCTCGCGCCACGCTTCCTCGACCCGTGCTCCAGCCCACCAGAACCCCACATCGAACCCGAGGTGGTCGAGGATGGGGTCCATGACAAGGTTCGTCAGGGCGGTCTCGAAGTCGGAGCGCTCTGCGGATTCCAGGCGCTTGACCTCCACCGCTACGTCCGCGTCGATGCAGTCGAGGTCGTGGCCACGGTCCTGAGAGCGTGGCACGGGCCGCACGCGCTGCTTCCACGAGTGCAAGAGGCGAGCGACCCGCAACTCCGTCTCCGCGCTCTCGTACTCCTCCACCGAGCGCAGGCGGTTGTCCATCTCGCGCAGGTCGAACGCTTGGTCTTCTGCGCAGATCAGCAGATCGGCGACGTCCAACAGCGCCGGTACGTAGAGTTCGTGCTCCAAGGCCATCATCGCGGCCACCGGGTGGGCCGCATCACACTGCTGTTGCAGCCAGGCGTCCCCGAAGTGCCGCTCTAACGCATCGACCGCGCGGCCATTGTACCCGCGCTCGTGGTCCATCGCGCCGACGAGCGCGCGGTTCCGCCACGTTGGCGACTCGATTGATAGTTCATAGGTCCGATCGTCGACCGTGAAGATTCGGCGAACCGGCTCTCGCTTCTTCGGCATCGAGACCTGCTTCCTCCCCATCCGGGTAGGACGAAGAACGTAGGCGCTACATCAGTGAAGCGGGCGCTTGAAGCACAGCATCCCAGGAGACGTAGCCAACTCCCGCCCCTCTGCGCCCATGCGGCGCCCAATTTCGTTTACCTCTTCCACGTACGCTGCCTGCGAGCGCGTTTCTGCCGGCAGGACGCATTGATGCTCCCAGCGCTGAACGCCAGCGGCGATCTGTTGGGCGCTCAGCCGCGGAACGACGAGTGCCTCGACGAAAGGCGCGCTCGCGCAACCCAAGAAGAAGGCCAGTCCGGCCGTGAGAAGGACTTGATGCTTGGTCATGGCCGGGAGGGTACATCTGCGGTGCCAGAGGCCGATGCCGCGTTCGACCTCCGGCTGAACATGGCGTGAAGCTCGCGGCCCGGGAGGCACACGAGGCGGTGCCGGCGCGCGTCATCGTCGCTCGATCTGCGTTCGTCCCGATACGATCGGGCTCAAGGGGCAAGGTCATTGGAGGGGCGTTCGCTGAACCGAAGCGTGACCGCCGGCGGCGTGTGTGAGTACACTCCTGGGAGCGCGGCGACGTGGCTCCCGACAAACGACTCACCTGCCCAGTCGGCAGTACCTTCGAGGTCGAACTCGCCCGGCTCGACCTCGACAACACCAACAGTGGGCATCTGAGGAGGGTCTGCGATGAAGCGGTCCGTGATTGTCAGCATGCTCGTGGTTTTCATCGCCGTCCTGGGCGGCGTTGGGGCTGCGGTAACCTTTCCGACAGAGTTCGCACAGGTCGTCTCAAGCCTAGGTGCACCATTCCAAGACCCCGTCATCGGTTGCTGGGAGTCACAGGTCGCCCCTCATGCAGCGGTGCAGTGCTTCTCCGAAGATGGCAGTTACACCGCGCAGCTTCTTGGACTGCCTGGTGCGGGGCACTGGGAGCGACTCTCCGACCAGCGTGTCCGAGTCGAGACCACAACCTTGGCCTCCACTACGGCCACGACGTTCGATATGTGGATCCGGGATGACGCGCTGCACATTCAGGCAGAGGGCGAACGGGAGGTTCGTGTCTTCGTTCGCATGGCGGGAGCGACGACGCTGGAGGCCCCGCAGCCACTTGGTCAGCCTCCGACGAGTGGCGAGGAAGGCGACCACGCCGACGACGAATGGGCCGGCCGCGAGCGTCTAGCCCGGGAGGGAGAGATGGCCAGGCTCGCCGCCGAGGCGCAGCGCGCCTCCCAGGAAGCGCGGGCGGTACGCGCTCAAGCTGAGGCTGCTCAAGCAGCGGCCGCTCAATCCGCCCAGAATGCCCGCGAACGCCTAGCCCGGGAGGAAGAAATGGCCAGACTCGCCGCCGAGGCGGAGCGCGCCGTCCAGGAAGCGCGGGCAATACGCGCTCAAGCTGAGGCTGCCCAAGCCGCAGCCGCTCGAGCTGCGGCACCCGCTGACCAGCCCTAAGGTGCGCGGTGGACGACGTGGGGCACTGCGCGGCCCATGGCGGGCCCACTCGCCCGCGACCGCAAAGCGCTGGCGTCGCGTGGATGATGGGGCGCACGAGGCGGCGTTGCAGTTGGCCGAGTCGGCGCTGGTTGCTTGGGGGCGGGGAGCGCGGTGCTGGTGGGTGTGACGGGCGCAGGAGGGAGCTTGCCGTGCGTGTGCTGCGGATGGCAGTTGCGCAGCCCATCGCGTTCAGAGTCGATCTCGGGCGGGACGTGCCCGCGGGCTACGACAGTACCCGAGTGGCCGCATTTCTTCTTCAGATACGCGGAGCCCACAGGCGACAGGCGAGTTGTCGCTTTCGGCACCACGGGTCCGTGCCGTGCGCTAGCGTCCCCCACGCCCATGACACGCAAGCGCGACATCCTCTCCCACCTGACTCGCGACGAGCTGCTAGCCGCGATAGATACCCTCGGCCTCGAAGTCGCCGACCGGCGCGCCAAGGACCCCGCCATCGAGGTCCTGGCTGCCTCCAAGCGCGCGTCGCTCAGCACCATCCTCGGGGACTTCAAGCGTGCCCGGCTCAAGGAGCTCTGCCGGCTGCTCGACCTCGACGACTCGGGCCGCGAGAAGGCCGAGATCATCGACCGGCTGGCGGGCGTGAAGGTCCCCGCCCAGGGCTCGGCTCAGGCGCAGCTCGCGTTCGATGGCGGCTCCACGGAGCCCGCCAAGCCCCGCCGGGGGCGACCCCCCAAGCGTGCCGGCGCTGCGAGCGGGGCCGCTGCCAAGTCGCAGACCAGCAAGGCCCCCAGCGCCGACGAGATCGCCCGCCAGGTCGCCGAGGCACAGCAGGCCGGCAAGCTCACGCGCGAGCAGCTGGAGGGCTACCTGTGGGCCGCCGCGGACATCCTGCGCGGGTCCATCGACAGCTCCGACTACAAGAGCTTCATCTTCGGGCTGCTCTTCCTGAAGCGCCTGTCCGACCGCTTCGACGAGGAGTGCGTCGAGCTCGCCAAGGAGGGCATCGACACCGAGGACCCAGACGAGCACCAGTTCTTCGTGCCACCCGAGGCTCGTTGGTCGCACATTCAGAAGGCCACCACCAACATCGGCGAAGTCCTGAACATCGCTTCGGCGCGCCTCGAGGACGCGAACAGCAAGTCCCTCGAAGGGGTCTTGGGCGGGGTCGACTACAACGACCAGAACAAGCTGGGCGACACCAAGCAGCGCGACACCACGCTGCACAAGCTGGTGCAGCACTTCGCGCAGGTGGACCTCAAGAACAGCTCGCTCTCCGAGCCCGACATGCTGGGGCGCGCGTACGAGTACCTCATCGAGAAGTTCGCGGACGACGCGGGCAAGAAGGGCGGCGAGTTCTACACCCCCAGCCAGGTGGTGCGGCTGCTGGTCGAGCTGCTGGAGCCCGCCGAGGGCATGCGCATCTGCGACCCCACCTGCGGCTCGGGCGGCATGCTGGTGCAGAGCGCGCACTACATCGTGGACCACGGCGGCCAGGCCAAGAACTTCAGCCTCTTCGGCCAGGAGAAGAACCTCGGCACGTGGGCCATCTGCAAGATGAACATGCTGCTGCACGGCTTCCCCGACGCGCGCATCGAGAAGGGCGACACGCTCCGCGACCCCAAGCTGCTCGAGTCGGGCGAGCTCATGCGCTTCGACCGCGTCATCGCCAACCCGCCCTTCAGCCTAGACAGCTGGGGCATCGAGGAGGCCGGACACGACCCGCACGGGCGCTTCCGCTTCGGCCTCCCGCCCAAGGGGAAGGGCGACCTCGCCTTCGTGCAGCACATGGTGGCCACCCTCAACGCCCAGGGGCGGGCCGCCGTCGTCATGCCCCACGGCGTGCTCTTCCGCGGGGGCGCCGAGGGCACCATCCGCCAGGGCATGCTCGAAGAGGACCTCGTCGAGGCGGTCATCGGCCTGCCTTCGAACCTCTTCTACGGCACCGGCATCCCGGCTGCCGTCCTGCTGCTGAACCGCGACAAGCCCAAGGCGCGGAAGGGCAAGGTGCTCTTCGTGGAGGCGTCGCGCGAGTACCGCGAGGGCTCGGCCCAGAACTTCCTGCGCCCCGAGGACGTGGCCAAGGTCACCGCCACCGTGAAGGCCTACGCGGACGTCGAGCGCTATGCGCGTGTCGTCCCCCTCGAGGAGATAGCCAAGAACGACTTCAATCTCAACATCAGCCGCTACGTCGAGACGGCCGAAGCGCAGGAGAAGATCGACGTGGGTGACGCGGTGCGACAGCTACGCGATGCCGAGCGGGCGCGCGACGAGGCGAAGGCCGTGATGGACCGGTTCTTGGAGGAGCTTGGATATGGCGGCGCCTGAGGGGTGGATAGCCGCGTCCCTCGGGGATGTTTGCAGCCTGGAGTACGGCAAGAGCCTTTCGGCGTCGGTACGTCGACCCGGACCCGTTCCCGTGTACGGCTCAAACGGTGCTGTAGGTCGGCATTGCGAGGCTCTCGTCGCGGGCCCTGGAATCGTGGTCGGACGCAAGGGGAGCATTGGGGAGGTCGTCTGGGCCTCAGACGACTTCTGGCCAATCGACACCACCTACTATGTGAGCGCAGCCGCCGGGGTCGACCTCGTTTGGCTCTACCAGCTTCTTCGAACGATTGACCTTCGGTCGCTCAACTCGGCCACAGGGGTCCCGGGTTTGAATCGCAACGACGCGTACCTTCTGGCGGTTTCGCTCCCCCCCCTCCCCGAGCAGCGCAAGATCGCCGCCATCCTCTCCTCGGTCGACGAGATCATCGAGAAGACCGAGGCCGTCATCGCGCAGCTCCAGGTCGTAAAGAAGGCGATGATGCAGGAGCTGCTGACCCGCGGGATGCCCGGCCGCCACACGCACTTCAAGCAGACCGAGATCGGGGAGATCCCGGAGGGTTGGGAGGTGCGCCGCCTCGAGGAAGTTGCGGAGGGACCGGTCAACGGGCGATCTCCACTCGCGAGGTCCACTCCGCCGGGTGTGCCAACGTTTTCGATAGCCGCGGTTCGAAACGGCCGCGTCGACATCGCCAACAACCTCAAGTACGCAGACGTGAGCCCTGCAGCGGTTAGTCGCTTCGTACTCTACGACGGTGACCTCCTCATCGTGCGTGGGAACGGAAACCCAGACTTGGTCGGCAAGTGTGGAGTCGTGCTCCATCCGCCGGCCGGGTGCATCTATCCTGACATCTTGATGCGCGTGCGACTCCATCCGTGTCTCCTGAGGACATTCTTCGTTGAGACGTGGAACAGCGACGTCGTGCACACCCAAATCATGGACCGAGCGAAGACGACCAACGGGACCTACAAGATCAACGGGAGCGATGTCCGGTCCATTCGCGTTCCGCTGCCTCCGCTTGAGGAACAGGGTCTCATTGGCGACGCGTTGACCAGCGTCGACGAGGCGCAACTGGCGCACGAAGCAGAGCTTGCTTCGCTGGTACGGACGAAAGCCGAGCTGTCGTCGGCCCTCCTCTCCGGAGATCTCCGCGTCGCCCCGGATCCATCTGAACAGCCTGCTCAGCCCGCGTAGTTCCACACCATGGCAGCCGAGTCATCCCAGGAACACCTCGTACGCACACTCCTGCGGGACCGCTTCGGCGCAGCGCTGAGACGGATTCCGGAGTCGACCGAGATGACGCCGGACTACGAGCTTCTCTCGCGGGGTGCTCGCGTCGCGGTGCTGGAGGTGAAGACGCTCAAGGCCTCGGTCGTTTCGGAGGCCTCGGGCTGGACGGTGGAGAGGCCGAACGCGCACTCGTGGTCCGGCACCCGGAAGGACAACGCACTGGCGCGGGTCGCGAGCCACATCCACAAGGCCGCGAAGCAGCTCCGGCGCTACGCGGAGCCGAAGGTCCTCGTGTTCGTCAACGAGGAGACCATGGCGGACGTGCTGGATCTCGAGGAGGCGGTCACGGGTCATCAGATCTACGGCTCGGAGACCTCTGGGTACGTGATCAACACAGCTTCGGAGCGCATCGCGGAGGGGCGCATCCGCGAGGATCGCTGGTTCATCGACCTGTACATCTGGATCGACACGGCGCGCGGCCCTCGGACTGTCTTTCCAACGAGCGGACGAGTGGAGTGCCACCCCGCGACCGAGGAGACCGTCGTGTTTCGCGTCACGTCGGACGCCGGCCTGGCGATCGCGACGGGCGTCTTCGGATGCGCCCCAAGCACATGAGCTGAAAACGCAACGCCCCAGAGTCCTCCGAGGCGTCGTGCCGACCGTGCATTCCCAGTCCGCCTCGGAGTCTTCCGCGAGCCCTTGGAGGCGTCAAGACCAGGTTCGCCGGACGTTCTGAAATGTCGCTTCTTGCATGAAGAAAGAGTACGTTTCGCCCATGTCGCTCGACTGGGACGCACAGGAGAAGCAGGGCATCGAGGCCGCCATCGCGGCCCATCCGATTGGCAGCGGGCAGTGCGCGGCGCTGGCTCGGAGAGTCCACGCAATTGCCGAGCCCCGTGACCCCAAGACGCACGGGCTCCAGGTTCGTCCCAGAAGGCCAGCCCGGTTCATCGTGCCGAAGTCGCCTGCGGCGCCGCGTTGGTTCTCGCACACGCTCGTTGCGACACGCGCGCATGCAGTGGACGCTCTCACCAACGCGGCCGGATGCTTGACGACGGACTACATCGAGACTCACTGGGAGTACCCCGACCAGCTGATCATCGAGAAGGTGGACGTCTTCACCGTGGACCCCAATATTCAGAACCAAGATGCATAGCCTCCGCGACGTGAGCATCGAATGGATCGACGCACGGCTCCGCGACATGTTGGCGGCGCCACGCATGTGGGGGTCGCACGAGGCGGTCGAGCTTCAGGTGCTGCTGCTGGTCGAGCTGCGTTGCCTTGTCATGCGCCCGTCGCTTGACGCGGAGAACCCACGGCGAGTGCTTGATGCCTATGCGGCGTTCATCGCCTCCCGCTTTCCCGGGACGCCGTCGGCGCCGCTGTACGAACGCATGCGGGCAGGCAAGTTGGATGAGCAGGGGTTTGTCGGCATCCTCCAAGGGTTCCACGATGGAATGCTCGGGACCATCTTGGAGGAGAACCCGTTCGAACACAGCGAGCTGGCTTTGCGCTTCTCGTTCGCGAAGGGTCAGCCGCCTGCGATGACCGCATGCACGGCCTACTACGAGTCGTTTCGCAGGGCCGTGCGTTCGTTGTCGGCTCCGCCAGACAAGGCCGGCCGCAAGCCGTCCAAGCCCATCGAGAACGCAACTGACTTCACGTTGGAGGATGCCCGCGTCCGAGCGGCCAACGGCTCGCCTGCAACCGTTCTCTTCCGTCTTGCCGCCCCGGGGGGACAGGTCGACTACGACGCGAACGAGCATGTCCGTCACGGACTCGGTCACGTGGCGACGATCGCGGAGTGGGCTGACACCACGGACGGCATGGACGGCCTCGCGCTCGATGACATGGAGGTGCGCACCCACGCGGCGCTCCAGACGCTGCGGCTTCTTCCGAGCCGTGGGATTGCCAGCGTCGAAGTTGGCGGATTGGCCATGGGACGCGCAAAGCCCGTGACGCTTCGCCCCACGCAGGAACGCCGCATGATGAGCGTCGTGGCGGAGCGGGCGGACGAAGAGCCCTTCGAACACCGCGACGAGATCCGCGCCATCGATCTTGACCGCGGGTTCATCAAGCTCGGCCACAAGCCCAGTGTGGTCTGCTACGCGTCGCCAGAGCTGCTGGAGGACGTGCAGCGCGTGGGCGTCGTTGCGCGAGTCGTCGGCAAGCGGCTCAGCCCTCGCCTAGGCAAGGCACCATTCGTGGTGGCGTCCAGCATTGAGCACGACGAGCCGCTGGACGATGCCTAGCAGCGGTGGCGTAGCGGGCTCACACGTTGCGTGGAACGAGCTCGGCCTCTCCGAGGACCCCGCCGTCGAGCTGCTGCAGCAGTTCGGCTACGTCTACGTCTCGGCGGACGAGCTCGACAAGGAGCGCGCCTCGGCCCTGGACGTGGTCCTGGTCACCCGCCTCGAGGCGGCGCTCAAGCGGCTGAACCCGTGGCTCAACGACGGCAACCTCCAGCGCGCGGTGCGTGAGGTCACGCACGTAGCCGCGGCCAGCTTGCTGGACGCCAACGAGCAGCTCTACACCACGCTCACGCGCGGAATCGCGGTCACGCAGGACCTCGGGCACGGCAGCCGCGGGCAGCAGGTGCGCTACTTCGACTTCGCCTCGCCACGCAACAACGACCTCTTGGTCACGCGGCAGCTGCGCATCAAGGGGGTCAAGAAGCACATCATCCCGGACGTGGTGGTGTACGTGAACGGCGTCCCGCTGGCCGTCATCGAGTGCAAGTCGCCCACCATCGGCGACAAGTGGGAGCACGAGGCCATCGACCAGCTGCTGCGCTACCAGGAGCTGGCCGAGAAGTACCGTGACCTCGGCGCGCCGCGGCTCTTTCAGTCGGTGCAGCTGTGCGTCGCCACGTGCCTGCAAGATGCGGTGTACGGGACGGTGTCCACGCCCGAGCGCTTCTACCTGCGCTGGAAGGAGCCCTGGCCGCACCAGCTGGCCGCCATCGAGAAGGAGCTGGGCCGGAAGCCCACCCCGCAGGACGTGCTGCTCTACGGCATGCTCACGCCCGAGACCCTGCTCGACCTGGTGCGCAACTTCGTCGTCTTTGAGAAGGACGTCTCCACCGGCAAGACCGTCAAGAAGGTGCCGCGCTACCAGCAGTTCGCGGCCGTGAACAAGGCTATCGACCGGGCGCGCACGCATGCCGCCCCCCTCGAGCGCGGCGGCGTGGTCTGGCACACGCAGGGCTCGGGCAAGTCCATCACCATGCTGTGGCTAGCGCTCAAGCTGCGCCACGACGAGACCAACGAGAACCCCACCATCCTCATCGTCACGGACCGCCGCGACCTGGACGACCAGATCTCGCGCACGTTCACGAACTGCGGCTACCCGAGCCCCCTGCAGGCCACCAGCGTGGCGCACCTGCGCGAGCTGCTGAGCGGGCCCAGCGGCAAGACGGTCATGACCACCGTCCAGAAGTTCCAGGAGATTGGCGGCGTCATGGGGCGCGACGGCCGCATGGTGAAGCCCAAGCACCCGGTGCTCAGCCGCGCCGAGAACCTCTTCGTGCTCACGGACGAGGCGCACCGCACTCAGTACGGCTCGCTGGCCGGCAACCTGCGCCTGGCGCTGCCCAACGCGGTGTTCTTCGGCTTCACGGGCACGCCCATCGACAAGAAGGACAAGAGCACGCTCGAGACCTTCGGCGGCTACATCGACAAGTACACCATCGAGCAGGCCGTCAACGACGGCGCCACGGTGCCCATCTTCTACGAGAGCCGCCTGCCCGAGCTGCGCGTGCTGGGTAACACGCTCGACAAGCTCTTCGACCGCGTGTTCGCGGACCGCACCGACGAGGAGCGCGCCGCCATCAAGCAGAAGTACGCCACCGAGGCCGCCATCGCCGCCGCGCCGGGGCGCATCAAGGCCATCTGCCTGGATCTGGTGGAGCACTACCAGCGCGCCATCGAGCCCAACGGCTTCAAGGTGCAGGTGGTGGCCGTCAGCCGCCACGCCGCCGTGACCTACAAGCGCTGCCTCGACGACCTGAACGCGCCCGAGTCCGCGGTGCTCTACTCGTCCAGCAACAAGGACGAAGACCGCCTGGTGGAGCACGCCACCAGCGAGCAGGACCGCAAGCTGCTAGTGAAGCGCTTCCTGGACCCGGCGGACCCGCTGCGCATCCTCATCGTGTGCGACATGCTGCTCACGGGCTTCGATGCGCCCATCGAGCAGGTCATGTACCTCGACTCGCCGCTCAAGGAGCACACGCTGCTCCAGGCCATCGCCCGCGTGAACCGCACCGCGGAGAACAAGAACTACGGCCTGGTGGTGGACTACTGGGGCGTGTCCGAGGCGCTCCAGGAGGCGCTGGCCATCTTCGCGCCCAAGGACGTGAAGCAGGCCATGACGCCCAAGGAGGACGAGCTGCCGCGCCTCGAGACGCGCCACGCGGCCGCCATGCGCTTCTTCATCGTGGTGAAGGACAAGCGCGACCTCGACCGCTGCGTGCTGGTGCTGGAGCCCGCCGACGTGCGCGCGCAGTTCGACGTGGCCTTCCGCCGCTTCGCGCAGAGCATGGACATGCTGCTGCCCGACCCGCGCGCCCTCGAGTACGCCGGCGACCTGGCCTGGCTCGGCAAGGTTCGCTCTGCCGCCAAGGCTCGCTATCGCGAGGAGGGTGTCGACATCGGCGACTGCGGCGACAAGGTCCGCAAGCTCATCGACGAAGCCATCATCGCGGACGGCATCGAGATCCTCGTCAAGGAGGTCAACCTCTTCTCGCCGGACTTCGAGGCCCGCCTGGCCGCGCTCAAGAGCCCCGAGGCGCGCGCCAGCGAGATGGAGCACGCCATCCGCCACGAGATCCACACGCACGTCGACGAGGACCCCGCGTTCTACCGGTCCCTGCGCGAGCGCCTGGAGCAGATCCTGGCCGACTACCGCGCCCGCCGCATCGACGCCGCAAAGCAGCTGGAGCTCTTCGCCGCGGTCGAGAACGAGCTCCGCCAACGCGCGGCCACGGCTCAAGACCTGGGCCTGACCGAGACCGGCCTCGCCATCTACGGCCTGCTCGCCACGGAGCCCGACCAAGACGGCGTGCTCGAGACCCAGCTCCCCTACGGCCAGCTGGACGAGTCGAAGAAGGCCCTGGCCGAGATCATCGAGGAGGCAGCCCGTCCCCACGTCCGCATCGTGGACTGGGTGCGCAAAGAGGACGTGCAGCGCGAGATGCGTCGCGCCATCAAGCGCCACCTGCAGGCCGCCAGCTACCCCGACAGCGTGCGCAATGCGCTCGCCCCCAAGATCCTGGACCTCCTCAAGGCGCGCGAGGGGCGCTGACCGTGACCGCCCACGCCGAGCTCCAGTGGGGCCGCACCCGCATCGCGTACAGCGTGGCTCGCAGCGCCCGCAAGAAGACCCTCGCCATCCGCGTCGAGCCGGACGGCAGCGTAGAGGTCGTGGCCCCGCCCGCCGTCGCCGACGAGCGCATCGCCAGCCTGGTCCGCAAGAAGGCCGCGTGGATCGTCGAGCGCCAACGCCGCGTCGCCGACGTGCCGCCCAAGCCCACCCCGCGCGAGTTCGTGAGCGGCGAGACTTTCCTCTACCTCGGCCGCCAGTACCGCCTGCGCGTCCGTGCGGGGACCGAGCCCGGCGTCAAGCTCACGGGCCGCTACCTGGAAGCTACTGTCGCCCGGGGCAGCTCCAGCGACGACCGCCCCGCGCTCGTGCGCGCCCTGCTCGAAGATTGGTACCGCGCCCACGCCGCAGAGCGCCTCCCCGAGCGGGTAGCCGAGTGGTCCACCAAGCTCGGGGTAGAGCCCAAAGCCGTGCTCATCCGCGAGCCCCAGAAGCGCTGGGGCAGCTGCGACGCCGCCGGCAACATCCGCCTCAACTGGCGCATCATCCAGGCCCCCAGGAGGCTCGTGGATTACGTCGTGGCTCACGAGCTGACTCACCTGGCGCATGACGACCACGGCCGCGCATTCTGGGCTCTGCTGGGCCGCGTGATGCCCGACTACGAAGAGCGCCGGGAGGCGTTGCGGAAGGCGGGCGCCGGGATGGTGTGGTGACGCCGCTGACCGAGCGTGTTCCACCCTTGCTCAAGCACCCCGGTCTCCGCTTCGTTCCGCATGTCGTCCAAGCGAGGCGATGGTCCGTGAGACCGGACCCGCAATGGCTCATATCGGGAGGTGTTCGTGCTTTCAACGATTCGAGAGATCAGAAGGTCGCTGCACTGGTTTCCGGTGATGACTTCATTGCGGAACTCAGCGACGCACTTGGGGTTCCTGGGGAAACGGAGCAGAAGGCCGAGTTCGTCGCGCGTGGAAAGGCCGAGGCGAGGCGGATCCTACGCGAGAGGTTGAAGGGGTAGAGCTGGCAGCCCGGTGAAAGCCTCGCGGATTGGAAGAGTCGTCGCTCCCCTTCTGCACGAACACAGGCTCAGCGCGCGCCTTCAGCACCTGCGACCGGATGCGCGTCTGCTTGTCGTCGAGCTCCGCGAAGTCCGCGACAGCGTGGGCCGGGTCGGGAACCGGGCCGTCTATCGGGTCAGCGAACACCGCGATGTTCTGAGCTGTGAAGTCACCCACACGCAGCGCCCACACGCCCGCCGACTTCAGCCCCATGCGGACGGTGTAGAGCGCGTACGCGTCTGCTGCGGAGGTCTTCGCCCCACGAGCGAGTGAGAGCTGCCCCTGGTCTTTCGGTGTGGGTCGGAACGCCTGGCTGGTCGGGCGCCCTTCCTGAATCCAGCTTGGGTGCACCTGCCTAAAGAGGCGCTCGGTCTGGTCGTCGAGTTGCGGTCCCTTCGTCACGTCATCCACCCTTTCATGGGGCGAACCGCGCGACGAAGCCAGCCAGCAGGGACGTCCCTTCAGCGACTTCGAGCGAGAAGTCCCCATCAAGGTGAGCGCCGCTCTTGATGTGGACCCCGACACAAGACGCGGTTCGAACGCTGAGGTCGACGAACGCCGACACTTCGGCGTCGGGGAACGTCCACTCGGCCTGCACGTTGCCATCTGGTGTTGGGTAGAGATAGGGGCGCGGTAGCCCGTCTCCCTCTGCTGCAGTGAGAGCCTGCGTCAGCCACGCCAAACCCTCGCGAGAGACTGCGGCGCCGCCGCCGTCGAGCCACCCGTCGGCGAGTGTCGCGATGGCCGCCAAACGCTTCTCGATGCTCAGCGCCTCCCGCAGGTCCTCGTCCTCGGCGAAGTCCACGTCGGTCGCGCCGAGCAGGCGCACGAGTCGGTCGTTGAGGTCGAACGCCCCGGTGCCGACGATCCGAACTTGAAGCGCGTCGATGTGGACGGCCGCCTGCCGGATAACTCGAAACTGCTCCTCCGACAGCCCCTTGAGTGAACCAACGACGGTGCGCCCCTGGTCAGAGACGCCGAACGTCTCGCGTTCGCGGTCGAACTGCACTACCGGGCCAGTGATCTCCACGCGGTCCTCATAGGTGGCTTCACGCGATAGCACCACCCTCTTCCGGACGGCGGGGTCGTAGGTTGTCGTGGGGGTCCCCGGACCTCGGGAGATCGCGATGTGCTCGTCGGCTCGCAATGAGCGACCGAAGTTGTTGAACAAGCGGAGTGACGTGGGCGGGAAGGCGGGCGGGACCCCCTTGCCGTCGCGGACGGACGCAATCAGCTCGCTGGTGAGGTCGCGTGCCAGTCTGTGAAAATCGGTCCCAGCGTCCTCGACGCCGTCCACGGCGAGGGCGAGCTGGCGTGGTGTGGACTGACGACGACGCCTCTCGAGTGGCGCCACGGCGCTGCCGTCCTCGATGGTGCGAAGGACGAGGTCGAGGCCGTCGTCGAAACCTTTTGGGACGCGCTTGCGGTCAGGGTGCTCGCGAAAGAACAGGGCGCGAGCGACGTCCAGCAAGATCTCGCGGTACGCCGTGAGCTCGGGCAGCACCGCCACCGGCACCGCGTGACCGCTGAAGCGTGGCCCCACGAGCGTGTGCTCGACGAACGGCTCGAACTCGTCTTCGTGTCCTGCGGGCTCATTCATGGCGAACCTTTCTTCCACGGTATCAGACACTCGCCTCGGTGTGAGCATTCCGGTCTACCCCGCACCGAGTGGAAGGGCGCGCAAACCGTGTGGCTGTTCAGGCATGGGTGCCGTATCGGCTCAGCACCCAACGAGTTGCGGGACAGCGTGCGCGCACCCGACATCCGCCCGAGCCGGCAATCGCCCGGCAATCCGTCAGGGCTGCACAAAAGAACAGGCCCCTGAACCAGCTTGATTCAAGGGCCTTTCGTGGAGCCACCTATCAGACTTGAACTGATGACCTACGGTTTACGAAACCGTTGCTCTACCGACTGAGCTAAGGTGGCGTGAAGCGGCGCATCTGGTAGCGCGCGGCTGCGGCCATGTCAACTGCCACCGCGCGCACCCGCGCCACTTTTCCGCTCACTTGTTCGGCTGCGGGGTCATGCGCAGGTACGGGGTGAGCTCCGTGTGGCCCTTGGGGAACTTCTTGGCGATCTCCTCGGGGTCCTTGATGCTCGGCACGATGACCACGTCGTCGCCGTCCTTCCAGTTGGCGGGGGTGGCGACCGAGTAGTTGTCCGTCAGCTGCAGGCCGTCCAGGACGCGCAGGATCTCGTCGAAGTTGCGGCCGGTGGCGGGCGGGTAGGTGAGGGTGGCGCGCACCTTGTGCTGCGGGTCGATGAAGAACACCGAGCGCACGGTCACCTTCGCGTTCGCCTCCGGGTGGATCATGTTGTAGGCGTTGGCCACCGAGGAGTCGGCGTCCGCGATGATGGGGTAGTTGAGGGTCACGCCCTGGGTGGACTCGATGTCCTTGAGCCAGCCCATGTGGCTGTCCAGCGGGTCCACGCTCAGCGCCAGCACCTTGCAGTTGCGGGCGTCGAACTTGTCCTTGAGCTTGGCCACCATGCCCAGCTCGGTGGTGCACACCGGCGTGTAGTCCGCGGGGTGGGAGAAGAAGACCACCCAGCTGTCCCCGGCCCACTCATGGAAGGAGATGTCTCCCATGGTGCTCTGCTGGTTGAAGTTGGGGGCGACGGTTCCGAGCTTGAGACTCATGCTGATTCCTCCTGATTGGAGGCGGGACTATACACGACGAAAGCCGCTACCCGAAGCCCCACCATTCGTGGTATCTCCCGCCGCGTGCGTAGTCCCTCTGCCGTCGTGGTGAGCCTCTCGAGCCTCCTGCTCCTGGGCTGCCCTCCCACCCTCTCGCAGCAGCGCGGCGAAGAGCACCTGGACGCGTTCGCCGCCGCCGAGCGTCACGTCCACCACGGGCGCCTGGACGAGGCCGAGCGCGCCTACGCCGACGCGGCGGAGCACGCCGAGCGCCGCATCGACCGCGACGAGGCCGACTACCGCCGCAGCCGCGTGCTCATCGACCAAGAGCGCTACGAAGAAGCCGTGGCGCTGCTCATCGACCTGGGCTCGCGTCGCCCCGCGTCGCGCCGCACGGGCCGCGCCATCTACGACGCTGCGCGCGTGCTCAACGAGCGCATGGAGCAGCCCGACCGCGCCAACGAGCTGTTCGAGCAGGTCATGCGTGAGTTCCCGGACGACGGCCTCGGCACGCGCTCGCTCTACTTCCGCACCTTCACGTGGCGCGACAGCGAGGACTACGCGGCCGCCATCGCCTACCTGGACGAGCTCTACCCCAGCGTGCGCGAGCTGGACCTCGCGGACGACGTGCTCAAGCTCAAGGCGGACATCCAGCTGGAAGCCGACGACCGCGCCGGCGCGCGCGCCACGCTCGAGCAGATCGTGCGCGACCACCCGTACCCGCAGGGGCACCGCTGGGACGAGGCCATCGCCAAGCTGGCCGAGATGGACGTCGAGGACGGACACCCGCTGGTGGCCATCCGTCGCCTCGAGCGCATGCTGGAGCGCTTCGAGAACACCACCATCATCGGCAGCTACACGCAGACGGGCATGCCCCTGGCGCAGCTCAACATCGCGCGCATCTACCGCGACGAGCTGCACGACTACGACGAGGCCGACAGCCAGTTCCGCCGCGTGGTGCGTCGCTTCCCGGACAGCATCCTGCACGACGACGCGGGCTACGAGCGCGGCGTGATGTGGCTGGAGCAGGGCGAGCGCGAGCGCGGCTGCGACATCCTGCGCGACGTGGTCGAGGACTTCGAGGTGGGTCACCCACGGCGCCTCGCGGCCGCCCGCGTCGAAGCCGACTGCGGCGGCGAGTAGGCCGAACGCCCACCCGAGCCAAGCGCGCCGACGGCCCATGTCGGCCGTCCTACGCGTCGTGCGAAGCCGTCGCGACGGACGCCGTACGCGTCGCGCGTAGCGCACCGGCGGCCACCGGCGTCGGTCGCCTCGTCGCGCGCCCAAACGAAAACGCGCCGGACCGGAGTCCAGCGCGTCCTGCTGCGGTCAGGCGCCGAGCGCCCCGGGACTAGAAGTCCTCGTCGCCACCCTCTTCGAAGTCGCCGTCGTCGTCGCCGTCGTCGTCACCGTCGTCGTCGATGTCGTCGGCGTCGTCACCGTCGTCGTCACCGTCGGCCTCGGCGTCGTCGTCCGAGTCGTCCTCGCCGTCGGGCGAGCCGAACTTGAGCTCTATGTCGGCGTCGGTCAGGTGCGCCTCGAGCAGCTCGATGAGCTCGTCGAAGTCCTCCATGGACCACTCGTCGAGCACCTCCGAGATGAAGTCGTAAATGTCTCCCGAGTCGACGCGACGCTCGATCTCTTCGGTGTCTTCCGTCGAGAAAACACGGACGAGGTCATCACGAAGGTTCTCCGTGTCGCCTTCGTCGATGGCGTCGGATACCGAGAGTCTGATCTGGCGCAAAGCGCGGTTGTCGAGGTAGATCTCCACGAACCGAATCTCCAAAAGCTATGGACGGCGCCCATTATGGGATGCTCGACCCACCTGTCAAATCCGATGTCCCGAACCTCTCGCATGCGCCGCTCTCCTGCCTCATCTGCATCGACGGGATCACGGCGCGCGAAGGCCGGGTGGCTCTTGTCGCTGGCCCTCTGCATGCAGTTCGGCAGCGCGCGCGCGCAGGAGTTCGAGCTTCCCCCCGACCCGCGTGACCGGCCTCCTGCGTGGAACATCGAGCCGCGTCTCGAGCTCGACCTACCCATCGTCACGCGACGTCTGTGCCCCGAGAACGCGGCCTGCATCTATGGCTCCGGCTTCGGGTTGGGTGCGCTGGTCGAGCGACGCTACCGCAGTGGGGTCGGCCTCGGCGTGGCGTACGACGTCGACTTCATGGGCGGCGACAACGTCTTCGAGCTCAGCACCCTCCAGAAGCTGAGCGTGTCGTTCCGGCACTTCTTTCTCCTGCGCAACGCCGCGCACCCGTTCGTCGGGGTGGAGGTGGGCGCCGTGCTCTTTGGCGACACGTTTCGCGTGTCCACCTTCGGGTTCCACGTGGACGGCCGCGCGGGCGTCGAGCTCGAGGCGACCAACACCCTGTCGTTCACCCTCTACGCCATCGTGCGCGCCCTCTACACCGCGCCTTTCACGTCTCAGCCGGACGGTGTGCGACGATCGCGGAGCGGAGGTCTCGACCTGTCCATCAACGTCGGCGGCGGACTGTCGCTCCGGTTCGGTCCTTAGGCTCCCCCGCGCGGCCCCCACGCCTGCGTCCCGGACCCGGATGATTGCTTGACTCAGAGGGGCTCGCCGGGTTCCACTTCGCCAGAATGAGCTGCCCAAGCTGCGCCCATAGCAACCCCGTCGGGAGCGTCTTCTGCCAGAACTGCGGCTTTCGGCTGCCAGCGGAGGCAGCGCCACCTGCACCCACCACCGTGTCGTGTGGGCGGTGCGGCTCGCAGCAGTCCGCGCACATGCGCTTCTGCACCGAGTGCGGCAACAGCCTGCCGGGCCCCGCCGCGCCACCGGCGCCCGCTGCGCAGCCCGCTGCGCCCCAACCCGTGCACAGCGGTCCGCCCGCCAGCTCGATTGGGCAGGCCGTGGCCGAGCAGATCTCGGGTGCCATCGGTGGACCGCTCTGCTGGCGTTGCCGTGGCGTGGGCGACAATGGCTCCGAGTTCTGCAAGTTCTGCGGGGCGCGGTACAGCGACGCTCCGGGCGCGCAGGCCGCCGCCCCCGCGCAGCAGCCGGCCCCCGTCGCGCAGCCCGCCCCCGCCGCGCAGCCCGCGCCCTACAGCCCCCCTGCCGCGCAGCCCGCGCCCTACAGCCCCCCTGCCGCGCAGCCCACGCCCGCGGCGCCCTCGGCGCAGCCCGCAGCGTTCGCCGCTACCGTGGGCCCGAACGCTGGCGTGACCGCCGCCGCCGGACGGCTCGTCTCCATCCTGAAGGACGGCTCCGACGGGCAGAGCTTTGCGCTCAAGGAGGGCAACACCGACATCGGTCGCAGTGAAGGCGACATCGTGCTGGCCGACGACCCCTACCTCTCGCCGCGTCACGCGCGTGTGCGAGGCGCCGCGGGACGCTTCTATCTGCGCGACCTCGACAGCGCGAACGGCGTGTACCTGCGCCTCACGGCGCCCGCCGAGCTCACGTCGGGCGACTACGTCCTCATCGGCCAGCAGGTGTTGCGCTTCGAGGTGTTGAAGGACGGCGAGCTGCCGCTCGGGCCCGCCAACCTGGGCGGGGTCTTGGCCTTCGGCACGCCCGAGGTGCCGCGGCTTGCGCGCCTGGTGCAATACACCACCGAGGGTGTCGGGCGTGACCTTCACTACCTCTATCGCGACGAGACGGTGCTCGGTCGCGAGAACGGCGACATCGTCTTCACGGACGACCCGTTTCTCTCACGTCGCCACGCCGCCATCGAGATCGAGCGCGCCGCCAAGCGGTTCCGTCTGAAGGACGTCGGGTCCTCCAACGGCACCAGCTTGCGTGTCCGCGGCGAGCGTGAGCTGACCCACGGGGATCACTTCCGCGTCGGGCGTCATCTCTTCCGCTTCGACGGGAACACCGGGGCCGGCCGATGAGTGAGCAGGGCCAAGATGCGGCGCCGCAGGCGTCCGCAGATGCAGAAGGGCGCATAGGCAACGTGGAGCAACAACCCCAAGCGGCTGGCGAGTCCTCCCCCACGGGCCAGGAAGACGCCATGAAGACCCCCTCCGCCGGAGGGCCGTCCGTCGCGCCGAGCGGTCCCATCCACGTCCGCTACTTTGGTGCCACCAACGTGGGCCTCATCCGCGAGCACAACGAGGACAACCTCACGGTCGCCAACCTCACCTCCAAGGTACGTGACCTGCCCGATGGTCAGGTGCAGGAGACGGAGATCCAGGCGGGCGGCATCTTGCTCGCGGTGTGTGACGGAATGGGCGGCGCGGCCGCTGGTGAGATCGCCAGCCAGATGGCGGTGGACACCATCTTCGAGATCATGTCCTCGGGCGAGACGTGCGCGTCGCGGGACGACCTCGCGCGGCGTCTGGTGTACTCCGTGGAGGACGCGGGCGGGCGCATCTTCGGCTCCGCCAAGATGGATCGCACGCGACGCGGGATGGGCACGACGGCCACCGCGGCCGCCCTGATCGACAAGGTCCTCTTCGTGGGGCAGGTCGGTGACAGCCGCGCCTACGTGCTGCGCAACGGCGAGCTCTCGCTCATCACGAAGGACCAGAGTCTCGTCAACCAGCTCATCGAAGCCGGGCAGCTCACCGAGGAAGAGGCGGAGTCCTTCGAGCACTCCAACATCATCTTGCAGGCCCTGGGCACCACCGAGGACGTCGCGGTCGACCTGACCTTCCTCGAGCTGCGTCAGGGTGACCGCATCATGATGTGCTCGGACGGTCTGAGCGGGATGGTGCACTCGGAGATCATCCGTGAGGTGCTCGCCGAGGTGCGCGACATCCCATCCTGCTGCGCGCGCCTGATCGAGATGGCCAACGCGGGCGGCGGGCACGACAACATCACGTGCATCATCGCGGACTTCGATGGCCCTGGTCTCGGGCCCGCCGCGGGCGCGCCCAAGGCCGCCTACCAACAGTACCCCTTGCCGGTGCTCGAAGAAGACGACGAGCGCATGGCGCGCCGCGCCAGCATGAAGTCGGGCGCTGCGAAACCAGGCAGCGACGTCAAGCGGGCGCCCATCGAGTACGACGATCCAGTGCCGACGTTGCCCACGGGCGCGCCGTTGCCGTGGTCGCTCATCGCGCTCGGCGCGCTGCTCCTCGGCGCACTCTTGCTGTTCGGCTTCTTCATCGCCTTTGGCCTGGCCGGCTCCTCCGAGGAAGAGACGCCTCCGCCGCCCATCGCTCCGCTCGCGCCCGCGGCGGCGGTCGAGCTGCGCATCCGCACCGACATCGCCGATGGCCACCTCTTCGTCGATGGCGAGGACTACGGACCGGTCACCTCGGGGGCGGACGTGCAGCTGGAGCTGCAGCCCGGTCCGCATCGCCTCGAGATCCGCGTGGCCGGCACCGCCGTCGTGAGCTCCGAGCTCACCCTCCGGCCGGGTATCCCTGGTGACGTCTTGTTGAGTGGGCCCACGGCAGACGCGCCCGCGCCCGCCGCGCCTGCGCCCGCCGCGCCCGCCGCGCCAGCAGCCCCCGCGCCGATCATCCCCTAGGACCTGCCCGTGCGAGTTGCCGCTTGATCCGCTTGCACCAGACGTTCGGAGCCCACACGGGGCGGTCGGTCACCTTCGATCACGGTCCGGTGCGCTGTGGACGTCAGCCGGACAACGAGCTGGCGCTCGACCCCAACGCCGACCTCGACGCCTCTGGCTATCACGCGGAGATGGTGCGCCGAGGAGCGGAGTGGCACCTCACCGACAGCAAGAGCCGCAACGGTACCTGGGTCAACGGCCAGCGCATCCGAGAGGCGACGCTCGCCGATGGCGACGAGATCGAGTTCGGCGCGGGTGGGCCTCGTTTCCGCGTGGAGCTGCTCGAGACCGACGCCCCGACCATGCGCCCACCAACGGGCCAAGCGCCGTTCGGTCCGCCCGCGCTCGACAGCCGCGCGGTGCTGTTCGAGCCGCTGTCGTCCACGCCTCCACCGGCGCACGCGCCGCCCCCCGAGCCATCGCCCACCGCGCCCGTCACACCTGTCGCGGGGACGCCGAGCTACCCCCTGCCACCAGGCCCGGCACCCCGGCGCGGGATGGGCGTGTGGCTGGGCGTCGGTCTCTCCTGCCTCGGGCTGCTGGTCGTGGGGCTCGCCGTGGGCGTCGGTCTGTGGTGGCTGCAGCGCGTGCGCACGCCACCCCCCACCGCGGCGGACGCCACGCGCATCGCCAACGCACACGCAGGCGCGCTGTTCAGCGTGCTGCATCGCGACCCCGTCGGGCGCGAGCACGAGATCTGCGCCGGGTTCGCCGTCCGACGGGACCTGATCGCGACGTCTGCACGCTGTGTCCACGCGCTCCAGGCGGCCGCGGAGAGCGGTCACACGGCCTTCGCGCGGCCCCCGGGGGGTGTCCCCCAAGATGTGGTCCACATGTACCGACATCCCGGGATGCCCGCGGGGGCGCAGGTTGGTCCAGACGTGGGGCTATTGCGCGTCACCGGCAGCGCGCCCGCCCTGACCTCGCTCGCCCCCACCGACGAAGTGGACGGCGTCCTCGACGGAACGGCTGTGTTCGTGTGGGCCGCGGCGGGGACTGGTGGAGGCCTGCGCGGCGGGCGCGTGACCAACGTGAGCGACCTGCCGGGCGCGGGTTCGAACCAGCAGCTCGAGTACGCGCTCCAGGGCACCCCCGGCTCTCCGGTGTTCGACCGCGAGGGGCGGGTGGCGGCCGTACACGCCGGAACGGTCGGCCAGGACGCCGTGCCGGGCTACGGCGTGCGCATCGACGTGCTGCACGGGCTGCTGGCCGGACTCTGAGCCCTCCCGGGTCAGCCGTCGCGCAGGATGGCGTCGGCCACGGCGCGCCAGCGGCGGGCCGCGTCGGCGTCGCGCTCTCCGCGTTCGCGTAGCTGGGCGGCGAGCGGGCTCTCGGTGCGTGTGGGTGCTGCCGGGGGTAGCTCCATCAGCACGCGCTGTGCGCGGCGGCGGTGCTGCTCGGCCAGCGCGCGTCCCACGACCACCACGCCGGCCGTGTCGATCGGTGCGTGGAAGTCCTCGGGGAGCGTGATGTAGCGCCGCACCGCGTCGAGATCCGTGCCTGTGAGAAAGGTCGTGCGCCGCAGGTCGCCCAGTGTTCGGAACGGCAACACCTCGCCGCGGTCCAGGTCTACGCGGAAGCGTCGCGCGTCCAGGATGACCTCGCGCATCAGCGCTCCGTCGTGCAGGTCGAGCACCAGCTCGCGCACGGGCTCTTCGAGGCGCGCCCGGTCGGTGCCACGCCGCTGGCCGGCGGCCGCTGTCAGGGCCGCGATCGCGCCACGCCAGCGGAACTTGTCCGGGTCCCGCCTGCGCACGACGCGGACCGCGCCGCGGTCTTGGCCGCGTCGGCCGTAATACTCGATCGCGTCGGTGATGCGTGAAAAGGCCATGCTTCCTCCACCGAGGTTGTCGGCGGTGCGGCCATCGCCGTCAAGAAACCGGGGACTCGGGGGCGCCGCCCAGGCGCGCCACCAGGTCGTCCCGGATGGCCGTCGCCAACGCCCGCGCGCGCGCTCGTGCTGCCTTCACGGGCTCCGACGGGCTGAGCTCGGCGCGCGCGTCGAAGTACAGCTTGAGCTTCGGCTCGGTGCCGCTCGGGCGCAGCATGGCGCGCTGCCCCCCTTCCAGCTCGAGCACCAGGAGGTCGCTCGCCGCCCACCCGAGCGCCTCCGTTCGCCCGTCGCGGCTTCGTCGGACGGCGTCCTTCCCGGTGATGCGAGCCACGACTGGCACCCCCCCGAGCGTGTCCAGCGGCAGGGCCTCGGCGCGGGCCACACGCGCTCGGATCTCGTCGCGCCCAGCCTCTCCAGGCAGCACCCAGGACTCCTGCAGGCTGACGTACGCCCCGTAGCGGCGCAGCAGGTCGTCGCGCAGCGCGAGCACCGAGCGCCCCCCGGCCTTCGCCCGCGCCGCCATGTCGCAGAACGCGAGCAACGCCGAGATGCCGTCCTTGTCGCGCACCAGGGAACCGACCGCGTAGCCGAGCGCCTCCTCGTAGCCGAACACGAACGTGCGGCCACGCGCCTCCTCTTCCATGGCGCGTGCGTGGATCCACTTGTGACCCGTGAGCGTCTGCGCGAACGACGCTCGGTGAGCGTGCGCGATGACGCCTAGCAGGGGGGAGCTGACGACCGTGTTGATGACCACCCGCGCCTGGGTCGGGTCGCCATGGCTCAGCAGGTAGTCCGCCAGCAAGCACCCGATCTCGTTGCCGCTCAACGCCTCGAACACGCCCTGGTCGTCTGCCGCGACCACTGCCAGGCGGTCCGCGTCCGGATCGTTGGCGACGCCCACGTCGGCGCCGACGTCCTCGCACAGCGCGATCAACGCTGCGAGCGCGCCAGGTTCTTCCGGGTTGGGGAAGCGCACCGTCGGGAAGGAGCCGTCCGGCTCGGCTTGCGAGGCCACCACGTGGACGTCGTCGAAGCCGGCCTGCGCCAGGATGGGCAGCACGGTGCGCATCCCTACGCCGTGCAGCGGCGTGTACGCGATCCGCAGCGCGCGCGACCCCGCGCTGTCCGGCAGGCAGCGCAGCACGCCCCGCGCGTAACGTGCGCGGACGTCGTCGCCGAGGCTCAGCCAGCGTCCGTCGCGGCGAGCATCCCCTTCGTCGGAACGTGGCACCTCCACGGCGGGCGGGGCCGTGTCGATGGCTGCGGCGATGCCCGCATCGTCTGGCGGCACGATCTGGGCGCCGTGCTCCCAGAACACCTTGTATCCGTTGTACTCCGGCGGGTTGTGGCTGGCGGTGACCACCACACCCGCCGCCGCGCTCTGGTCCAGGATGGCGAAGCCCACGAGGGGGGTCGGCGCGAAGTCCTCGAACACTCGCGCGACGAGGCCCGCGCCCGCGACGACGGCGGCGACGTCGTGGGCCAGGGTGCGGCTGGTGGGCCGAGCGTCGAAGCCGATGCACACCCCGCGTGACGCCGCGTCGGGCACCCGCGCGCGGAGCCACTCGCACAGGCCATGGGTGGCGCGGATGACCGTGGCACGATTGAGGCGACCGGGGCCCGCGCCCACGAGGCCGCGGAGCCCGGCCGTGCCGAATTCCAGGCGCTCGTCCATGCGTCGTCGTAGCGCCTCGCCCGCGACCGCGTCGTCAGCCGCGGCTGCAGTCAGCGCCCCGAGCTCGGCGCGTGTGCTCGCGTCGGGATCGCCCTCCATCCAGGTGGTCGCGGCGCGGATCGCGGTGTGGTCCTTGGGGGTGGGCGAGGGGGCGTGGGTCATGGCGCGTCGCGAGTGTATCGCCAAGCGAGGAAGCGGTCCCGTAGCGTGTCAGTGCCGCGGAGCAAGGCGTAGGTGAGCACCGTGAGGCTCGCCACCCACGGTGTCGCGTCCAAGACGCTCATGTCCGGAATGGCGCGCAGCGGCCTCCCGAGCGCCCCGTACGCGAAGGGCAGGTGCAGCGCGTAGACACGCAGCGACCCCGTCCCGAGCGCCAGCCACGGCGCCTGCGCCCGCGATGGTCCAGCGTGCCGCGCGGTCGCCGCCAGCACCAGGCCGATGACCACGAGCGCGCGGGCCGCGAGGTCGACGGCGTTCAGCCACACGATCGGGTGCGTGCGCGCCAGCGTGACTCCCGGCAACGCGGCCCACGCCTCGGTACCGAGGTGGGCTGCGACCGCGAGCGGTAGCGCCATGGCGGCCACGACCCGCGGTGCGCGCAGCGTCACCTGGGCGCACGCCGCACCCAGGGCGCACCACGCGGCGAGGGGCAGCAGGGGCATCTTGGTGTAGGGCGAGATGTCCACGAAGGGCACGAGCAGCAGGCGCACACCGTCGGGCGCGCGTTGCCCGGCGCGCTGCAGCCACGGGCTCGGCACGAGCCACAGCGCTACCAGCGCGCTGGCCGTGAGGGTCGGCCGCGCGCGGCCGGGGAGCAGGGCGCCCAACAGCAGGATGCTCGCCCCGATCACGTGGAGCACGTCGAAGCGCAGCAATTCTCCGATGGTGCGAGCGCCGTCCATCAGCCCGTAGAGCAGGTTCAGGGCGTATCCGCTGAGCAACACGAGCCCGCCGCGGCGCGTCAGCTCCCGGCGGGTGGTCGCGGTCGCCTCTCCTCGCGCGCGGCCGCGCTCCACCCGCAGCGCGACGCCCATCCCCGCGAGCACCATGAACAGCGGCAACGGCAGGAGCGCCAAGAAGCGGGTCACGGCGAACGCTGTGCTCCCGCGGTGCGGGGCGTCTACGTAGGCGTCGTAGGCGTGCGCCTGGATCATCGCGACGCACGCCACTCCGCGTGCGAGGTCGAGGCCGCGTACGCGCGTCATGTGCTGGGGAGGTAGCTGTGCTCGCGGACACGCCGCGCGTAGGGGACGAACAGCACGGCGCCAGCCAGCATGAGCGCCGCGTACAGCATGAACGACTGCGTGTTGCTGAGCGTGGGCGCACCTTCGGCGTTCGTCGTCAGGCGCGTGATACCGACCGTGAACAGGTTCCCCAGCGCAGCGCTGGCGAGGTACAGCGACATGACCATGGACTTCATCGTCGGCGGCGACTGCGTGTAGGCGTACTCGAGCGCGGTGACCGACACCAGCAGCTCGCCGGCCGTGAGGATCCCGTAGCCGACGAGCTGCAGGAAGATGGTCGGCTTCGCGCCGGTCGCGATGACCGCCTCGAGCCCCGCCGAGTAGCAGAACGAGAGCGCCGCCAGCACCATCCCCACGCCCATCTTGCGCATGGGTGTGAGGCGCACGTGGCGCTCGAGGCGTGGGTACACCACCAGCGTGAACAGCGGGGTGAGCAGCAAGATGAAGATGGGGTTGGCCGACTGCATGTTGTCCGCCAGCCAGTCGTAGCCGTGCAGATCCATGCGGCGCCCCTGCGCGACCCAGCTGGACGCGGTCTGGTCGAAGAGCGTCCAGAACAGCGCGACGAACGCGAACATCACGGCCAGCCGGGCGAACACGCGCAGCCCCTCTGGGCTCGTGATCTCCGCCAAGAACCGTTGGCCGCCTGGGGGGATGTGGGCGAAGCGACGCCGACCCCACCAGAACACGAACGTGGCGATGACCATCAGCACACCGGGGAGGCCGAACGCAGGGTGCGGCCCGAAGCGGCTCAGCAGCCACGGCGTCAGGTTCATGGCCACCGCGGCGCCGAGGTTGATCGAAAGGTAGAAGAACGCGAACGCGCGCGTGACCAGGTGAGCGTTGTTCGCCCCGAACTGATCCCCGACGTGCGCGGACACGCACGGCTTGATACCCCCGGCACCGATCGCGAGCACCCCGAGTCCGATCACCAGCCCGGTGCGCGTGGTGTTCACCGCCAAGACCGCGTGCCCCGCGCAATACACGAGCGACAACGCCAAGATGATGCGGTACTTGCCGAACCAGGCGTCGGCCGCGATCGCGCCGAGGATGGGGAGCGCGTACAGCGTCGCCACGAACGTGTGGATGAACGCCTTCGCCTCGGGCTCCGTCATGAGGTCCGGCGCGCCCGCTGCGTCGACCAGGTGGCGCGTCATGACGGTGAACAAGATCGCCTTCATTCCATAGAAGCTGAAACGCTCCGCCGCCTCGTTCCCGACGATGAACGGGATGCCCGACGGCATCGCGTGGGTGTCCTCGGGGGTCGTGCGATAGCTCATGGGCCCCCACGATACCCGGGAAGGCTCGACCCGACGGCTTTTCCGCAACGAAGAAAGAATTTACTCATTGTGGAATCGAAAGCTGTGGCACAGTGGGGGAGATCAAGCGGTGTGTCCCCAAGCTGGGACGGGGCCGCGAAGTGTGGTAATCCCGGGGCGAGTTGGTAATCTCGCACGCAATCGTAGGCTCTTCGCGCTGCGCGGGAGTCGTGGAACCGAGGAGGCAGAAGTGACACATGCGAACACAGGCGCGGCGACGCTGAGGCGGCTGGTAACAGGCCTCGCGGCGCTGTTGGTGGTGGGCGGGGCCTCGGTGGCTGGCGCGCAACCGAGCGTCCAGTTGAACCGCTTCGTCCCATCCGAGCAGACGAACGACGGCTTCGCCGTGAGCTCGGCCGAGGTACAGGGCGACATGCGCTTTGGCGCACAGTTCTACATCGACTACGCCAATGACCCGCTCGTCTACGAGGTCACGCGGGGCTCCGCGGGCAGCGAGGCCTTCTCGGTCGTCGAGCACCAGCTCACGGGCAACCTCAACGCGTCGTTGGGCATCCGCGACCGGCTCACGCTCTCTCTCGGTTTGCCCATCGTCTTCCTGGAGAACGGCGACGACATCCCCGCCAACCTTGGCGCGCTGGGCGTGGTGGACGGTGACGGGACGACGCCGGGAGCCGTGCCCATCTACCTGGCCGATGGCTTCACGTTGGGTGACCTGTGGGTTGGGGCGCGCGTGCGCCTCTTCGGCACCACCGAGAATGTCTTCATGCTGTCCGTGCAGGGCCGCTTGACGATCCCTACGGCCAACCTGTTCGACGACAACCAGCACTACGCGGGTGAGCGTGGCATCGCGGGCGGCGCCGAGATCATCGCGCAGATCAACGTCGGTCGCCTCCGCCTCGCCGCGAACCTGGGTGCCTACCTGCGTCCGGACAACGCCGACTGCCGCGACCTCCCGGGCACTCCCCGCCCGGGCTCGAACTGCTACTACGGCGCGCGTCAGGGTGACGAGTTCACCTACGGCTTGGGCGCTACCATCCGCCTCCTCGAGGAGGACAGCGCCACCGACCTGCGCGCCATCATCGAGGTGCATGGCCGCACCACGTTCCAGAACTTCTTCGACCAGCAGGAGACCCCGCTCGAGGTCCTCGGCGGTCTGAAGTTCACCCACAGCAGCGGCCTGACGGCCGGCGTCGGTGGTGGTCCTGGCCTGGTGCGCGGCTTCGGCTCGCCAGACTTCCGCGTGTTCGCGATGGTCGGCTACACCGAGCCGACGGCGGGCGCCGTGGTCCGCCTCGACACCGACGGCGACGGCATCTACGACGACGAGGACCAGTGCGTCACCGAGCCCGAGGACGTCGACACCTATCAGGACACCGATGGCTGCCCCGACCCGGACAACGACAGCGACGGCATCCTGGACGTCGAGGACGAGTGCCCGCTGGAGGCCGAGGACATCGACGGCTACGAGGACGCGAACGGCTGCCCCGACCCGGACAACGACGGTGACGGCATCCTCGACACGAATGATCAGTGCCCGATGGACGCCGAGGACATGGACGGCTTCGAGGACGAGAACGGCTGCCCGGACCCGGACAACGACGGCGACGGAATCCCCGACGCGACCGACCGCTGCCCGGTCGAGGCAGGTCCCTCGGCGAACCAGGGATGCCCGTGGCCCGACACGGACGGTGACACCGTCGTCGACCCGGTGGACAGCTGCGTCAACGTGCCCGGCACCGTGGAGTACCACGGCTGCCCGGAGCCGACGGACGTCGTCATCAACGAGGGCGGCATCGAGATCCTGCAGACCGTGTACTTCCGCACGAACCGCGACGTGATCGAGTCGCGCTCGTTCGGTCTGCTGGACGCGGTGGCGCGCCTGCTCAACGAGCACCCCGAGGTGCAGCACGTGCGCGTGGAGGGTCACACGGACTCGCGCGGTCGTCTGGCCAACAACATGCGTCTGTCGCAGGCGCGCGCGGAGTCCGTCATGCGCTACCTGGTGGAGCACGGCGTCGACGCTGGCCGCCTCGAGGCGCAGGGCTACGGCCCGACGCGTCCCATCGTGGAGAACGCGCGCTCGGCGGACGATCACGCCCGGAACCGTCGCGTGGTCTTCACCATCGTGGGCCAGAACGGCGACATCCAGTCCGCCGACAACGGCCCCACGGCGGACACCATCGACTGACGACCGCGACAGGCGGGCGCCCCACGCGCCCGTGACCTAGCGAGAGAGCCCCGCGACCAGCCGGTTTCGGGGCTCTTCCGCGTTCAGTGCCAGCACCGCCGTGTGCCGCCGAGTCGGCCAGAGCTGCCGCGACGTGGGCCCGTGGTTCGCCGCCACGTGGAAGGGGCTTGCCAGGCCACGCGGGACTCGGTACAAAATGAATGCACATTCATTCAGCGCGCCGAGGGTGACCCGGCGACGCCCCCCGCACCGGAGAGCACGCATGGTTTTCAATCCGTTCACCGAAGAACACGACCTCTTCCGCCAGCAGGTCCGCACCTTTGCCGAGAAGGAGCTGGCGCCGCGCGTCGACGCGTGGGAGGAGGCCGAGGTCTTCCCAGACGAGGTCTTCAAGTGGGCCGGCGACCGCGGCATCCTCGGCGCCCACTTCAGCGAGGATTTCGGTGGAGGTGGGGGCGACTTCTGGATGAGCGTGGTCAAGGCCGAGGAGCTCCCCCGCAACAACTCGGCTGGCGTCACCATGGGCCTCCTGGTGCAGTCCGACATGGCCACCCCGGTCATCCACGACATCGGCACCAGAGAGCAGAAGGAGGAGTTCCTGCGCCCCGCCATCGCCGGCGACCGCATCGCCGCGCTGGGCGTGAGCGAGCCGGGCGCGGGGTCCGACGTGGCCAGCTTGCGGACCACTGCCCGCAAGGTGGGCGACGAGTACGTCATCAACGGCAGCAAGACCTACATCACCAACGGCACGCGGGCGAGCTTCGTCACGTGCATGGTCAAGACGGATCCAGACGCTGGCGCGCGCGGTGTGTCCATCATCCTCGTGCCCACCGACGTCGCGGGCTACAGCGTCAGCCGCAAGCTCAAGAAGGCCGGCAACTGGGCCAGCGACACCGCCGAGCTCTTCTTCGAGGACGTGCGTGTGCCCAAGCGCTACCTGCTGGGGCAAGAGGGCATGGGCTTCATCTACCTCATGCAGAACTTCCAGTCCGAGCGCCTGGTGGGCTGTGCCAGCGCGCTCGCGGGCTCCAAGCTCGCGCTCGACCGCAGCGTGGCGTGGGGTGGCGAGCGGCAGGCGTTCGGCAAGCCGCTCATCAAGCGCGAGTATTGGCAGCAGAAGTTCGTCGAGCTGTACACCAAGCTCGAGGCGGCCAAGGCGCTGACGTACAAGGCGGTCGATGCGTACAACGACGAGAAGTACGTGAAGAAGACCATGCTCTCCATGGAGACCACCAAGCTGGTGTCCATGGCCAAGGCCTACGTGGGCGACGTGAACGCCGAGATCATGGACCAGTGCGTGCAGTTCCACGGCGGCATGGGCTACCTCGAGGACCTCTGGGTGGCGCGCGCATGGCGTGATGCCCGTCTGCTGCGCATCGGCGGTGGCGCGACGGAGGTCATGCGCTACACGACGGCCAAGATCATGGGGCTGTGAGCGCGACGCGGGCCCGGCCTCGCGACGACGCGCGCCCGGGCTCGTCCGTTCCGCCGCCCGCGCGCGCACGTGGATGGGCCACGCCTTCGTCGGTGGTGCGCGGGGCCGATCACCTTCACACTGCCTTCGCATGAGCTCCCCCGAGATCATCGTAGTCGGCGGCGGCATCATGGGATGCTCCACGGCCTTGCGACTGGCGCGCGCTGGCGCGTCCGTGTGTGTCCTCGAGCGCAGCGTGCCCGGCGCGGAGGCGTCCACGGCCGCGGCGGGCATCCTCGCGCCCATGATGGAGAACGAGCAGGACGGTCCGGGGTTGCGGCTGGGCCTGCGCTCCGCGACGCTCCATTCGACGTGGGCCGCCGACCTCCGGGAGCGGCACGCGCTCGAGGTTGGCCACCGTGTCTCGGGGCTCCTACGGGTCGCGTTCGCGCACGAGGGGGACGCTTCCGTCAAGGCGCTGGAGGAGCACGCGGCCCGGCTGCGCGCGAGCGGGCTCACGGGCATGGACGGTGTCGCCCTGCTCGACGGCGCCGAGGCCCGTCGACGCGAGCCGGCGTTGTCTCCCGCGGTGTGCGCCGCGCTCGAGCTGCCGGGGGAGGGGCAGGTGGACCCGCGCTTGCTCTTGCCAGCGCTCAGCGTGGCCGCCGAGCGGGAGGGTGTGCGCTTCCTCACGGACTGCGTGGTGCGTGAGGTGCTGGTACACGGCGGACGCGCGCAGGGTGTGCGGCTGGACGACGGGCCGCTGCACGCGGGGCACGTGGTGGTGGCCGCGGGCTCGTGGACCAGCGTGGTGCCGGGTGTCCCCGTGCCAGCCGGGACGGTGGCGCCCGTGAAGGGTCAGCTCATGCGCACGCACGCGCGCCCGCGCTTGCTGGAGCGTGTGGTGTTCGGAGCGGGCGGCTATCTGGTACCGCGAGCGGCTGGTGACGTGCTCATCGGCGCGACGACCGAGCACGTGGGCTTCGCGCGCGGCGTCACGCTGTCTGGCTTGGCCGAGCTGATCGCCATCGCCACCACGGTCGCGCCGAGGCTCGCCGGATGCGTCGTTCAGGACCACTGGGCGGGCTTTCGCCCTGGCACACCCGACGGCCTTCCGCTGGTCGGTTCGACGCACGTGCCGGGCCTGTGGCTCGCCAGCGGGCACTACCGCAACGGCATCCTCCTCGCGCCCGTCACCGCCGAGATCCTCACGGCCCAGCTGCTGGGGGTGACGTCGCCCGACCTCAGCGACTTGGACGACGCCATCCGAGCGCTCGATCCACGCCGCTTCGCCTCTCCATCCCCCACGAGCAGCACAGCATGACCGACAGCGCACCGCCGAGCCCCGAAGACACCGTCGTGACGGGCGCGCCCCAGACGCGCTACGTCGACGCCAACGGCATACGCCACCACGTGCTCGAGTGGGCACCGGCCAGGCACGTGCCGGCGCGCGGCGAGACGGTCGTGCTCTGCCATGGCTTCCTCGACTTCGCGTACAGCTACGTGCGCGTGGCGGTGCCGCTCGCGGCGCGTGGCTACCGTGTGCTGGCGTTCGACTGGCGCGGGCACGGGCGCTCCGGCTGGGTGGGAGCGGGCGGGTACTACCACTTCCCCGACTACGTTCAGGACCTCGATCGGCTCCTGCCGCAGCTGGTGACGGAAGGTGAGCCCGTGCATCTGGTGGGTCACTCCATGGGCGCCACGGCGTGCGCCATGTTCGCGGGCGTGCGCAGCGAACGCCTGCGCTCCGTGGCGCTGCTCGAGGGGCTCGGGCCGCCCAGCGCGCCGCTCGACAGCGCCCCCGATCGCTACAAGAGCTGGCTCACGTCGTGCGCCCGCGTGGCCGACAAGCCCACCACGGTCATCGTCGACCTCGACGACGCCCTTCGTCGCATGCGCGTCCAGAACAGCCAGCTGAGTGGCGCGTTCGGGAGGTTCTTGGCCATGCACGCCACGAAGGCCTGCGCGGACGGGACCGACGGCCTGACGTGGCGCTTCGACCCGCTGCACCGGACCCTCTCGCCCTTGCCGTTCAGGGCGGAGATGTTCGTGGCCTTCTTGGCGCGCATTCGTGCCCCCGCGCTGGTCATGCTGGGTGAGAAGGGCTTCCGACTGGCGGACGAGGCCGCGCGCCTGGCCGCTCTGCACGAGCCCACGGTGCACGAGGTGCCCGGGACGGGACACATGCTGCATTGGTTCGCGGCCGAGGAGGTGTGCGGGGCGTTGGCCGCGCACTTCGAGCGCGCCGCGTCGCGCGCACGGTGAGTTGTGGCTCGTGCAGCGTGCCGCAGTGTGCGCGTCGTCGCCCACGGCGTCGCGTGCACCGCGAGCGCCCGCGGCGTCAGTCGCTCACCTGTCCCAGCGCGGCGCGCATGGCCAGCCTCAGGGCCGTGTAGGCAGCGAGGGTGCGGATCTGGTCTCGGTCGCCCGGGAACTGCCGGTGGCGGGTGACCGTCGGCTCGCCGTCGACGGCGATCCCGAACCACACCGTCCCGATGGGTTTGTCCTCGGAGCCACCGCCCGGACCCGCGATGCCCGTGATGCTGACCGCCAGCGACGCGCCGGACAGGCGCCGCGCGCCCTCCGCCATCTCGGCCGCCACCTCGGCGCTGACCGCCCCGTGCGCGCGGATGACCTCGGAGTTGACGCCCAGCATGCGGGACTTGGCCGAGTTGGCGTACGCCACCGCGGAGAGCAGCAGGTAGTCGCTGCTGCCAGGGACGCTGGTCAGCATGGAGGCTGCCATCCCGCCCGTGCACGACTCTGCCAGAGCCAGCGTGAGCCCCTTGTCACGCAGCGCACGGCCCACGGCGTTCGGAAAGGTCTCCTCCCGCTCGCCGAACACGCAGTCGCCCAAGCGCAGACGCGCGGCGCTGGTGGCTTCGTTGGCAATGCGCTGCGCCTCGGCCTCGGTGGCGGCGCGGGCGTGCACCTTGACTTCGATCTCCGGGAACGACGCGCGGTAGCCGAGCGTCACGCCGAACTCTTCCTCGATGCCCTGCAGCAGCCCGGCCACGCGGGACTCCGTGCGTCCGAACGTGCGTAGGTGTCGCTGGTGCGTGTTGCGCTCCGCCTTCTCGGCGATGGCCGGCACCACGGACTCGCGGAACAGGTGGCGCATCTCGCGCGGCACCCCGGGCATGAAGAAGCAGGTGGCGTCGCCGAGCGCCATCGCGAACCCTGGCGCGGTACCCACCGGGTTGGGGATGACGGTGGCCTGCTCGGGGCGGTCTGCCTGCTTGGCGTTCTCCTCCGGCATCACACGCCCGAAGGAGGCGTACTTCTTCTTGATGGCCTCCAGCACGATCGGGTCGCGGAACAGGGGCTGCCCAGCCGCCGTCGCCGCCGCGGCGGCGGTGAGGTCGTCCGACGTGGGTCCGAGCCCGCCGGTCACTACCACCACGGTCGCCTTCCCGGCGAGGCGGCGCAGGGCATCCACGATGAGCCCGGCGTCGTCCTCGACGGTGGCGTGCTCGGGCACGTCGAAGCCCAGCGTGATGAGCTGCTCGGCGAGCCAGGTGGCGTTCGTGTCCACGAGCTCGCCACGGGTGAGCTCGGTGCCGATGGAGAGGATCGCGGCCGTCATGGGGGGGCTGAGAGTGCCAGCCCCGCCTCGGGAGAGCAAGGCGCGTGGGGGGCCGCGCGGGGCGCTGGCGTCGAGGGCTCCCGCCGTGCTTCCATACGGGCATGGGCTTGCTCGGAAAGATCGTCCAGAACACCAAGTTCGTCGCCAAGGCCGTGCGCGCGGTGACGCGCGAGAAGACCCAGCCGGCCCCTCGCGAGCCGCTCCCGGTCGGCGAGGAGCGCGACTACACGGCGGAGGAGCTGCGCGCCTACGACGGGAGCGACCCCACGCGCCCCGTGCTGCTGGCCATCGAGGGGCGCGTGTTCGACGTGACCCACGGGCGCAGCTTCTACGGCAAGGGCGGCCCGTACGAGGTCTTCGCCGGCCGCGAGTGCGCCGTGGCCCTCGCCCGCATGAGCTTCGACGAGGCGGACGTGCACGGCGACACGAGCGTGCTCGAGCCGCACGAGCGCGAGAAGCTCACCGACTGGCTCGAGACGTTCGAGGGCAAGTACCGCGAGCTGGGCAAGCTCACGAGCTGAGCCATCCTCGGCCCGTCGGGCCCCCCGCTGTCACCCACGCCGCTCGTCCGAGCCCCGCTGCGCGCTTGGCAGCGGGGCTGGGCTCCATGCGCTGGCCGAGGCGCGCGCTCAGCTGGGGAACGTCGGGGGCCGCACGCCCGCCATGTGCTGCACCAGACGCATGACCTGGCAGCTGTAGCCGTACTCGTTGTCGTACCAGACGTAGAGCACGCAGCGGTTGTCGTCCGTGATGGTCGCGGTGGCGTCCACGATGCCCGCGTGCCGGTTGCCCACCAGGTCGCTCGACACGATGTCCGGCGAGGTGAGGTAGTCGATCTGGTCCTGCAGCGGCGAGTCGATGGCCACCTGCCGTAAGTGATCGTTGAGCTCGGGCTTGGTGATGGGCTTGCCCAGCGCGAGGTTCAGGATGGCCAGCGACACGTTCGGAGTGGGCACGCGGATGGCGTTGCCCGTGAGCTTCCCAGCCAGCTCGGGGAGGGCCTTGGCCACCGCCTTGGCCGCGCCCGTCTCCGTGATGACCAGGTTCAGCGGGGCGGCCCGCCCGCGGCGCGCCTTCTTGTGGAAGTTGTCGATCAGGTTCTGGTCGTTGGTGTACGAGTGCACCGTCTCCATGTGCCCCGACTGGATGCCGAACTGGTCGTTGATGACCTTCAGCACCGGCACGATGGCGTTGGTGGTGCAGCTTGCGGCCGACACGATGGACGCATCTGCCGGAAGCGTGCCCTCGTTCACGCCGAACACGATGTTCGGCACGTCCCCCTGACCCGGCGCTGTGAGGATGACCTTGGCCACGCCCTTGGCCTTCAGGTGACGCCCGAGGCCCTCGCGGTCGCGCCAGATGCCGGTGTTGTCCACCACGATGGCGTCGCGGATACCGTACTGCGCGTAGTCCACGTCTTCCGGCGCGTTCGCGTAGATGACGCGCACCATGTTGCCGTTGATGACGAGCGCGTTCTCTTCTTGATCCACCCGGATGGTACCGCCGAAGGGCCCGTGAATGGAGTCGCGGCGCAGCAAGCTCGCGCGACGCTGCAGGTCGCCCTCCTTACCCGGGCGCACCACGATGGCGCGCAGGCGGAACTTCTCGCCGCCGCCCATCTTGTCCACGATGATGCGGGCCATCAGACGCCCGATGCGCCCGAAGCCGTAGAGCACCACGTCCTGGGGCTCGCGACGCATGGGCTCGCGGCCGGTGTTCAGGCTGGCCAGCGCGGCGCGCACGTAGTCGCCGAACGAGCCCGCGCCCTGTTCGCGCCCGAAGTTGCGGCGCAGCTTGCCGACGTCCACCTTCGCCGGCGCGAGGTCCATGGCGGTCATCGCGAAGATGGCCTCGAAGGTGTCCTCCAGGGGCAGCTCGTTTCCATCCAGGCGACGCGCGAAGCGGTGGGCCTTGATGATCTCGAGCGGCGTGGCCTGCACCAGCGACACACCGTGGATGAGCACGACGATGCCGTGGCGGCGGTAGAGCGCGCCCACCAGCGGCAGCATCCGCTCGGCCAGGTCTTCGCGCTGTTGCCACTCGGCGAGGTAGGTCTCGGACTTGTCAGCCATGGCGGCGGAAGGTAGCCGAACTCCTCGTCCGTGCCAGCCGGAGCGGCCCGGTTTCGGCCCTCGAACGCAAGATCAAAGCGTCAGGCGGAGACAGGGTGCGCGCGGGGCATGTGGAGGGCCCTGGCATTGGAACGCTGCGGAAGGACTTGGATGGAACACACACGCCAGTCGTCGCGAACCCTATCTCCGGCCTGACACCCTGATGCTGATCGCGCCAGGTTTCAGAGGGGTTTCGGTCACGCAACATCGCGCGGCACAGTGCACGAGAGCGCCCGTGCCGCGCGATTCGTCATGCGCGAGACGTCAGTAGCGGTAGCGCTCGGGCTTGAACGGTCCCTCGGGGGTGACGCCGAGGTACTGCGCCTGCTCCGGCGAGAGGATGGTCAGCTTCGCGCCCAGCTGGCCCAGGTGCAGCGAGGCCACCTTCTCGTCCAGCTGCTTCGGGAGGACGTAGACCTCGCCCTTCTCGTACTCGTCCGTGTCGTTCCACAGCGTCATCTGCGCCAGCACCTGGTTGGTGAAGCTGTTGCTCATGACGAAGCTGGGGTGACCAGTGGCGCAGCCGAGGTTCACCAGGCGGCCACGGGCCAGCACGATGATGCGCTTGCCGTCGGGGAAGATGAAGTGGTCCACCTGCGGCTTGATCTCCTCCTCCTTCACGCCGTTCGCCGGGTTGGTGAGGTAGGACATCTCGATCTCCGAGTCGAAGTGCCCGATGTTGCAGAGGATCGCCTCGTTCTTCATCTGCTTCATGTGCGCGCCGGTGACGACGTTGAAGCAGCCGGTCGCGGTGACGACGATGTCGGCGATGGGCGCCGCGTCGTCCATGGTCACCACCTGGAAGCCCTCCATGCATGCCTGCAGGGCGCAGATGGGGTCGACCTCGGTGATCATCACGCGGGCGCCCTGACGCGCGAGCGCCTGGGCGCATCCCTTGCCCACGTCGCCGTAGCCGCACACGACCGCGATCTTGCCCGCGATCATGACGTCGGTCGCGCGCTTGATGCCGTCCACCAGCGACTCGCGGCAGCCGTAGAGGTTGTCGAACTTGGACTTCGTGACCGAGTCGTTGACGTTGATGGCGGGGCAGAACAGCTGCTGCTTGGCGCTCATCTCGTACAGGCGGTGCACGCCCGTGGTGGTCTCCTCGGACAGGCCCACGATGCGGTCCTCACCCTCGAACCACTGCGGGTAGTGCTTGTGGATGATGGCGGTCAGGTCGCCGCCGTCGTCGAGGATCAAGTTGGGGCGCTTGCCGTCCTTGAACGCCTCGAGCTGCTGGTAGATGCACCAGTCGTACTCCTCCTCGGTCTCGCCCTTCCAGGCGAAGACGGGCACGCCGGTGGCGGCGATGGCGGCCGCGGCGTGGTCCTGCGTCGAGAAGATGTTGCAGCTGGTCCAGGTGACCTCGGCGCCGAGCGCGGTGAGGGTCTCGATCAGCACGGCGGTCTGGATGGTCATGTGCAGGCAGCCCGCGATGCGCGCGCCCTTGAGCGGCTGCTTCTCGCCGAACTCGCGGCGCAGCGCCATGAGGCCGGGCATCTCGTGCTCGGCGATCTTGATCTCGCGACGGCCCCAGTCGGCCAGGGACATGTCGGCAACTTTGTACTTCAGCTTTTCGGTCATGGGCGTTGTCTACTCTCGGTGTCGGGGCGAGTCGGTCGGGGCCGAGCTCGGTCAGGGGAGCTGCGGGCGGCGCGCGACGAGCACCTGCCAGTCGAGGTGCGCGTCCGGGCCGTTGCCGCAGCGGACATGGGGGATGCGGTGGAGCGCGGCGTCCACCAGCTGCGCGCGCGTGGCCAGCTGCCGGAGCTCGTCCGGGGCGAAGCCGAGCCACAGGTCGGCCTGCTTCTCGCGCAGGGCCTCGTCCTCGTGCGGCAGGTAGTCCAGCACGACCAGCGCGCCGCCGGGAGCCAGCAGCCCCGCCAGTCGTCGGATGGCCTCTTGGGGGCGCGGCGCGTGGTGCAGCACGCGGGCGGCGAACACCACGTCCGCTCCGCCCAGCGTGGACAGCCGCTCTGCGACCGAGTCCGCGTCGTACGCCGCCGTGAGCAGCTCGACATTCCGGTAGCCGCGCTGAGCGAGGCGCGCGTGCGCTTGCGCGATGCGGGCCTCGGAGCGGTCCACGGCCACGACGCGCTCGAACACGGGCGCCAGGACGTCCAGCAGGCTTCCGTCGCCCGTGCCCGCGTCGACGGCCACGCGCCTGCGCGGGATGAGCGGGGCCAGCGCCGACAAGTACGCCGGCAGCTCCGGCGGCAGCTCCGGCGTGCTGGTCTCGAGGGCCTGCGCGAAGAACTCGCGCGCGTGTTCGTCCCGGGCAGCCACCACCTCGGCCACGCGCTGCAGGCTTCCGTCTGCCGCGCAGAGGCGGGCCCCAGCGCGCAGGGCGTCGTGCACCACCGCGTCGTCCGTGTGCCCGGCGGCCAGCGCCACGAGCGCGCGCGTCCCCTGCTTGCGCACGGCCAGCAGCCCCGCCTGCTTCAGCGCCTTCACGCGGCGCGACACGTTCGGCTGCGACTCGCCCAGCAGCTCGGCCAGCTCACCGACGGTCAGCTCCTCGCTGCTCGCCAGCGCCAAGAGCCGCAGCCGCTCGGGCTCGCCCAAGAGCTTGTACAGCTCCCAGCGGGGGGTGGACGGCTCGGCGGCGTCCTGGGTGGCGAGGGTCTCGGGCACGCGCTACTGCATATGCGAATATTCGCATATGTGCAACTAACCTCTCTCAGGTGCCCGCGGCGATGCGCTTCTTGCTCGCGGCCCAGCCGCAGATGGGACAGCTGGCGAGGTCGTGGCCCCGCGCGGGGCAGTGCTCCCGACCGAAGTAGATGATCTGCAAGTGTGCGCGATTCCACGCGTCTCTTGGGAACAACGCCTTCAGGTCGCGCTCCGTCTGCTCCACGTTCTTGGCCGCGGAGAGCCCCCAGCGGCTGGCCAGCCGATGGATGTGGGTGTCCACCGGGAAGGCCGGAACCCCGAAGGCCTGCGCCATCACCACCGACGCCGTCTTGTGGCCCACACCCGGGAGTGCCTCGAGGGCCTCGAAGCTCGCTGGCACCTCTCCCCCGTGCCGCGACAGCAAGAGCTCGGACAGGGCCTTGACGTTGCGTGCCTTGGTGGGCGCGAGGCCGACCTGCCGGATGTGCCCGAGGATGGTCTCGACTGGCAGGGCTGCCATCGCCGCCGGGTTGTCCGCAGCCGCGAACAGCGCCGGGGTCACCTCGTTGACCTTCTTGTCGGTGGTCTGCGCGCTGAGCAGTACGGCGACCAGCAAGGTGAACGCGTCGTGGTGGTCCAGGGGGATGGGCTGGGTCGGGTAGAGCTCGTCCAGCTGGGCCAGGATGCGTGAGGCCTTTTCCTTGCGGGTCATCGCGCATCCCTAGCACGGCTGCTAGCGCTTGTTTTGCCTTCCACTCCGCAGTCGTGGACAATCGTAGACGCATGTCGCACGTGATCGGAATCGACCTCGGAACCACCAACAGCTGCGTCGCCATCGTCGAAGGGGGCTCCCCGACGGTCATCGCCAACAAGCAGGGCTACAAGACCACGCCGTCGATTGTCGCCATCACGGAGACCGGGGAGCGTTTGGTTGGCCAGATCGCAGCCCGTCAGTCCATCACCAACCCAATCGACACGGCCTACGCGACCAAGCGCCTCATCGGGCGCGACTTCGACAGTGAAGAGGTGCGGCTGGCGCAGGCCAACGTGCCCTATCGCATCGTCGGTGGGCGCGCGGGTGACGTGCGCGTGGTGCTCCGCGGCAAGGAATTCAGCATCCCCGAGATCGCCGCGATCATCTTGCAAGAGATGCGCATCGTGGCGGAGGACTACCTGCACGACACGGTCGATCAGGCGGTCGTGACCGTCCCCGCGTACTTCAGCGACAGCCAGCGCCAGGCGGTCCGCGACGCGGGGCTGATCGCCGGCCTCGACGTGCTCCGCATCGTCAACGAGCCCACCGCGGCCGCCATCGCGTACGGGTTTCACCGGGGCGAGGACAAGACTATCGCGGTCTACGACCTCGGCGGCGGCACGTTCGACGTGTCCATCGTGCGCGTCACGCGCGACGGCAACTTCCGCGTCATCGCCACCACCGGCGACTCGTTCCTGGGGGGTGAGGACTTCGACGAGCGCGTCATGGAGTGGCTGGTGGACGCGTTCGAAGCCGAGCATCAGGTGTCGCTGCGCGACTCCCCCGTCGCGATGCAGCGCCTGCGCCAAGCAGCGCAAAAGGCCAAGTGCGAGCTCTCCACGGAGACGCAGACCGAGATCCAGCTCCCGTTCATCGTCACCGAGGGCCCCACGGGACCGCTCAACATGCACTATCGCATGTCGCGTGAGCAGCTCGAGGGGCTCACCGAGGACCTGATCGAGCGCACCATCGAGATCTGCGACCACGCCCTGCAGCACGCGAACCTCGGTAGCCGTGGTGTGGACGAGGTGGTGCTCGTGGGCGGCCAGACCCGTATGCCGGCGGTGGCGCGCGCGGTCAGCAAGCACTTCGGCAAGGCGCCGTCCAAGAGCATCCACCCGGACGAGTGCGTGGCGGTGGGCGCGGCCATCCAGGGCGCCGCGATGCTGCGCCAGATCGAAGACGTGAACCTGGAAGACGTGACCGCTCACTCGCTCGGCATCGCCACGGCGGGCGACGTGTTCGACCCGATCATCCGGGCGAACACGCGCGTGCCCTGCCGCGTGCCGAGCCTGTTCACCACCAGCCGCGACGGGCAGGACCGCCTCAAGATCGTCGTGCTCGAGGGCGAGTCTGCACGGGCCAGCGAGAACCACAGCTTGCAGGAGTTCGCCCTCGCTGGGCTGCGGAGCGCACCCGCTGGCAGCGTGGAGGTGGAGGTCGCGTTCACCATCGACGAGAACGGCATCTTCAGCGCCTCCGCGAAGGATCTCGAGACGGGACAGGAGACGCGCATCGAGATCACCGGCGACAGCGGGATGTCCCAGCAGGAGCTCCAGCAGCTCAGCGACGAACACGCCGACTACCTCGAGATGCGTCGCGGGGAGGAGCTGGTCGAGGGTCTGCGCCAGAGCGCCGAGACGCTGGTCGCCGACCTCGAGCGCGCCCTCGACAGGCTCGGGACCATCGTGAAGAAGAGCGAGGCCGCGCAGCAGGCCGAGGACAACGCGCGCGAGGTGCTCTCGCGGGCCAAGCCGCGCCTGTCGGGTGCGGGTCGCGGTGAGTTGGCCGAGCACTTGGTGCTGCTGGAGGACGCAGCGCGACAGCTCGATCCATTCTCGCGTTGAGGTGTCCGTGGACGATCGCTTCTTCTTCTGCCCGGCCTGCGAGGAACCGCACCTCGCCGATGACTTGCCGTTGAGCTGTCCGCTGCGCGACGACGGGGTCGACGATGCGCCGCACGACACGCTGTCCGACGCGTCGGCGACGCCACAGCTGAAGAGCTTGCGCGCGGGCACGCTCGTCGACGACCGCTACGTCATCGAGGGGCGCATCGGAGAGGGCGGCATGGGCGCCGTGTTCCGCGCCAAGGACCTGCGCGTGGGGCGCATCGTCGCGCTCAAGACGCTCCACGGTGAGTTCCAGAGCGACTCGCACGCCGTGCAGCGCTTCGAGCGCGAGGCACGGGTGATGGCCGCCTTGAACCATCCAGGCGTCGTGCGCGTGCTGGACTCCGGGTTGATCGACGCGCGGGCGGCCTACCTGGTGATGGAGCTGCTCACGGGCGAGACGCTCGCGGACGCCCTCGACCGCGAGCGGCGCCTGACTGTCCCGGACGCGTGCAGCGCGGCCAGCCAGGTGCTCGCCACGCTCAGCGCGGTACACAAGGGCGGCTTCGTGCACCGCGACCTCAAGCCCGCGAACGTGTTCGTGGCGGAGGTGGGACCGCTGCGGATGGTCAAGTTGCTCGACTTCGGGCTCAGCCGCGAGACCCGCCGCAGCGCCGTGCGCCTCACGAACCCGGGGACCGTCCTCGGCACGCCATGTTACATGTCGCCCGCGCTCATCCGTGGGCAGGACCCGTCGCCCCAGTCCGACGTGTACGCCGTGGCGACCATCTTGTTCGAGCTGCTGTGTGGCGACCTCCCCATCGCGTTCGGCGAAGAGTCGGTGGTCGCCGCGTTCACCAAGATCCTGAACGCGCCGCGGCGGCACCCGCTCCAGCTCAACCCCGACCTCCCGGTGCGGCTGGCCGAGCTGCTCGCGTTGGCCGTGTCTGGCGACGGCCACTTTCGTAGCGCCTACGAGTTCTTGCTCGCCCTCGACGAGACGCAGGGGGGCGCATTCATGAACTCCGAGATCTCTCGGCTTCTGCCGCGGACGGCGCCGGGGTAGAACCGACCCCATGAACCCCATCCTGCGCGAGGTCTGGTGGTCGTATCGCATGCACGACGGACGCTTGCTGGCGGGCGCCGTGGCGTTCTACGTGGTCATGGCGGCGACACCCTTCGGGGTCATCGCGCTCTACGTCGCGAGCTTGGTGCTGGGCCAGGACGAGGCGCGGCAGGTGCTCACGGAGCGGCTCGAGGTCTCCATGGGCACCGAAGTGGCCGAGTACGTGAACGCGTCGCTCAGCGCCGCGCTCGCGCCACAGCACGGGGGGTTCGCCACCACCCTCAGCGTGGCCTTCATCTTGTACGTCACGACACGCCTGTTCAGCATGCTGCGCGCTTCCTTGAACCACCTCTGGAGCGTGCGGCCCCTGGTGCCTCCGGGCCTGAAGGGCGAGGGAAGGGTCGTGCTGCGGCGCCGCATGCTGGCCTTCGCGATGGTGTTCGTGACGGCCGCGGTCTTCACGGCGTTCGGCGTGCTGAGGGCCATCATGACGGTGGCGTCGCGGTGGATGGACCTCCCGTTCCTGCTGCGGCTGGGGGAGTACGGTGGCTCGCTCTTGCTGCTGACGGTGGTGATGATGCTGGTGTACCGCTGGCTCCCCGACGCGCTCGTCGCGTGGCGTGATGCGTTCGTCGGTGGCCTCGTGACGGCCACGTTGGCCAGCCTGGGTGGCCTGCTGATCGGCACCTACCTGGCGAGCGCGGGAGTGTCCTCCTCCTACGGCGCGGCCGGGGCGCTCGTGGTGCTCACGCTGTGGATCTACTACACGTGTCAGATCTTCTTTCTAGGCGCGGAGTTCACCGGGGCCTGGGCGCGCCATCGCGGACAGGGCATCCAGCCGTTGCCGTACGCTGCGCGGGTGGTCATGACCGAGCGCCATACCATCACGGCGGAAGACATCGAGGACATCCAGGAGCGCTGAGTCGCGCTACCAGCCAGAGTGTTCGAGTAGGTAGGCGGACTCGTCCGGGGTGCTGGTGCGGCCCAAGACTCCGTTCCGATGTGGGAAGCGCGTGAAGCGCGCGATCACGTCACGGTGGTCGCGGGCGAACTGGACGGCTGGCGCCACGGCTTGGCGCGTGGGCTCGGGCGTGCGTGCTGCGAGGGCCTCGAACTCGGCCACGCCGCGGTCCTGGAGCGCGAGGTCCTCAGCGTGCATCAACGGCATGAGCGCGAAGTATTGATAGATGGCGGGCAGCGTCTGGAGGTCGCCGTCCAGCAGCGAGAGCGTGGCGTTGAGGGCCAGCTCGTCGCCCTCGAACATGCGTGGCGTGCCGCGGAAGATGTTCCGGGAGAACTGGTCCAGGAGCAGCAAGCGCGCCAGGGTGCCCGTGGGCTTGGCGTCCCACTCCTGCAGCCCCCCGGCCTGCGCCTGCTTGACGAAGGTCCCGTAGTGAATGCGCAGGTAGTCGTCGAACTCGGGCGACTTGGTCCACCAGCGCGCGACCTTGGCCTGGCTCGGGATGCCGTCGGCGTTGAGGTCGCCAAACCACTCGTCGAGGATGGGCTCCGGGGTCATGTCGTCGAGCCTAGATGGTGAAGCCGGAGTCCCGCAAGCCCTGCCTCTTACGAACGCCCGCGGGCTGCGTCGTCCACCTCGTCACGTGTGCGTCGAGGTGGACGTGGTGCCCCGCGTCAGCTGAAGAAGCGCCGCAGCTTGGTGCCGAAGACGTACTTCAACGTGTACTCGAGGTTGCGGACCGTCTTGTCGGTGAAGGGGTACCAGTGGTCCTCCTTGTCGAGGCCCCAGCGGTCGATGACGATGGGCAGCTCGTGGCTGTAGCTGCGGAGCGCACCCAGGCCGTTCACGGAGCCGAGACCGCTCTTCTTCAGGCCGCCGAAGGGAGCCTCGGGCACGCCGTACGCCAGCGTCGCGTCGTTGATGCACACCGAGCCCGCCTCGATCTGCTTCGCGATGCGGATGCCCTTCTCGACGTCCTTGGTCCACACGCTCGCGCTGAGCCCGTACTCGCTGTCGTTCGCCAGCCGGATGGCCTCGGCCTCGCTGCTGACGCGCATGATCGCGACGATGGGCCCGAAGGTCTCCTCGCGCATGATCTCCATGTCGTGCGTGACGTTGGTCAGCAGCGTCGGCTTGTAGAACACGCCCGCCGAGCGATCCACGTCGCCGCCCACGTCGATGGTGGCCCCGCGCTTGCGCGCGTCGTCGACGTGGTGCCGGATGATGTCCAGCTGCTTGTCCCAGAACACCGCGCCGATGTCGACGTCCTCGCCCGGACCATAGCGCAGCGCAGCGACCTGCTCACGCACGATGCGCTCGAATTCGTCGGCGATCTCCTCCATGACGTACACGCGCTCGACGCCCATGCACACCTGCCCGGTGTTGAGCATGGAGTTGAACACGGCGCCGCGCGCGGCGCGCTCGACGTTGGCGTCGGCGCACACGATCATGGCGTCCTTGCCGCCCAGCTCGAGCGTGCACGGAATGAGCTGCTCGGCGCAGGCCACGCCGATCTTGGTGCCGGTGCGCACGCTCCCCGTGAACGAGATCTTGTCGATGCCACCCCTCACGAGCGCCGCGCCCGTCTCACCGTCTCCGTAGAGCACCTGCACCACGTCGTCGGGCACGCCGGCCTCGCGGAAGCAGCGCACGGCCCACGCGCTGGACTCGGGCGTCACCTCGGAGGGCTTGAGCAGCACCGCGTTGCCCGCGAGCAGTGCCTGCGCCGTGGGGTTGGTGGCGAGGCTCAACGGGCCGTTCCACGGGGTGATGACGCCCACGACACCGAGCGGCCGGTAGGCCACCTGGAGGCGCTTGAGCGGGCGCAGGTAGCCGTGGATCTTGCGCTTGTGCTCGGCCAGGTCCTTGGGCGCGCGATGGCTCCAGTAGTTGATGAAGTCACAGGACGGCAGCAACTCCATGAACACGCACTCGGCGCGCGTCTTGCCCGTCTCGGCGCGCAGCGTGGCGATGATGTCGTCTTGGTGCGCGAGGTAGCGGTCGATGGCGCGGTTCACGATGGCTGCCCGCTCCTCCACTGTGCGCGCCGCCCAGGCCTTCTGCGCCACGCGGGCGCGGCGGATGGCATCCGCCACGTCCTCCGGGGTCGCCACGGTGATCTCGCCGATGGGCTGCTCTCCCAGCGGGCTGCGCAGCCCGAGACGTCGGCGTCCGTCCGCGCGGGGTTCAAGGGCTTCAACGATGGCCATGCTTCGCTCCTACGCCACCTCGCGCGGCGTTGTGTACTGCGTACACCTTTTAGCCGATCAGCAGCCGCGCGCAAGAGCCTGATGCGGCTGGTAGGCACATGTCGCACCATCCTCCGCTGGGGGTCTGGTGGCCGCGAGGCGCTGCTGGTACCTTTTCGGTCGGGGGTCTCCATGGAATCAACCAACGACAAGCAGAGCACGGGAATCAGATCGCGCGTACCGCGGCTGCTGCTCGTGGACGACGAGCCGATGCTGCAGTTCACGTTGCGGCTCATGCTCGAGGAGTTCTTCGAGGTGGAGGTCGCGGACTCGGGGCACCAGGCCCAGACCGTGATCGATGCGCAGCCGCACTTCGACGTGGTGCTCACGGACCTGCAGATGCCGGGGGGCTCTGGGCAGGACCTGTACCAGTGGGCGGCCAAGGCACACCCCGAGCTGCTCGGCGGGTTCGTGTTCATGACCGGCGGTGCGTGTTCGGACGCGGCGCGGGCGTTCCTCGACAGGGCCGACGTGACCAGCGTCGAGAAGCCGTTCGAGTTCGACGCGCTGATGGCGGTCATCACGGAAGCCACGCGCGACCGCCAACCGCGGGCGTCCGCGTTCGCCTGACCACCAGCCTGGCGGCGCTGTCCGGTGCGTGCGCGCGCTGTAGGACGCGGTGGGCGCGTACGTCGTGCCAGAGGACGCGGTGGGTGAACGGGTACCTGGTGCTCCGGGGGCGTGGGCGTCGCGGGGGTCTGGCGCTTCGAGCACCGAAATCTGATATCAACCAGCCATGGTGCCTCTTGGTCGCGTGCGCCGATCGCTGTGGCTGGCCCTCGCGCTGCACGTGTCCGTGGCCGGGTGCGAGCCCGAGGTGGCCGCGCCCGACCCGTGGGAAGTGGCGCAGGAGGCGTTCGCACAGAACGACCCGCGCGCGTTCGAGTTCTGGTCGGACCTGCCTGCGACGCACCCCGCCAGCGCTACCGCCCGTCGTCGCCTGGCCACGGCGGACACGCACTACCAGGAGGGCATCCGACGGCTGGCGGCCGAGGACGACGACGCAGCCTACCGTGAGATCCGACGCGGACTGGACGACGGCCCGATGGACCCAGGGTACTACCCCATCATCGCGCGGCTGCACGTCGGTCGCGGCAACGACGCCGAGGCCGCGCGTCTGTTCGAGCGGTACCTCCGCGCGCGCCCAGACGCCCGGGACGCCGACGCGGTGCGGGAGGAGCTGCGGTCGCTGTCTCCGGGCGCGAGCATCCTGACGGAGACGCCCCTGCCACCGCCGAGCGCGGTCATGGAGCCAGCGCGCGTCAGCGCCGTTCCGACGGCCGCTTGGGTCGCGCTCGGGGTGCTGTCCGGGCTGTTGTTGGCCCTCGCGGGCGCCCGCCTGCGGACCTGGCTCCGCCACCGCGGAGTGTCGCTGGCGCGCCTGGTGCGCGAGCAGCCAGAGCTGCACCCTGCCATCGCGTACCTGGTCGGGTCGCTGCGCCACGAGCTGCTCAAGCATCGCGTCGGCGCCGCGCGGGAGGTGTTGCACTTGCTGGGTGCCGGAGAGCCCACCTCGGAACAGCGCAGCTTTCTCGAGTCGCGCTTGCTGGGCAGCGCCGGCAGCTTGCCGCTGGACCAGGCCTTCGACGCCTACCTGCGCGCCTTCGAGCGCGCGTTGGGCGGGCGCTTCGACGTCCGTAGCGACCGTACCTTCCGGGCCGCCCGCGACGCCATCCGCGTCATCGTGGAGCTCACTCCCGCCCTCGCGGCGCGCCACACCCCACGGAGAGAGCGGCGCTTGCAGGCCGCGCACGCCGCCCTCAGCGCGTTCGATGCGTCGCTCAAGGAATTGGTGGACGGCCTCATCCGTACGGACGTCGACCGGGCCCTGTTCGAGCAGGTGGTCGCGGAGGTGCGGCAGGAGTACGCGCCCTCGGGGGTGGAGCTGGACGGCCTGGTGGTGGAGGCCGAGCAGCCCGTCGCGGTCGAGGTGTTCCGCGTGGACCTCGTGCTGGTGCTCAAGAACATCTTTCGCAACGCCGTGTTGGCGGTGGGGCGCGGTCCGGCGCCGCGCAGCGTGCGCCTGGGGGTGCGGGTCGAGCTCGAAGTGACCGGGGAGGAGACGGTCCACATCGAGGTCAGCGACACCAGCGACGCGCCGCTGACGCTGGAGATGATCCGAGACCGGGAGTTCGGGCGCGGGCTCGGACTGGTCAGCGCGGCCGTCGACCGCTATGGCGGGGCCATCTCGATCGAGCCCGGTCGGGATGGCTTCGTGAAGTCGGTCGTGGTGTCGTTCCCATGTGCTTACAACGCGTAGCCTGGGAGGGCGTCGGCGTGGCACGCTGCGCTCGATGAGCGGCTCGGTGCGTCGATTGCTGGTGGTTGAAGACGGCCACGAGTACGAGGAGTTCGTGCGGCTCTTTCTGGGTCAGCGCTTCGAGCTGCGCGTCGCGCACAGCGCGCGGGAGGCGCGGGAGGTGGCGCGCGACTTCGCCCCGGAGGGGCTCTTGCTGGACCTGCGCTTCGAGCGCACCCCGGCGGACGCGCTCGAGGGCGACGCGGACGACCTCGCCGCGCGCCGCTTCGGGGGTGATCGGACGCGCGCGCTGCGACACCTGCAAGATCAGCAAGGCACCATCGTGTTGGCGCAGCTGCGCGCCCAGGGGTGCGACGTGCCCGCCCTCTTCGTGCACGACTTCCCGGCGCGCCGTCTGGCGAACCTGCAGCAGCTCTATGGTGCGGTCCACGCCATCCCAGCGTTCGACGCGCAGGCCATCGCGCGGGTGTTGGGCGCATGAGCGCCGACGCGCGCTCCCGTCTGACCGAGCTCGCGCTCACGTTGCGCCACGACGTCGGCAAGTACGTCACGCGCGCCGCCCGCAACCTCCCACCCGAAGATCCTCCACCCGTGCTGCTGGACATGCTCGTGGCGGACCTCTTCAGGACCGACGGTACCCACACGGCGTTGGCCGTGTACGAGGCGCGCGTCTCGGCTTCGCAGGTCTCGGAGGCGGACGTGCCGCCCGGCATCCGCGTCGCCCTCGAGGCGCTGATGGCGCTCGAGCCGCGGGTGCGTGCCCATCATGCGGACGCGGTGTCGGAGGCCTGCCGCTTGGCGCTCGTCGTGGACGACGCGTGCCGCGCATTCGTACGCGCGCAGGAGGCCGACGCGTGAGCGTCGAGCCGCGCCGACCTCCGAAGGTCCTGCTCGTGGACGACGGGGAGCGCTACGTGGAGCTCGCTCATGCGCTGCTGCGCGACTATCGCTACGCGACGCGCTGCGAGCTGGCGGGCCCCTGCTGGACCTGCGCGCGTCGGCCGGGCTGCACGCTCACCCACGCCCACGACTGGGGCGAGACCGAGCAGGCCCTTTCGCGCCACCGGGACCTGGACGTGGTGCTGTTGGACATGCACTTCGAGCTCCCCGAGGAGCGCTTGGTGGCGAACGACGAGGCCGGGGTGCCCACGCCCAGCCTTTCGCGCCGGCGTGCGCTGCAGGGCCTCGCCATCCTCGCGCGCATCCGCGCGCTGCGTCCCGCGCTACCGGTCATCTTGATGACGTCGACGGAGGAGTTGCGCTTGCGTGGCGCCGACGCCGCCGCCGACGAGTACGTCGTCCTGGCGGGCGCCGACGGCTTCGACGCGCGCGCGCTCGGTCTGCTGGTGGAGCGCGTCCTCGCTCGCCGAGACGCACCCAGCTTCGGCTCGGACTACGAGTTCGGCGTCTCGCCCGCCATGGCGCGTCTACGTCGCGACGCTATGACCCTGGCGCGGACGTCTCTACCGGTACTCATCACGGGCGAGCCGGGCACGGGCAAGAGCGCGCTCGCGCGACAGGTGGTGCACGCCGCGAGCGGGCGCGCCGGTCCCTTCGTCACCGTGGACGTCAGCGCGCTCCCCGAAGGGTTGGTAGGCGCCGAGCTGTTCGGGAGCGCGCGAGGCGCCTTCAGTGGCGCAGTGGATCGCGCTGGGCGCTTCGAGGCCGCGCACGGGGGCACGCTGCTGCTCGACGAGATCGGCAACCTCTCGCTCGAGGTGCAGCGGATGCTCCTGATGGTGCTGCAGGAGCGCCAGGTCACGCGGCTGGGGGAGCACCAGGCGCGCCCCGTCGACGTGAAGGTGCTCGCCGCGACTAACACGAACCTGCGGGACGCGGTCCGGCGCGGTCGGTTCCGGGCCGACCTCTATGCGCGCCTCAACCCTGCGGCGGGCCTGGTGGTGCCACCGCTGCGCGAGCGCCGCGAGGACTTGCCCGCGCTGCTCGCGCGCACCGTCGAGGAGACGTTCGCCGAGGCCGACGCCGCGCTGCTGGCGGCGTACTTGCGGGCCGCGGCGCTCCCTCCCGGACTGCGCGCCACAGCGCGTCTGCCGGGCTCTGCGGCGGACACGCACGCTGGGCAATTGAGCTTTGCGTTCAGTGACCGATCGCTCGCGGCCCTCATGCGCCACGCGTTCCCAGGCAATGTACGGGAGCTGCGTTTGCTGGTGTCGAACGCGTGCCTCTTGTCCCTCTCGGACGCCCTGACGGCCGCCGATGCGGGGCGTGCGGCCGCCGGTGAGGCGCGCATCGTGCCGATCCCAGAGCGACTGGTGGACGAGCTGCTCGCCGCCAGCTGGGTTCCTTCGGCTCCAGTCAGGGGGCCCACGGGGGCGGACGTGGTGGGATGGCCGGAGCTCGTGCCTCGGGACCAGCCGCGTGATGTCGCACGCGACCTCGAGCGCGCGCTGTATGAGCGCTTGTTCGCCGAGACAGGGGGAGACTTCGAAGCGATGGCGCGGCGCCTGCTGAGGGGGGAGCCGAGCGACAACGCGCGGCGCGTGCAGCTGCGTTTCAACCAGCTCGGGCTGCGCGTGCGCGACTGACGCTCATCTATGATTCGTAGATTGAATATGTGACAGACAGATTTCTGGGCGGTCTGCTCTCTGAAATTACTCACGAAAACGGGTGGCACAGGTCCTGCTCTATCTCCCGTCAGAAGGAGACAGAGCCCATGACCGACACCCGCCACGCCCCCGACGCCCCGACGACCACCCACGACCGCACCCCCTCGGAGGCTGCCAGCGCCGCCGACCAGCGCATCGCCGCCTTGCGCAGCCAGCTGGCCATGGTTCAAGCGGAGCGCTCGCTGCTGCACGCACGTAGCGCCACCGGGAGCACCCCCCCGCCGGCGCGCTCCGGGCACGGTCCAGGTGGCTGGATCTTCGCGGGCTTCTCGTTCCTGTTCTTTTTGTCCATGGTCGTCTTCGCCGCGACGCGCCCGCCTGCGGTGCGGGTGGTGGAGGTGGAGGTCACCCGCGAGGTCCTCGTCCACGCCGAGCCCGAGACGGTGGCCGCGGCGCCGACGCCCGAGGTGGTGGCCGACCCCGAGCCCGTCGCAGCTCGGCCTCGGGCGCGCCAGCGCCCCGCCGCCGACAACGGTGGCATCACGCCCAGCACGCGCATGCGCCCCGCCCTCGAGCTGGACCGCTGCGGCAACGACCCCCTGTGTGGATCGTGAGCCCGCTCCGACGTGCGCTCAGTGCACGTCGAAGCGCAGCGTCAGCGGCGCGTCCGTGACGGGCGTGGGCGTCGCCTGCACGTTGACGCTCTCGAGGCTGGTCATCAGCACGAGCGTGAACGGCTCCGCGTCGCCAGGGAGGCGCGTGAGCACCACGACCCCGAGCCCGTCGGACGAGCGCAGCGCCCAAACCATGCGTGGGGTGCCGGCGTGGAGCGGGAGGTCCACCAGCGCGGCGGGCGCCAGGGCCGTCCCACGCATGCTCCGGTGCGAAACGAGTCCGTCACCCGCCACGCCCAGCAGGTCCCGGACGCCATCGCCGTCCAGGTCGACGGCGGTCGCGCTGTGGAGCCCCGGGGCCACGTCGAGCGGGATGCTGACCAAGCTCTCGGCCCGCGCTGCACGAATGAGCCGCGTCTGCTCGGCGAGAGCCAGCACGTCTACGCCCCCGTCGTCGTCGAGATCGAACGACAGCAGCTCGGTCGCAGGCGCTTCGCGCACCTCGGCCTGCCGCTCGAAGCGCCCCGTGCCATCCCCGAAGAAGACCCGGGCGGTGCCGGCGGCCTTGCCGGCGACGATGTCCTGGTGCTCGTCACGATCGAGGTCGGCCACGGCGAGCGCCACCGCGTTGCCAGCGTCGAGCCGCGCCGTGCGCGCAGGCGATGTCCCGCCTCCGAAGACCCAGACCTCGGACGGGCGCCGGCCGAACGCGTCGGGGCGGTGCAGCGCCACGATGTCGAGTGCCTCGTGGTCGTTGACGTGCGAAAGGACGATGGATGTCACGGGGATGGGCGCGAGCTCTTGCGGCTCGGCGAACCCCCCGCCTGGCGACGCGGGCACCAGGTAGAGCGCGCCGCCGACGGTGCTGCCTTCGGCGTTCTGTTCGAGGAAGCCGAGCACCAGATCGACCTGCCCATCGCCATCGACGTCCCCGTGAGCGATGGCCGAGGCCCGCACACGCGCGCGCGGCTGCGCGGGCTCGCGGTGGACCCGCAGCGTGCGATAGAGCTGGTCGCCGCCGGCTGGCCAGCGCGTGAGCCACTCGATGTCTGGCCCACAGCCAACCACGACGTTCCCTGGGTCGACGACGTCCACGACGGGCGGTGCGTCGGTCCCGCTGCAGACGGTGTGGCGGCGCAGGGCAGGGGCCGTCGGCTCGGCGAGGGCAGGCGCGGCGTCTTCCGCGGGCGCGATCGGGGTCCCGGCGCGGCCAGGAACGCTCGCAGGAGACGTACCGTCCGTGGGCGTGGGGTCCGTGGCGCCCGCGACGGGTCGCGGGGCGGGGGACTCGCTGGGGGCGGGGGAACCGTCCGTGCTCGGCTCTCCGGTGTCTGGCTCGCTCGGCGGCTGTGCGGGGTCGTCCACGCCCGCGTCGGCCGCGGGGCGCGCGGCGCGACCCGTACGACCGAACGCTCCATCCAGCGCCGGCAGCACGCCCGCGACGGCGCCCACCATGAACAGCAGGCCCCAGGTCCCGAGCAGGATTCCGAGCGCTCTCAGCGCGGCCGTGAATTTCGCCACGGCCGCGTTGTAGCAGTCGCCCGCCCGCGACGCATCGGCAACCCCCGCGCGGACTCAGCGCTTGCTCCCGCGCTTGGCGCCTCCCTTGCGCCGTGCGCGGGATGGGCTCGGGGGCGCCGCGTTCGCTTCGCCCAGCAAGGTCTCCGGATCGATCCGGAGCCACGCAGTGAGCACGTCGTAGAGCTGGGAGTGGCTCTTGCGCATGAGCGCGGGGCGCTCGAAGAAGACCTCGGTGGCCACCGCGAACAGCTCGGCGCGGTTGGTGCCGGCATAGTCGCGCAGCACGGAGCGGCCCCCGCGGGCCCGCGCCAGCTCGTGGGTGAGCAGCGCCTGTTCCTCCGCTTGCGACCCAGCGGCCAGTCCCGGGATGCCGTCGGCGAAGCCGTCCTCGAGGTCCAGTACATGCGCCCACTCGTGGACCGACACGTTGTAGCCGTCCGACGAGCGGTCCCAGCCATCTCGCAGGGCTCGCTCGGAGAAGAGCACCGGCCCCTGACGGTGCACCATCCCTGCGATGCGCGCGTCGTGCGCGACGTCGTAGTCCTCCGAGAAGGCGTCGGGGTAGAACACCACCGAGCGGGTCTCGTCGAGCTGTAGGTCGTCGCGCCCCACGTAGAGCAGGGCGGCTCCAGCCACGGCCATGACCCGCAGCTCCAGCGTGTCCCGGGCACCGTCCACGCTCTCGAACTCGAGGGTCGCGAGCAGGCGTGCCACCCTGCGACTGAACGCGTCGCGCTGCGCGTCGCTCAGCCCAGCGAAGTGACGAACATGCCGCTCGAGCAGGGTCGTCACCTCCGGGTCGAGCGGCGCTCGGGCCGCCCGCCACGCGCGCAGCGGGCGGCGGAGCGAGAACCACAGGACGCCCATGGCGACGATGGGTCCGGCCACGGCGACCCCGGAGGAGCCGCCGCGCACACCCAGCGCGACGAGGGCGGCCGCGACGACGAGCGCGACGACGGCGCGCCACACGATGGCCAGCACTTCTCGGGTCATGGGCGCCCGAGTCTAGCAGCGCTCTACGGAACGATCGGTGCGGTTGGTTTCTAAAAAAACGTATCGAAAGACGCCGTCATGCCCCGGTTTTTTGTGCTAGTTCAATTTTACGCCCAAAGCGCTCTCCGCGCCAGGCGACCCCCGAGAACTGGAACGCGCCCCAGCCGATCGTGGTGACGGGCGTCAACGACGACCTCGACGACGGCGACCAGCCCTACGACGTCGTGTTCTCGGCGACCACCAGCGACGACAGCGTCTACGCGGCGCTCACTCCGGCGGCGGTTTCGCTGACGAACCTGGACGACGACATGATCGGCATCGAGGTCAGCGCCATCAGTGGCGACACCACGGAGGCGGGCGGCACCGCCACGTTCAGCGTGCGCTTGCGCACGGTCCCCAGCGCGGACGTGACCGTGAACTTCGCGAGCTCCGCGAGCGACGAGGGCACCACGGACGTCACCTCGCTGACGTTCAGCCCGGGCAACTTCGGGGACCTGCAGACGGTCGTGGTCACGGGCCAGGATGACGATGTGCAGGACGGGGACCAGCCCTACGCCATCGCGTTCACCGCAACCACCAGCACCGACGCGGACTACGCAGCCATCACCCCTGCGGACGTGACGCTGTCGAACGAGGATGACGACAGCGCGGACATCGTGGTCTCCGTGACCGACGCGACCACGGACGAGGCGGGCGGCACGGCGGCGTTCAGCGTGGTGCTGAACTCGGAGCCGACCGCGGACGTGACCATCACGTTCGACACGACCGACGGCGGCGAGGGGACGCCCGACCAGACGACGCTGACGTTCACTTCCGCGACGTGGGACATGCCGCAGACGGTCGTCGTGACCGGGGAGAACGACGACGTGCAGGACGGCGACCAGCCCTACCGCATCGACTTCGACGCCGTGACGTCCAGCGACGCGATCTACGCGCCGATCGCCATCGCCAACATCGACCTGAGCAACGAAGACGACGACTCGGCGGGCATTCGCGTGAGCGACATCAGCGGGGACACCAACGAGGGGGGCGGCACGGCAACGTTCACGGTGGTGCTCGACTCCGAGCCCACGGCGGACGTCACGGTGGCGTTCCACTCCAACGACGCAAGCGAAGGGTCGCTCGACATCACCTCCATCACGTTCACGTCGGAGAACTGGGAAACCCCCGTGACCGTGACCGTGACCGGGCAGAACGATGGCGTAGCCGATGGCAGCGTGGAGTACGCCATCGACTTCTCGGCGACGACCAGCACGGACCCGCTGTACGACGGCGTCACGCCTGACAGCTTGACGCTGACGAACATCGAGACGCAGGTCTTCGGGTTCACGGGGGCGATGCAGACGTTCATCGTGCCCAACGTCACGCAGCTGCGGGTGGAGGTGAACGGCGCCCAAGGCGGCGCCAACTGGGTCGACAACACGAATTTTGGCGGACGCACCGAGGCCATCATCACCGTCACCCCGGGCGAGACGCTCTACATCTTCGTGGGTGGGCAGCCCAACGGCACGACGGGAGGCTTCAACGGTGGCGGCAACGGCGAGACGGGCGGTCAGGGCGGCGGCGGCGGTAGCGACATCCGGCGCGGTGGGATGACCCTGAACGATCGCATCGTCGTGGCGGGAGGCGGTGGCGGCGCCGGGTTCTGGTCCAGCCAGCACGTGATCGGGGGCGTCGGAGGCGGCCTCACCGGGGGCGATGGCATGCGGGCGGACGCCACGAACCCTGGCGGCTTGGGCGCGACGCAGACCGAGGCGGGTCCCTCGGGGACCTGTATCTCGTTCAACAACCCGGTCACGGCGGGCGCCTTCGGGGTCGGCGGCGCGCCCTCTGGCTGCGGGTGCGAAGGCTACGGCGGCGGCGGCGGCTGGTGGGGCGGCGCGGGCAGCGGAAACTGCCGTGGCGGCGGGGGCGGGAGCGGCTACGTCATCCCGACGGGGTCGAGCAGCATCACGCTCACGGCGGGTGGGGCTGAGCCCGGGCACGGTTCGGTGCGCATCACCTACCCCTGAGCGTCCGCTCGATGGTGTTCGGAATTCGCGGGGCGCGCGGCCAGGATCAAGTAGTCTCCTGCGTCGTGACGCTCCGCTCGTTCCCCGTCCTCCCCTCGTACCGGTCCTCCGCCCGCGCGGCCGAGCCCTCCGTCGTGGCTTCGGGGCAGTCCCCGCGCCACGTGCCCATGCGCGCGACGCGTGCCGGCCGCATCCGTCTGTTGGCCGCTGGGCTGCTCGTGCTCGCGTTCGTGGGGTCAGGGTGCTCGGGAGAGCCGCACCCCCCAGAGCCCATGGGCCCGCCTCCGATGAGCGTGACCACCACGTTCATGACGGATCCCAACGCGTTCACGCCCGCCGAGAGCGACGCGCCGCTCGACTTCGCGCTCACGCTCGCCGTGCGTAACTCGCGCCCCACGCTGGTGCTCTCGGGGCGCTACAACCTCCCGGCTGCGGTGCGCGCCCGCTACGGCGAGGACCCCCGGCACGCCATCTATCTGGTGGCGATCAACACGGAGGCCTTCCGCATCCACGCAGCGCCCGTCGGTCCGCCCCTCTCGCCAACCAGCGAGCCACCAGCGTTCGCGGGTGACGTGTTCGCGGACGAGGCCACCGGAGAGCCGCTGCGCGGCGTGTTCAGTGTGGATGTGCCCGTCGCCCTGGGGCTGCCGCCCTTGTCGGCTCCGTACGAGTTCTTCCTGTGGATCGACGAGCACGTGACCCCGCGCCAGTCGTTCATCAATCCGTCCAACACCACGCCGCGCGAGGGGCACGAGGTGCTCCCCATCACGGGGCCCGCGATGCTGTTGCAGCGCACCGAGAGCGACGGTGCCATCCCGTCCATCACCATCCAGACGACAGAGGGCAGCAGCGTCGTCGAGGGCGTCGTCGCGCACGAGCTGGACACGCCCGAGCCGGTGCCCCTGCTCTACATGGCGGTCGAGCGTCCGGTCATGCAGTACGGCTACGCGCGCGTGGTGTTGCCCCACGACGACGAGTCGCGTCGCCTGCACTACGACCTCGACGTCCGGCACCTGTTCTTCAACCACGAACCCACCGGGCGCGTATGGGTCCTCGGGATGATGGGCAGCGCGACGGCGACGCCCGCGGCGCTGCGCGTGCCCGAGCGGCCCGCACCGGTGGATGGAGGTGTTCCCGCGGCGCCCATCACGGACGCGACCGCTGGGAGCACTGCCACGGCGGCCGCGCCAGCGTCGGCCGCGACGGAGACCGCACCACCGAGCGAGGCCACGGCGAACGTCCCTGCACCGCACCCCGCCGCAGGCGAGGCGGCCCCAGCGCCCAGCGCGGCACCGTAGGGTGCTCCCTACGGCGCGGTGGTCACTCCGCCGCCTCCATCGCGTCGCGGTTGGGTCCCACGTCGTCACCCGCGGGTGCATCGTCCGATGCGGGCTTCGAGCGCGAGGCCCCCTTGGCGTTGGCGCTTTGGGCCCTGCTCGTCGCGCCCTTTTTGCCCTTCGGGCTCTTGCCCTTGGCCTTCGCGCGGCTCGGCTTCTCTGGGGGCGGCGGGACGACCCAACGCTGCAGGGCCCCGATGGCTTCGAGGCGCGCGACCTGCACGCGCAGGTAGGCGGGGGCGAGCTGGTCCAGCGCTTCGAGCGCTCGCGCTGCCACGGAGGGTGCGTGGTACCGACCCGCGTGCTCCGGGAGCTCCGTGCGCGCTTGGGCCACGACCAGGCGAGCCGTCGCGTCGGCGGCCGCGTCCTGGTAGATGGCGGCCGCGAGCCCGGTCACGGTCTCGCGCTCGGGGCTCGGGCTGGGGAGCCCCACCTCCGTGTCGGGCGGAGGTGGTGGTTGCGACAGGCCGCGTGCCTGGGCTTCCTGACTCAGGCGCTCGAGCCACGGCTGCACGATGGCGCGGCGGGCGGCGATCCGGGTCTCGTCGTAGCGGCGCGCGGCGCGCTCCACCTCGTCGAAGCGCCCGTACTGCAGCGCCCCGTCCAGCCGCTTGGCGGGGTCCAGCCCTTGGCGTGCCAGCTGCGCGTAGGTCTGCCCGGCCCGTTCGCGCGCCCTCTCGAAGTCCTGGGTGAGCCCCACGAGGCGCGCGTTGGCTCGTTTGAGGAGGTGCGCGCGGGCGACCCCCGTCAGCCCCTCGGCCTTCGTGAGCAGCGTGCGCACCAGCGCTGCGCCAGGCGCGTCCCACACCTCGACCCCGCGCACGACGAGCTCGTCGAGCGTTGCGCGCAAGGCGGCGGGATCGAGCGCGGCGTCGCTCACGGCGTGCTGGGCTCCACGGTCGCTGCGGGGTCCCTGGTGGCCACGTCCGTGTCCGACGCGGCGTCGTCCCGCTCAGCCGTAGGTGGCGGCGCGGGGGCATCCACGACCTCGAGGGGCACCGGACCTGCGAGGTCGCTCGCACCGGGTGCTTCAGTTGCGTTGCCGAAACGGTGGATCAGGCGCGGCACAGGGGAGATCTCCACGCGGCGGTTCATGGCGCGGTGTTCTTCGGTGTCGTTCGGCGCCACAGGGTGGTTTGCGCCGAAGCCCGCCGCGAAGATCCAGTCCGCTGGCATGCCGGCCTCCACCAGCTCGCGCGTGACCGTGAGCGAGCGCTGCGCGCTGACCTCCCAGTTGTCGGCGAACGACCCATTGGGGCGCAGCGTGGTGTCGTCCGTGAATCCGCTCACCATCAACGACAGCTCGTTCTGGCCCAGGTAGGTCTGGAGCGGCGGCACCAAGGAGCGCAGCAGCGCGCGACCTTCGGGGCGCAGCTCCACCGAGCCCAGCGCGAACAGGAGGTTGCCGCGGATGCCGATGCGCCCATCCACGAGCGTGATCATGCCCGAGCTGAGCGGCCCGGCCAGCACGCTCTCGAGCGCCTCGAGGCGCGCGGTGGCGGCCTCGCGCGTGGCCCGCTCGGCCTCCAGATCCTCGGACAGGGCCACCTGCACGGTCACTAGCCACACGAAGAACAACACGAACAGCCCGAACAAGCAGGCCATCAGGTCGCCGAACGCCGCCCAGATGTTGGGCAGCTCGTCTTCGCCGTCGAGCGTGTCTTCAGGCAGATACATCGGTCTCGATCCCGTGCGGGGGCGTGTTGTTGGCGGCGTGACCGTTCATGCGGCCATGGCGCAGCTGCTCGAAGAGCTCTTGCTGGAAGCGCAGCTGCCGGTCGAAGATCTCGTGCGTGCGCGCGAGGTGATGCCCGAGCGCGTCGGCGGCTGCACCCTCGCCCGCGTCGGCGACGGCCCGCTCCACGTGGCCGAGGTTCTCGAGCCACTCGCGCGCGGCCTCGCGCTGCCGGTCCACCGCCTCGGCGAACATCTCGGCCACCGCCGTCAGCTCCGTGCCGCCGGCCTGTACCAGCCCCGCCGCGTCCTGCACCAGCTGCGACGTCTGACCCAGACTGGCGCTGAGCGTCTCGGCGTGGGCCCCGAGCTGCTGGGCCAGCATCGCCGCGCTCTCCGCCTGGGCGGTGCGCAGGCCCTCCTCGAGGGCCCCGAGGCGCTCGGCCTGGGTGTCCACCGTCTCGCGGATGCGGTCCAGCAGGGTCGCCAGGCGCTCCTCGCTGCGCGCCTCCATGGCCTCCGTGCGGCCCTCCGTGGCCGCGACGAACTGCTGCAGCGCGGTGGACTGCGAGCGTGCGGCCTCGGCGATGTGGATGGACGCGGCCTTCAGCTCTTCGAACATGGCCTGCGCCTCGCGCGCTCGTGCGGCGTCCGCGTCGGCGCTGGCCCCCAGCCGGTCCCGCATGACCTCGGCGGCGGCGGACAGCTCCGTGCGCAGCGTGCCGGCCACCTGCGCGAGCGTCTCGGCGCGCTCCGCGTCGCGCTCGGCGGCGGCGCTGAAGGCCGTGCGCATCTCGTGGCTCATGCCGTCCACGTGCTCGGTCAGCAGCGCGGCGCGACGCTCCTCTTCTGCGCCAAGGCGCTCGCTGGCGGCGGCCAGGCGCTCGCTCATGGTCTGGAGGTGCGCGTGCAGCACCTGAGCGCGCTCGCCCTCGGCGCTGGCCAGCGCTCGCACCGTTTGCTCCAGCGTGGCTGTGACGGCGTGCAGGCGCTCGCCCACACGCGCCGCCCGCGCGTCTTCCTCGGCGCGCGAGGCCTCGGCGTGGGCGCGGAGGCTGCTCACCAGGGACTCGCCCGCGGCCAGCAGGGCGGCGTCCAACGCTTCGCCGCGCTGGGTGAGCGTCTGTTCGAGGGTGTTCTGCACGGCTGCCCACAGCTCCCGCCGCTCGGCCTCGAGCGCGCGGGCCTCCTCGCGCTGTGTGCGCTCGGCCTCGACGTCGCGCTCGGCGTGCTGCGCCAGCGCCGCGAGCACGGCGGCGACGTGTCGCTCGCGCGCCTCGTCGGCCTGGCGCTCCTGCTCTGCCAGCGCGCTGCGGCGCGCGTCGTCCGACGCCCGCGCGGCGGTGACCTGCGCATCCAGCCTGGCCGTGACGCTCTCCAGGTGCGCGCTCAGCTGCTCGGTCACCAGGCGCTCCGTCTTGCGGCGCGACTCGCTGGCCTCGTCCACCTTCGCCTCGATGGCCGACAGGTGGGCTCCCGCGGCGGCGACCGTGCCCGCCACAGCCTGCTCCAGCAGCGGCGCGACGGCCCGGTGCGTCGCGCTGGCGCTCTGTTCCACGCCCGTTTGGACCGTGCGCTGCACGCTCTCGGTGGCTTCGAGCAGGCGCTTTGCGACGGCGTCGCTGGCCTCGGTGTGCGCGCGCGCCCACTCACCACGCAGCGCCATCAGCTCTTCGCTCGCGCGCGAGAGAGCGGCCGCCGCGGCCGGCAGGGACTCTCCCTGCACGGCCAGCTGCTCGAGCGCCACCAGCTGCCGGTGGCTGGACGCGAAGCGCGCGAACGGTCCGCTGGCGGCCGCGTGGAGCTGGACGCCCAGCTGCCCCGCCGCGCGGCGCGCGAACACGGCCGCGAGCCCCAGCATGGCGGACGACGACACGCCGGCCGCCGAGGTGCCGAAGCTGCGCATGAGGCCGCTCATGGGCGTGCTCAGGCCCTCGCGCAGGGCCTCGACGTCGGTGCTCGCGGTGAGGGCCAGCCGCGCGCCGCGCAGGGTCTCGAACAACCCGAGGAACGTGCCGAGCAAGCCGAGCATGACCAGCAGGCCGATGAGGTACGGGGTGAACGAGGCGCGCGGCACGCCCAGCGACACGCGGTCGAGGCGTGCCTGCAGCAGCGCCCGCAGCACGGGGCTCGCGTTGTCGATGCCCTCCAGCGACGGCTCCTTCGTGAGCTTCTGCAGCTCGTTCGTGAGCCCGCTCAGCCGCTGCGCGTGCACGAGCAGCTCGACGACCCCCGCGAACAGCGCGGCCGCCATGAGCGCGACCACGCCGAACGCCAGCGGGTCTTCGCCTTGGTAGAACCCAGCCGTGCGCGCGAGGATCAGCGAACCGGCGGCGCCGGCGAACAAGATGGCGATGCGAGTCATGTCGGGGTCTCCGTGGGGCAGCGCGCGGCGCTGTCCACTAGCGCTCGGAGGCCGGCGGCCTCCAGCTCGTACAGGCTCAGCGCGAGCCGACGCAGGTCTTCGAGGTGTCCGCGCAGCCAGCCGCCGGGCCACAGCCAGCGGCTGAGGTCGGGGCTGTCGTCCGTGGCTGAGGGCAACTTGCCGAGCGCCACACGCAGGCCGCCCACGAAGGCGCGGTCCAGCTGCTTCAGGGTGTCGTCCACGCGGGCCGTGATGGCGAGGCTCATGGCGGCCTCCAGCGGCCCGTCGAGGGCGGCCAGGGCGGCGGCGGCGGGCCCCAGCATGCGCACGTTGGCCGCGAGGTCCTGACGCAGCCAGGCCACCTCACGCCGCATGAAGGACACCTTCTGATGGAAGTGGTCCCGCATGGGCGCGCCCAGCTCGGCTGCCGCAGCTTGGAGGGCGGCCCGGTCGGTGGCCGTCCGGGCGTCGATGGACCGACCCAGGAGTCCGTGGCCGCGGAGCACGCCCTGCAGCAGGACGGGGTCCGCGAGCGCAGCAGGCCGCGGACGGGCGAGCGCGGACATGAGCCGCGCGCGCACCTGGGCCAGCTGGCGCGCCACCTCCGCCACGACGGCGGCACCTGGCTCGCTGTAGGGGCCGTCCAGGCGTCCCGGGACGGCCTGGGTGGGGCGGCTCGAGAGCAGGTCCGAGAGCGCGATCGCGCGCGGCACGTCCAGCGCGCTGGCCAGCGTGGCGGCGGGGTTGGGCGGTGGCCCTTCTGGGAGCGGGTCGTCCGCGCGGCTCCTGAGGCGGCGCAGAACCCCCGAGAGATCCGCTTCCGGTGTGCCCAATGCGAGCATCGTAGATGGACGCGGGTGTTACCCAGGTGCCTCGCGGACGGCAAGGGGGAACGGCGTCGGGCCCAAATGCCCGATTCTCCGCAAAAAGGGGGGTATGGATCCAACGCTGTGAAATCTCTCGGAAATGACTGACGCGCGTGTGTCCCCGTTCATGGAGGTGCTCGCGTCTGGCCAGGCGATCTCCCCCGACCGAGGCGATCGCCTTCCCGTCCCCATCGGGTTAGTCTCAGCGTCTCGATGGCCGATCTCGACAGGACCCAGGACGGACCAGAGCCGCCCGCCGAGCGCCGCGTGGACGCCTTCCTCCACACCCTCGAGATGACGGAGGACGCGACGTTGGTCCGCGCCCCCCTCTCCACCATCGAGCCGAAACGCGCCGACACCGACGCGGCGCGCAAGGCCGGGGCCCTGCTGGCGGTCCCGCGCTCGAACGGGGTGCGGCTCGAGGAGGTCCTCGGCGAGGGCGGCATGGGCGTCGTCTATCTCGCCGAGCAGGAGTCGCTCGGTCGCAAGGTCGCCGTGAAGCAGGTGCGCGCCGAGTCGCGCTCGGCGACGACCACGACGCGCTTGCTCCAGGAAGCGTGGGTCATCGGCCAGCTGGAGCACCCCAACATCCTGCCGGTGTACGACATCGCCACCTCCGACGAGGGCGACCCGCTGATCGTGCTGAAGCGCATCGAGGGGGTGGAGTGGGGGCAGCTCATGCACGACGCGGCCACGGTGAAGCGTCGCTTCCGCGCCCCGGACCTGCTGGAGTGGAACCTCGACGTGATGACGCGCGTCTGCGACGCCGTGCACTTCGCGCACTCCCGTGGGTTCATCCACCGCGACCTGAAGCCCGAGAACGTGCTCATCGGCGAGCTGGGCGAGGTCTACGTGGCGGACTGGGGGATCGCCGTGTCCACCCGCGAGGACCAGCGCGTGGTGCCCCTGGCGCGTGACGCCAAGGAGATCGCTGGCACGCCCGCCTACATGGCCCCCGAGATGCTGGGCGGGGAGGTCTCGCGCATCAGCGAGAAGACGGACGTGTACCTGCTCGGCGCGGTGCTCTACGAGGTGCTCGGAGGCGAGCCGCCGCACCAGGGCAAGGACCTGCGGGCGATGATCACCAGCATCCTGATGGACGTGGCGGAGCTGCCCGACAACGTGCCTGCGGCGCTGCGCGCCATCACGCTACGCGCGCTCGAAGTGGACCCCGACGCGCGCTTCGAGAGCCCGCTGCAGCTGCGCCTCGCGCTCGAGGGCTACCTGCGGCACCGCGGGTCGGAGCAGCTCGGCGCGCGCGCGCTGGAGCGCCTGGCGCAGCTGGAGGCGAGCCTGGCACGTGCGGCCGCCGGCGACCCCGAGCACGACGCGCAGGCGCTGCACGGTCTGGTGTCGGAGTGCCGCTTCGGCTTCCGTGAGGCCCTGTCTCAGTGGCCCGAGAACGCCTCGGCGCGGCGCGGGCTCGAGCGCACGCTCACACTGGTGGTGGAGCACTCGGCGCGCGAGGGCGACCCCAAGGCTGCCCGGGCCTATCTGTCCGAGCTGGACTCGCCGAGCGCGGAGCTGACGGCGCTGGTGGTAGCCGCGGAGAAAGAGCACGCGGCGCGCGAAGGGCGCCTGGCGCAGCTGGAGAAGCACCACGACCAACGCACGGGGATGCGTACGCGCACCCTGTTCGCGGTGGTCCTCGGCACCCTGTGGACGCTCACCCCGGTGGTGGGCGGCGAGTGGCTCGCGCCCGCCCTCGGCTACGACATGGAGTCGTTCGCGCCGCTCTACATCGTGCCGACCTTCTGCCTGTTCTTGGTGCTCGGGCTCGGCTACTGGGCGCGCGAGTCGATGATGGCCACGCCGCTCAACCGCCGCTTCTTCGCGTCCATCGTGGCGCTGCTGGCGATGCAGCCGTGGCTGCTGCACCTGGCGCAGGTCCAGCAGCTATCGCTGAGCGCGACGTTCTCGTTTCTGTTCGCGTACTGGGCTGCGCTGGCGTGCATGGCGTCCATCTCGCTCGACGTGCAGCTGTTCCCCATGGTGGTGGGCTACGGCGTCGCCTCGGGGCTCTCGTTGCACTACCCGCACGCCAACCTGCGCATCATGGCGGTGGCCAACTTCGTCTTCATGCTGACGCTCCTGCGCATGGGGCTGCCCGTGCTGCGCGAGGACCACGAGCGGCGCTTGGCCGAACGCCGGTCGCGCGTCCCTCCCCCCTGAAGACGCACCACCTGGGGGGCGCCGGGCAGCCGCTGGAGCCTTCGGGGTCGTCCGGCGACGAGGTGTGCAGGATGGGCCCCACGCGTTGTTCGATCACGGATTCGTGCCACAACGGCGAGATGGCGCTGCCCCCCCGAGCCCCGGTGATCGACCTCATGCTGGGCATCCCCAGCCTGCATCAGAAGGAGTCCTACGACTTCATGCGGCCGCTCTTCCGTGACGCGGAGAGCCTGCGGTCGTTCGACTTCCCGGCCGAGTACATGTTCAAGGACTTCCCGCGCATCGGCCCGCAGGACGACTACGCCGCCTACACGGTGTCGCTGATGGACGCGGTGGGCATCCGGGCGGCCCTGCTCGGGGTGAGCGCGAAGAACGAGGTCGCCCTGCGCGCGCTGCGCGACTACCCGACGCGCTTCGTGCCCGAGATGATGGTCTCGGCCAACGGCGGGATGGAGGCCGTGCGCGAGCTCGAGCGGATGGACGCGCAGGTGGACCTCGCCGCCGTCAGTGCGTTCCCGAGCGGCTACTTCCCGCAGGTGCCCCTCGCGGACAAGGCGTTCTATCCGCTGTATGCGTGCATGGTGGAGCGGGGGCTCCCGTTCTTCGTGTGCGTGGGTGTGCCCGGGCCGCGCATCCCGATGGCGCCCCAGCTGGTGGAGCAGCTGGACGAGCTGTGCTGGGCCTTCCCGGAGCTGAAGGTCGTCATGCGCCACGGGGCCGAGCCCTGGACCGACCTGGCCGTGAAGCTGATGCTCAAGTACCCGAACCTGTACTACTCCACCAGCGCCTTCGCGCCGCGCCACTACCCGCGCGCCATCATCGACTACGCCAACACGCGCGGGGCCGACAAGGTGATGTACGCGGGGTATTTTCCCGCCGGGCTGACGCTCGCGCGCATCTTCGACGAGCTGCCCTCCGTGCCCTTCGCGGACCACGTCTGGCCCAAGTTCCTGTACCAGAACGCGACCCGCGTCCTGCGCCGCTTGCCCACAGATTTTCCCGTCGGCGACCAGTTGGGGTAAAGAGGCTTACCGCACAGGAGTTTTGAGATGAACTTGAACGATACAGTCGCGCTGGTCACCGGTGGCGCGTCCGGGCTGGGCGAGGCCACCGCGCGGCGCTTCGTGGCCGCGGGCGCCAAGGTGGTCGTCGTGGACCTCGACGCGGACCGCGGAGAAGCGCTCTCCAAGGAGCTCGCCGGGCAGGTCACGTACGTGAAGGGCAACGTGGCGGACCCAGACGACGTCGCGCGCGCCGTCGCTGCAGCCGAGAGCGTCGGACCCCTGCGCGTGGCCGTCAGCTGCGCGGGCATCGGCGTGCCCCAGAAGACCGTCGGGCGCGACGGCGAGCCGCACGACCTGGCCGCGTTCCAGAAGGTCATCACCGTCAACTTGGTGGGCACCTTCAACGTGCTGCGCCTGGCCGCGGCCTCCATGAGCAAGAACGAGCCGCTCGGCGAGGAGCGCGGCGTGGTCATCAACACCGCGTCCATCGCCGCCTTCGACGGGCAGATCGGTCAGGTGGCCTACGCCGCGTCCAAGGGCGGCGTGGTCGCGCTCACGTTGCCCGCGGCGCGCGACCTCATGAAGAACGGCGTGCGCGTCATGACCATCGCGCCCGGGTTGTTCAAGACGCCGCTGCTGCTCGGACTGCCCGAGCCCGCGCTCGCGTCGCTCGGGGCCAGCGTGCCGAACCCGAGCCGCCTTGGCGACCCGTCCGAGTATGCGCGGCTCGCGCAGCACATCGTCGAGAACGCTTACCTCAACGGCGAGGTGATCCGCATCGACGCGGCCCTCCGGATGGCGCCTCGATGACGCGCGTCCTTGGACATCGCCCGACCGGGATCGCGCTGCTCACGCTGGCGCTCCTCTCCGCGGGCTGTGGCAGCAGCGTCAGCACCAGCCTGCGTGACGCCGACGACGCAGGCGCCTCGCCCGAGGCGTTTACGCTGGTCTATGACGACCACTCGGCGGGCTTCGGCGGCGAGCGCATCGAGCTCGACGCGGAGGGCACGCTCACGTTGCGTCGCTACCGACCGGCGATCGGCGGCGAGCCCCAGGTGGCCGAGACCATACGCGGAGCGCTGACGGCTGCGCGGAAGCGTGAGCTGGTCGCGCTGTTGGTCGAGATCGAGGCGTGGAGCCAGCGCGACATGCCAACCGCCTCGCTCAACGACGCCCGCGCGGTCCTCGAGCTGCGCGTGGGCAGCAACCGCTCCAGCATTTGGGAGTGGGCCGACGACCTCGACGCCAACCAGCGTCTGAGGCGCATCGAGCAGCTGCTCACGCGGTTCGCGGCGGACCTCGACGTGCCCTCCGGCAGCGGCGGCGAGAACCCGGTCGAGGGCGCCGAGGGCTCGGAGCCGACCGACACGCGGGCCGTCGAGGGCGTGGCACCCATTCGCATCACGGACACGTCGCGGCCACGTCGATGATCTCCCTGCGCTCGGTTCGACCTCGTGCGCGCCGTGTTCGCGCGCACGTGCGATCCACGGTGCGCGCAGAACGCGGTGCGTCCCGGACAGGACGCACGGCCCGCACATGAGCGGGTCGAGCCCCATCTCCGTCGTGGCAGCGCCTTCCCGCCGGCGCCGCATCCTGACGCTGGGTCTGCCCATCATCGGCGGGATGGTGTCGCAGAACGTGCTCAACTTGGTGGACGCCTACATGGTGGGTCATCTGGGCGATGCCGCGCTCGCCGCCGTGGGCGCGGGAGGGTTCCTCAACTTCGTCACCACCGCGTTCATCCTCGGGCTCTCTGCGGGCGTGCAGGCCATGTCTGCGCGTCGCGTAGGGGAGGGCAGGGTGAGCGAGACGGCCGTGCCGCTCAACGGCGGGTTGCTGCTGGCGCTGGGGTTGGCCGTGCCCTGGTCCATCCTGCTCTCGTCGCACGCCAGCGCGCTCTACGCGGTGGTCACGGAGGACCCCGAGGTGGTGGCGGTGGGCGTGCCCTACCTGCGCTGGCGCCTGGTGGCGATGGCGCCGATGGCCATGAACTTCGCTTTTCGGGGCTTCTGGAACGCGACGGACCGCAGCACCTACTACATGGGCACGCTGGTGGTCATGCACACCAGCAACATCGTGCTCAACGCGGTGTTCATCTTCGGGCTGCTGGGCGCCCCCGCGCTCGGCGCCGAGGGGGCCGGGCTGTCGTCGGCCATCTCGACCTTCATCGGGCTCGGCACGTACGTCGCGCTGGCCCTGCGCCACACGCGCCCCGAGGGCTTCCTGCGCGGCCTCCCCGACCGCGACACGATGCGGACCATGGTGCGTGTCTCCGTGCCGGCTGGCACCCAGCAGTTCTTCTTTGCGGCCGGGCTCACCGCGTTCGTCGCCATCGTCGGGCGCATGGGAACGCGCGAGCAAGCCGCCACGCACATCCTGACGCAGCTCTTGCTCGTGGGTGTCCTCCCGGGGCTCGGCTTCGGCATGGCTGCCGCGTCGCTGGTGGGTCAGGCCCTGGGCCGCCGCGACCCCGAAGACGCGCGCCGTTGGGGCTGGGAGGTCACGCGCCTCGCGATGGTCGCCGTGTTGCTCGTCTCCACGCCCGCCATCTTCTTCCCCGGGGCGGTCGCGGGGGCCTTCCTGCAAGAGCCCCAGACCCTCGCGCTGGCCGCCGCCCCGCTGCGCCTGATCGGCTGCTCCCTGTTCCTCGACACCATCGGGTCCGTGCTCATGAACTCGCTGGTCGGCGCGGGCGACACGCGCCGCGTGATGCTGGTGTCCATCGCGTTCCAGTGGGGTCTGTTCCTGCCCGCCGCGTACCTCATCGGGCCCGTGCTCGGCTATGGGCTCTTGGCCGTGTTCGCCGCGCAGGTGGGCTACCGCCTGCTCCAGAGCGCCGCCTTCGCCACGCTCTGGCAGCGTGGCGCGTGGCAGCACATCAAGCTCTGAGCTGCTCGGCCGCCACCTCGAGCGCGCGGCGGTCTTCCGGCTCCAGGAGGACCTTGTCGCACGGGGGGCAGGCCTCGACACCCACGCGTGTCGTCCCCAACGTCAACGCGGCGGGCACCATCGCGTCGCCGCACTGCGGGCACGCGAGCGAGGTCACCACCCGCACCCAGCTCGCGCCGCCGGTCGACGCGGCGCCCAGCGACTCGGCGCTGTGCAGCCCCAGCACCTGCACCTCGCAGAGAGGGCACTCGAGGCGCTCCGTGGCGATGGTGCGGTACGCGGCCCCCAGGGCAGCTGGGCGCAGCGGCGTGTCGCAGCGCGGACAGGCCCCGCGCACGGCGCTCCCCGCCCGCTTGGCGCGGAGGACGGTGCAGTGTAGGTGGACGTCGCCGAAGTCGAGCATGGCGTAGGTGTGCACGTCGAGCTGCCCCTGGTTGCCCTTCACCCGGTAGCCCTGGTCGTGCGCAGTGACCTCGAGCCTGCCCACGCTGGTGTGGTGGAAGTCGGCCAGCTCGTCCTCGCCGAAGCGCGCGTACACCCCGCGGACGAGTCCTTCCCGGAGCATGCGACCGTCGTGGGCGCGAACGAAGCGGAGGCGGAGCGACATGGCCGCAGGATACAGCGCGCGGGCGCTCGTGGTCATGCGTGCGACCATGGTCCGGACGGGACGCGTCTCGACCGGACGAACGCGTGACCCCACGGCACGCGAGCCGGACCGAGCGCCGCAGGCGGACTCCCGTCCAGGGCTTGCGCGTGCTCCGATCTGTGCTCAGGTCCCCGCGTGCCTCAGGCCATCCCCGGAAAGAAGCTCGCCGTCGGTCTCGTCGTGATCCTGCTCGGCACCATCGGGGCGCTGCTGTGGGGGTACGTCGAGGGGCGCACCTTGCGCGGCGACATCCTGGTCGAGCTGCCCATCCCGCCGTCCGAGTCCACGGTCGAGGAGCGCCTGCTCATCCGTCGGGGGTTCGACCAGCGGCGGCACCTGTTCATGCTGCGTGAGCGAGGTGGCGAGGAGGTCTGGCCCGAGCGCCGCGTGCTCTACGCCCTGCAGGAGGGCACCACGCCCGTCATCGCAGGGGGGCTGGTGCTAGTGCGCACGCGCCGCTCGAGCGGCCTGCACGAGACGCACGCGTTCGACGTGGCCACGGGCGAGTTCAAGTGGGCCTCCGCGACGCCCCTGCCCCCTTTCGACGCCACGGGCGGTCCGGGCCCCACGTTCGTACGGGATGGGGTCGTGACCGAGGTGTACCAGGGAGACCCAGGCGAGATCATCGGCGTGGACCTGGCCACGGGCGAAGAGCGCTACAGGCAGACCGTGTCCGTCCCGCGCGATGCTGCGGTCACGCTCGAAGGGCAGCGCCTGCGGGTCCTGAGCGACCCACCCCTCTGTTTCTCGCAACGGTCCGGCGCGCCCACCGACTGTGCTCCCTGATTTTCGCCGGGGGTCCCACGACCGGGACGTCCGGCGCCAACCCGACCCTTGACAGCGGGGCCCAGAGTTCTTCTGATCCCCGTCCCAATCAACCCAGCCCCGCGCGCGAGCACCCTCCCGCGGGGAAGAGAGAAGAGAAGCATGCTGACGATCGGCGATAAGTTCCCTGCGTTCAACCTCCAGGCGTGTGTGTCCCGCGAGAAGGGCAAGGAGTTCCAGGAGATCAACAACGCCTCGTACAAGGACAAGTGGCTGGTGGTCTTCTTCTGGCCGATGGACTTCACGTTCATCTGCCCGACCGAGATCGCCGAGTTCGGCCGCAAGAACGGCGACTTCGCGGACCGCGACGCGCAGGTCCTCGGCGCCAGCACCGACACGCACTTCGTGCACCTCGCGTGGCGCAACGACCACGCGGACCTGAAGGACCTCCCCTTCCCGATGCTGGCCGACACCAAGCGCGAGCTGAGCGAGTCGCTCGGCATCCTGCACAAGGACGCCGGCGTGTGCCTGCGCGCCACGTACATCGTGGACCCCGAGGGCATCATCCGCTGGGTCAGCGTCAACGACCTGTCGGTCGGTCGCTCGGTGCCCGAGGTGCTGCGCGTCCTCGACGGTCTGCAGACCGACGAGCTGTGCCCCTGCAACTGGGAAAAGGGTCAGCCGACCCTCGGCTGAGAGACATGAAGGCGCTCGAAGAGCTGAGGGCTGAGATCCCCGAGTACGCCAAGGATCTCAAGCTGAACCTGCAGTCGGTGTTGACCCAGTCCTCGCTCGACGAGACCCAGCGCTGGGGGGTCGCGGCCGCTACGGCCATCGCCACGCGCAACGCCAAGCTGCGCGAGGCGACGCTTGCGGATGCGGCCAACCACGTCAGCGCGGAGGTCATCGACGACGCGCGCGCGGTGGCGTCGATGATGGGCATGAACAACGTCTACTACCGCTTCCGCCACTTCATGGGCGAGAGCGACTACAAGACGATGCGCGCCAACCTGCGCATGCACCGGGTGGGCAAGCCCGCGGCCGACAAGCTCGGCTTCGAGCTGATGAGCCTCGCGGTGAGCGCCATCGGCGGCTGCGAGATGTGCGTCAACAGCCACGAGAAGGTGGTCATCGAGGGCGGGCTCACCAAGGAGCAGGTCCACGACGCCGTGCGCATCGCCGCGGTGATGCACGGCGTGGCCGTCGCGCTGGATCAGTGAGTCGGAGCGTCGGGGCGGCCAGCGGGTGATCGCTGGTCGCTCGCGCCGCGCCCGTCGAGCGTGGCCGGGAAACGGGAACCAGGACGGGAGCGACGAGAGATGCCGAGCCCGTGACCCGGGTTCGCCTTCACGCGCGCCTGCGGCGCCGCCCGACCAGCGCGACCACGAGCACGCTCAGTAGGCCTGCAGGCGCGCGCTCGGCGGTTCGTTCGTCGCCCACGCGGCAGCCGCAGCCGCCGCCTCCCGTGCGGCCGGGGCCACCGTCAGGGGCGCCCATGTCGATCATGGCCATGTCGACCGTCCCCATGTCGGGTGTGGGTGGGCCGCCTGCGTCCATCAGCAGGTCTGCCGGGAAGCTGCTGGGGTCGAGGGGATCGGTGCCGCGGTCGCGCTCGTCTCCGTCGAGCGCGAAGTCTCCGTCGCGGTCCACGCCCGCGCGGTAGCCGGTGCGCGGGGGCATGCAGGTGAACGTGACCACGCTCTCTTCGGTGAGGTCCAGCATCGCCGTGTGCGAGAGCAGCTCGCCCAGCCGGTCGCTCTGCCATTGCCCGAGCGGCGCGTCCCACACGTAGCCGCGCTCCTCGCCCGTGCTCGTCAGCGCGCTCGCGATGAGGTCGCACTCGCGCCCCATCACGCCGCCGGGCTCCAGCTGGGTGGCGTCTGCGCGCGCCCGGAGCAGCGCGAGGCGCTGCGTGGCGGTGACATCCGCGCCCGGGCCCACGCTCACCTGCTGTCCCACGGCGGGCGCCAGGTCGCTGTCGAACTCCATCATCAGCTCCACGACGTCGGCGCGCTCGCCCGTGTTCCGGAAGCTGAAGACGCTCGCGTGGAAGAAGTGCTCCACGGTGTCGATGGAGCCGTCGTGCAAGTAGCCGAAGCCGCGCACCTGCGGGCCTGTCAGGGTGGCGTCGATGGGCGCCAAGAACGTGGTGTTGGGCATGCCGAACATGCCCACCTTCTGATAGAGGTTGCGCAGGTGCGCGACCTTGAACTCCTGGGTCTCGTTCTCGAAGGTAGTGCGCCCGCCGCTGCCGAAGAAGCCCTGGGCGCGGTCGTACGCGTGGCAGCCGTTGCAGGTGGCGGCGGGGTCGACGTTGCGCGTCATGAACGTGGTGAGGCCGCGCGCGCCAGCCGCGCTCAGCGTGTTGTCCAAGCTGCGCGCGGGGTTGGGTGGGTACGTGAGCTGCAGCGCGAAGTCCGTGAAGGCCTGCATGTCCGCTTCGCTGAGCGGGCCCTCGTCGCGTCCCACCAGCCCGCCGAAGGCGACGTTGAACGCGCGGAAGGCGGCGCCCTCGTCGAAGGCCCCGTCGGGGTTCGCGCCAGTCGCGCCCGTGCGGTCGCCGCGCCAGTGCATCGGGCCCACGTGCATGAGGCCACGCAGCGACTGGGTGGTCATGGGCCCCTTGAGTGGATGGAAGGGCAGCTGGTTGCCGATGGCGACCACCGGGTTGAAGCTGCTCGTCACGTTTCCGTCAGGGTCGCCCAGGTCCCAGGCCAGGTCGTCCATGTCGCCGAACACGTGGCAGCTGCCGCACGAGGCCTCGCCGTTGCTGGACGTCAGCTGCGCGTCGTAGAGGAAGCGCCGCCCGTCGACCACGCTGGTGGGCTCGGGGTTGTGGAGCAGCACGTGGCTCTGCTCCGTTCCGTCGCCGAGGCTCAGCACGGACACGCCGTTGTCGAAGCGCGTGGTCACGAACGCGACGCTGCCGGTGGGGTCCAGCACCACCCCGGTGGGGCCGCCGCCGCTGACCGTGATGCGGTCGTCCACGGTGGGCGTGAACGTACCCGCCTCCAGCTCGGCGACGTCGATGACAGCCACCGCGCCGGAGCCGAAGGCGGCGACGTAGAGCGTGGCGCCGTCGGCGGAGATGGCGGCCCCCATCGGCGTGGCGAACGAGCGCGGCCCGACGTCGGCGGGCATGGGCGTGGTCTCGTAGGGGATGTGCGGGTTCAGGTGGTGCGGGGTGGCCGTGGTTCCGTCCACGACCGTCACGCGCGCCTCGTGCAGGTGCCCACGCACGCTGGCCGGGACACCGGGGGGCTTGAGCATGTTGTCGCGCACGAACGTGCCAGGGCCCTCGAAGCGCACCTCGTTGTGTGCCTCCGTGTTGGTCACGAAGAGCCGTCCGGTGGTGGGGTGCACCACCATGTTGAACAGCACGGTGCCCACGCCCGCGATCTGCCGCGTGACGTCGACCGCTCCCACGGCGGCGTCGGCGTCCAGCGCGAACACGTCGTAGTCCGGGAGCTCGAAGCGCACCGCCGGGCTCCAGTCACGGCCCAGCTCGTCGTGCCACTCGTCGCTGCCCTGGTCGTAGCGCACGATCAAGCCCACCTCGGGCCCTGGCGCGCCGCTGTGGTTGCCGCGCGGGGAGGGCAGGCCGCCCGGGTAGGTCACGGACGCGAACGAGCACGTGCCGTTGGTGGCGCCGTCGCAGACCACCCCCTCGGTCACGGTGGTGGTCTGGTTGCCCGAGCGAAAGACTGCCGCGTACACCTCGGTGCCGTCGGGGCTCACGGCCAGCGCGCGGGGGCGGTCGCCGAAGAGCGTGACGATCTGTTGTGGACCGCCGGCCCCGGGGGAGGCAGCGAGCGCGTCGAAGACCCACACGTCGGCGCGTCCGATGCCGGGGGTGTTCGGCTCGCCCGACGGGTAGGGCGAGTGCTGACCGCGATGCGCGGTGGTGATGAACGCCCGCTCCGCGCCCGGAGCTCCAGCGAACACGACGTCACGGGGCTCGTCACCGACCCACAGGGTGTGCGTGACGTGGAGCGTGCCCCCCGCGTTGCTGAGCACGCTGACGCTGTCCGACAGGTGGTTCACGACCCACACGCGACCGTCTGGGGCCAGCGCCACGGCGACCGGCTCGAGTCCGACGCGCACGGAGCGCGTGTGCGTGAGGCCCGTCACGCCTACGTCGAACACCTCGAGCCGCGCGTCGGGCGTGTTCACGACGTACAGCGTGCTGCCGTCCGTGGAGAGGGCCATGGGCCGCACGGGGTCGGACTCGAACAGACGGTACTCGCGCTGCGCCGAGACGCGGGAGGCGGTCGGCCACGCGGTGGCGAGCGCGGCCGTGAGCACGAGGAGCGTGATGCGCGCGAGGTGCACGCGCGGCTGGGCACGCCGGCGAGGAGCGCGCGCGCGACGGAAGGCTGCAGTCATCCGCTCAGCATGCCGGTCCGTGGGTCGCGCGGAAACCCCTCACGCGCGCGCGAGGGTCACAAACCGTATGCTGCTTGCCTGCGCCCCGAGGCATGCCGAGCGCGTGGTCGCGCCGACGACGCAAGGACCACGGCGTCGGCACGCTCGGCACATCGGGAGCGGTCAGGTCACGTGGGCGTCGGGGGCTCGTGCGCTCGCTCCTGGGCCACGGCGACGCCCAACGCGCGCGCCTCGTCGTCCGCGCAGATCTGCGCCAGGTAGGCGTCCACGCGCTCGCCCGCCACCGCGCGCTGCGCGCGGCGGTACACGCCGTAGGTCCCGACCGCGGCCAGCAGGAAGACCCCAGCGGCCCACCACCCGAGGCTGCGTCGCTCCTCGTGTGCGGAGCGCAGCTGCCCTTCGAGGCCCAGCGCTTCGACGCGCACGTAGAGGGCTCCCAGACGACGGTGCGCGTGCCGCCCGTCGAGCGCGCGGTCTGCGGCGCGCCGGATGTGCTGCCGGATGCCCCGCCCCACTTGGATGCCCGCGCCGACGTCGAGGGACGTCTGCTCGCCCACCTCGAAGCGCGCGCTGCTCGCGAAGCGCACGCGCTGAATGGCGTCGCCCTCCACCGTCGGGATGGGGAGACGCGGGAGCGCGAGCGCGATGTCGCGCGGCAGCGTCGTGCGCAGGTGGACGCGCGCCCCGTGAGGCATGGCGCGTTGCGCGACCAAGCGCGTGGCGCGCTGGTCGGTGTAGTCGGTGCGCCACCCTTCGGCGCTCAGCGTCGCGCCCGTCGGCAGCGGTGGCGTCAGGGTGATCGACTCGCCTTCGGCGGTGGAGTCGACGATGACCCACGTGCTGTCGACCACCAGCTCGTCCGCCCGCAGGTCGACGTAGTGGTCGGCGGCCACGATGCGCGGCCCCGCGTCGTCCGCCTGCGCGTGCGCGCCCCCGCCGAGGGCGAGCGTGAGCGCCCCCAGCACGAGCGTCCGGCTGCGTCGCGTCATCGCGTCACCAGCGCGTCGATGCCGCCGTCGAAGGTGTCGGCCTGCGGCAGGATGGGCGAGAGCACCGCGATGAGCTGCAGCATCATCGCGAGCTTCACCGCGGTGAACACGCCCACGGCCAGCAAGAGGCCGCGGCGCCGCGTGCCGGGCACGATGCTGCGCAGGCTGACGCGCACGAACACCCACGCGCCCACGGTCACACCCAGCACCGCGCTGCCGAGCCCCAGCAGCGGTCCGGCCCACGCGCTGGTGTGGTAGTAGATGGCCACCAGGGGCGACAGCACGGCCATGACGAGCGTGCCCGCGAAGACGGACGTGGCGTAGCTGAGCAAGAGATCCGTGGCGCGCGCGCCGCTGTCGGCCAAGTACGCCGTGAGCAACCCGGCGGGGATGGCCGACAGGCCCGACAGCAGCACGATGGCCGGCACCTTGTAGAGGTTCGCGACCGCGAGCAGCGGCGACATGCTGCCCGCCGCGAGGCCCCACAGCGCGGCCATCAGCACCGCCGAGAGGGCAGCGAAGGCGGCGAGCTGTGTGCGGCGCGCGGTGGTCTCGCGCTCGGTGGGGGCGTGACCCGCGGCCGACTCGAGCAGCGCGCGGAAGTTGTCGATGGGTGTCGCTACATTCATGGGGACTCCTCCTGGCGCCCGTGGCGCGTCGTGCGAACCGTTCTGGTTCGTTGGGAGGAGCCTTACGCACCGAGATGTGGGTCGTCCGAGCGCGGCGTGAATCGTTCGCGCATTCGTTGTGAATGCGGTGTGAATGGGCTGGCGCGGATTCGACCGGACCGTGTCTCGGTCGCTCAGCGCGCGACGGCGCTGAACAGCATCCCGAGCACGCAGCCCAGCGGCGGGCCCGCGAGCACGGCGGCGACGGACGCGACGAACAGCGCGCGACGCGCGGAGAACGAGCGCTTGGCGAGCGCGTTCGCGAACGAGGCCACGCGCGCGGCGTGCTCCGACTCGGAGGTGGCGGCCAGCTGTTGTGGGACCAGCGCGCGGGCGTCGACCACGTTGTCGGTCTGGCAGAAGCCGCAGCGCACGGTGGCGGCGCGCTCGGGGATCTGCACGGGCGCGCCGCACAGGTGGCAGCGCGGGGGCGCGCGGGTGTCTTCGGGGGGCAGCACCGTGGGCATGGGTGCGGGCTTGTTCCGCGCGTGGCGGGTGAAGAGCACCGCCACGGCCACCATGGGGAACAACAGCAAGAGCGGGCCCGCGCAGAACCCGACGGTCGCGGGGCTCGGGTCGTCCATGAAGAGCAGCGCCATGAACACCGAGACGGACAGCGCGCCGCCCAGGACGATGACCCCGTTCCACACGCGCAGGGTCTCGACGAGCTGGCTTGCGCCCGCCTTGCGCGTCACCTGCGCCGACTGGACACGTTGGTCGTGCAGGGCCCGCAGCTGCGCCGTCGCGCGCTCGATCGCGGCCCGGAGCTCGGGGGCGGGCGTGCCCGTCCACCCGCACGGACACGCGAGCGCATCCGGCGTCGCGAGGGACACCGGCCTCGGGCGCCCACAGGCCCCACACGACGCAGTCAGCATGACGCGCAGCGTACCAGACGTGTGGCGTCGTCCGCGCGCAGGCGGTCAGCAGGTTCGGTGGCTCGTGACCAGCCAGGTCAGCACGACGCGCAGCGCGCGGCCCACGTCGCGAGCGTGGGCGGCGGCCTCGCTGCGCTCGTTGCTGGTGTGCGCGTGCGCCGCGGCCGTGTGCGGCAACGTGGTGCAGGTCTGGGCGGTGACGATGCGCAGGCGACCGGGGTCCTCGTCCGTCACCTGCACACCGGCGGGACCGAAGCCGACGGCGAGCACCTCGCGCAACGGTAGCTCCACGTGGGTCGCCAGCTCGGGGTGCCCAGTGCACGCCACGGTCAGCTGGCGGTCGTCGACGGTCAGCGCGAGGCGCTCATCGCGAGCGAACAGCGCGCGCGTGAGTACGTCACGCAGCATGTTCAGCACGCCCCGGAACGAGCGCTGCAGCAACACCAGCGCAGGCGCGAACAGCGCGATGGGGACCAGCATCAGCAACCACAGCGGCCGTCGGGGGACGCGTCGCGCGCGGCTCGCGGCGAACTGCCGCGCGTGGCTGTGGCGCACTTCGAACCCCGCTCGGGTGAGTGTCTCGAGCGCGTCCATCGGCGGGGGAGGTGGGCCTGCGCGGTAGCCCTCCGGGGGAGGCGTGCCCGGGGCGATGGGCGCGAGGGTGTCCACCACCTTCTCGGCTGCGCCCAGCGCCTGGTGACGCGCGATGACGCGCACCACCGCACCACATCCGAAGGCCGCGCTGACGCCGCGCGGGAGTAGCTCGTCCTCGACGCCCGACGCTGCGGGGTGGAGCGTGAGCGTGCGCAGCGGGCGGCCGTGCTCGTCGGTCCAGTCCAGACGGAGGCCTGCGGGGGCCGGCGCGGCTTCGCCTTCGTCGCCCAGGAGATCGTCGAGCGCACGGTTCACGCGGCTCGCTCCGGTGTGCTTGCGAAAGCGCGTGAGGTCCAGCGTGGCTGCGCCGACGGGGGGCTCGGCGCCGAGGAAGCGGGCGAGCGCCTCGGCTTCGGGGTGGGCGGCGGTGTCGTCGTGCATGTCGAAGCGCGCCTGGCGACGGCGGCTCGGAGGGAGCGCACCGACGGGGCCCCAGGGAGCATGCCGGTCGTCGCGCGCTTGACGCAACCGCAGGGCCGTTTCGGCGCTATGCTGGTCGCCCGATGAAGGTGCTCTACGACGATCCCAATTTCAGCGTGGTGTACTACCCGCTCGACAAGGTCATGGTCGCCACGCGCAAGGCCTCGGACGCCAGCGTCGAGGAAGCGCTCGGCAGCATGCGCAAGGCCCTCGCCATCGACGTGCGCGAGTACATGCCCTACGCGATGATCCTCGACGTGCGGGCCGTGATCGGTCGTAGCGACCCCGACTTCGAGCGCGCCACCGCGGAGCTGCGGGGCATCGCGCAGCGTCAGGTCACGCGCTTCGTCACGTTGGTCGCCACCGTCGCGGGCGCGCTGCAGGTGCGCCGCATGTCGGCGGAGTCGGGCTACCCGTTGCTGGTGGCCACCACCGAAGAGGAGGCGTTCCGGCTGGCGCGTGGAGGGGCCTGAGTGGCCGGGAGTGACGGCGCCTCTTCCACTGGGCGGGAGCATGTGGTGGGGCGCTCGGGGGGCTGCGGCAAACGTTCGTATCGTGGGTGTCGCGAGCGTCTCTGTGTTCGCCATGCTCTTGGTGGTGAATCCGGCGCTGTGGGAGATACTGTGCTGGTGACCCGTCCTCCATGCCCCTGGTGAGTGGCGGCGATGCACCTCGGACCGCTGTCGTTCGTCCTGCTCGCCGCGTTGGTCGCGTGGGCGCCAGCGGCGACTCCGCCCGGGCGCCCGCGCCGTGCCGCGGGTGTGGCGCTCTGTGGTCTGGGAGCCCTTGTGCTGACGGGGCTGGCGTGGCGCGTTGCGGTCCGGGCAACCGCCGTCGCGGATGGCGCGCGAGCGCGCATTCTCGACGTCCAAAGGACTGACCACGACGTTCGTCCTTGGGTCCGCTACGCCGTCGTGGGGGGCGCCTGCGACGGCGTCGTCGTGGTCGAGCAGGTGGGACGGTCCTACCTTGTCGAACGGGGTTGTCGGTCCGACACGGCGTGCGTCGGCGAGCACATTCCCGTGTGGGCGAACGCGTCATGTTCGGAGGTCTTCGTCGATCCGCTGGACGGGTGTCTGGCCGAGGCCGTCTCGGCCGTTCTGTCGGGGCTGGTGCTCCTGCTCGGCGGGATCTCTTGCCTCTGGTACTCACGCGAAAGAGGCGCGAGCCGCGCCAGACCGACCCGAATCGACGCAAACCGCTAGACGAGGCGTCGGGCGTGCGTGAGGATGGAACTGGCCATGCTCGAGACGCTCGGCGACTACGTGCCATACGTGCCGGGTGCCCTCGCAGTGTTCTGGCTTGGACATCGTTCGCGTGGGCGCTCGTAGGCAATTCGAGTCCCTCGACGGGGGGCGGCAGGTGCGCGTGTGGGTCGGGCTGGACGCGCTGGGGGTGGACCCCGCCTATGACCTGAACGAGAACCGCACGAACGCGGCGGAGCCCGTATGAGTGGCATGAAGTTGAAACTGCTTGTCTCGGAGCTGAAGCGTACGTCCGGTGACCCAGCTGTGGCCGCACACCTGGTGTCGACGCTCGACGAGGAGCACGGGCTCGAGAACATGATTCGCACGGCGATGTCAGAAGTAGACAACGAAGTCTCGGCATTCCTGTGGTGGATTGCCGCGTGGAGCCGTCGAGTCCAAGAGATGGTCGGAGTACGAGACATGCCGTCCGAAGCTAGAGGCCACTGACGGCGCTGCGAGTGTTCCAGGTGCCTTGCTCGTCCTCGAGTGGGACATGCGCGCGCTCTGCGCCGACGGGAACTACTCGCGCATAACCATCGAAGCGTCGTGCTTCCGGAAGCAACATCCCCACGAAACCTATGCGGAGCACCTGTGCTTGGTGTTCGAGGGCGTTCGTTCCGCGCTCCAGGACGGAGACACGGCGGAAGCACTCAGGCTGCTGTCACGGAGTGTTCGCGTGCGCGGACTGCTCGATGGATGTGCGGCCTATCGCGGTCTTTGTGATGCGCTGTTCGATGTGCTCGACCAGCTCGGTGTCGATGCGACCGCAACCGAGATGCGAGAGTTCGCCGAAGCCCAATCGCGCATCTTGGCCGCTTTGGGGGGGTGAGGGTCACCCCGCGGACGGCAGGATCACGTGGAACGTCGCGCCGCGGCCAGGCTCGGACGCGGCCCACACGCGGCCTCCGTGGGTCTCGATGATGGCGCGCACCAGGGCCAGGCCCAGGCCCGTGCCGCCAGCGCCGGCGCGGCGGGTGAAGAAGCGGTCGAACACGCGGGGGAGGTCTTCGGGGGCGATGCCAGGTCCGTCGTCGCTCACGGTGAGGTGGACGCCTTCGGCGGTGCTCGTCACGTGCACGTGGACGGCGGCGGTCGCGAACGCGAACGCGTTGTCCAGCAGGTTGCCGAGGGCTGCCTCGAGGCGGTCGGGGACGCCGCGCACGGAGAGCGCGTCGTCGTCGACGGTGAGCTCCACGCGCTTGTCGCCCGCAGTTGCGTCACGCGCGGCGCGGGCCACCAAGGCGCGGGCCAGCTGCTCGATGTCGACGGTTTCGTAGTCGCTCTCGTCCCAGCCGGTCTCGGCGTGGGCCAGCTCGAGGAAGTCGTCCAGCACGTGCTGGAGGCGCTCGCTGCTGTCGTGGATGACGCGGGCGAGGCGCTCGAGGCGGGCGGGGTCGTGCTGCCCCTCGGCGAGCTTGTCGGACGCGGCGCGCAGCGCGGCCACGGGGCTCTTGAACTCGTGGGCCAGGTCCGCCACGAAGGCCTCGTGCTCGCGGTTGCGGCTGGCGAGGCGCGCGGCCAGGCGGTTGAAGGCGTGGGCCAGCGCGCCCAGCTCGTCCTTGCGCGTGACCGGCAGGTCGGGCTCGGGGGCGCTCATGTCCGCGCGGCGGTCCACCTCGCGGCGCAGCTGCTCGATGGGGCGGATCATGCGCCACGAGAGGAACGCGCCCAGCAGCAGGGCCCACGGGAGCAGGAAGAAACACAAGCGCAGCAGCTGGTAGCGCTGCTCCACCAGCGCCCCCACGGTGCGTCGCTCGGCGCGCTCCATGAGCACGAAGTGCGCGCCGCACGCGGCGATGGCGTGGCAGCGCCACTGACGCCCCTCGGCGGCGGTGTGGCAGGCGGCGTGCTCGCCGCGCTCGCGCGCCAGGGCGAAGGAGTCGCGCAACGCGGGGGAGCGCACGAGGTCGTCAGCCGCGTCCACGGGCGGTAGCTCGGAGTCGCCGAACAAGAAGGCCTGCACGCGCTCCACGATGTTCGGCCGGTGGCTCTCGCCCACGGTGGTGACCACCTCGCCCGCGCGCGTGAGCAGCCGCACGCGTCCGCCGTTCGCGGCCTGCACGTGGGCCAGCAGCCGCCCGTGCTCCTCGCTCGGCGCGTGCTCGATGTGCCGCCCCAGCGCGCGGGTCTCGCGCAGGAGCGTCTCCGCAAGAACCAGGGCGTCGCGCTCGGACACCGTGGCGGCGACGCTGGCGACGATGAGCGGCAGCGCGCACACGAGGGCCAACACGAGCAGGACCCGCACGCGCAGGGACGGGCCCGCCCGGTGCAGTCGCTCCTCGAGCGAGGGACGCGCGGAGCACTCCACGATGGGGCGGCGCGTCATGGCTCGTCGCGCCAGCGGTAGCCCGCGCCCACGCGCGTCTCGATGCGGTCGAACCCCGCGTCCACGCGCTCGAACTTGCGCCGCAGGCTGCGCACGTAGGTGTCCACCAGGCGCTCGGCCACCACGCTGTCGTCGTCGCGGATGGCCACAAGCAGCTGCTCGCGCGTGCGCACCACGCCCGCCCGCGTGGCCAGCGCCTCCACCAGGCGGTACTCGGTGACCGTGAGCGGCAGCAGCGCTCCACCGTAGCGCGCCTCGAGACGCGCCGGAGACAGCTGCAGCGCGCCCACCGTCCGCGAGTCCTCACTCGCCGCGTCGGGGGCGACCGTGCCCAGGTGGCTCCGGCGCAGCAGAGCCGCGATGCGCGCCAAGAGCACGCGGTTGCTGGCGGGTTTGCTGATGTAGTCGTCCGCGCCCAGGTCGAGGCCCAGGGCTTCGTCCACCTCGCTATCCCGCGAGGTGAGCAGGATGATGGGCACGGACTCGCCTGCGTCGCGCAGCGCGCGGCAGAACGAGAAGCCGTCCACGTGCGGCATGTTCACGTCGCACACCACGATGTCCGGGCGCTGCGCCATGAACTGGGCTCGCCCGGCGCGTCCGTCTGGCGCGCTCTGCACACGGTAGCCGGCGTCCTCCAGCACCATGCTCAGCACGTCGCGCAGGCTGGGGTCGTCGTCCAGCAACAGCACCCGCGCGCCAGCCTGGGGGGCCCCTGCCTCCCGCACCCTCAGCCGCCCCCTCGGCTCACGCGCTGGGCTCCTGGGTGGCGCCCCCCGAGCGCCCCCCGCGCCGGCGTCGACGACGGCGCTTGGCCGGGCCCTCGGTTTGCGTGGCGCCGCTTGGTGCGTCGTTGCTCGAGGCTCCGTGGCGCGGTGCGCCGTGGCTCGGTGCGCCGTGGCTCGCCACGCCCGCGCCAGCAGCAGCCGCGCGCGCGTGACCGGGGGCCGCGTCGCGTGCCGCGTGGCCCTTCTGAGGCTGGCCGTTGCGCGCGGCGTGCTTGGGTGCCGTGTCGCGCACCGGGCGGCTCCCCTTCGGGGCCTGCGCGCCACGAGCGGCCTGGGCTGGCGCAGCGTCGCGTGCGGAGCGGTTTCCCTTCTGGGGCTGCGCAGAACGGGCTGCGCGCGCGGCCTGCGCGGCCCGTGCGGCCTCCGCGATTTGGGCGGCCTTCTCGCGCTGGGCGTCCGTGACGACGGGCTGGGCGGCCAAGAGGGCCTGCGTGTCGGGCAGGGGTCTGCCGCGTCGCCTGTCGCGTCCGCCTCGCTCCTGGGCTTGGGGTGCGCCGTTGCGCCCTGCCGCGCTCGCGCTCTGCTCGCCGTGGGTGCCGCGTGCCCCCGGTGGGCCCCCCGGTGCTCCACGGCCCGGCCCGCGCGCGTCGCCTGGACCCGGCCCACGCGTCTCGCCACGCCCCGGTCCGCGCGCATCCCCGCGTCCCCGCAGCCCACCGCCAGCTGCGTCGCGCCCGCCGCGCTCCATCACCACCTCGACGCGTCGACGCGCCAGACCCGCGGCGCCAGTTGGGCCACTCTCGAAACCGCGCGCACCCCGAGCCCCATCCCCGCGCCCCGCGTCGTCCTCCGCGCCGCGCGCGTCCCGCACCAGGCCCGCCCGCGCCGCGTCGCGCCGGGCGTCCCCGATCTCGCGCAGCAGCCCGCCCACGTCCGCGCGCCGCTCGTCGGGCCGGTACAGGCCGCGCAGCCGCGTGTCCGGCAGCAGCTCGCCGCGCTCGTACAGCGTCCACATCTCCTCGGCGTAGGGCCGGCGCTGATAGCCGCGCGACCAGCGCGCCATGAAGTTGTGCAGGTTCTCTACGTCGCGGATCAGGATGTTGCGCGCGTTCCGGTTGCCCGCCGCGTCCAGCGCCTGCGGGAAGTCGATGACCACGGGCCCACGCGCGCCCAGCAGCACGTTGAAGTCCGACAGGTCGCCGTGCACCACGCCGGCGCAGAGCATGCGGATGACCTCCTGCAGCAGCTCCTCGAACACCTGCCGCGCCACGTCGGGGCCCAGGTCTGCGTCCCCCAGCCGGGGCGCGGCGAAGCCGTCCTCGTCGGTGATGAACTCCATCACCAGCACGCCATCGGAGAAGATGTACGGGGCCGGGACGCGCACGCCCGCCGCGCGCAGCCGGTAGATCATGTCCACCTCGGTGGAGCGCCACGCGGCCTCGTCCTGCGCCTTGCCGTGCTTGCTGCGGCGCAGCATGGCGCGCTGGTCGCGGGTGTTGCGCGTGCGGCGCCCCTCGGTGTAGTCCGCGCGGTGCTTGAAGGAGCGCTGCTGGGCGTCCTTGTAGACCTTGGCGACGCGGTCTTGGCCCCCCGCGCGCACGAGGAACACCTGCGCCTCTTTGCCGCTCATCAGCGGGCGCAACACCTCCTCGATGATGCCGTCGTCCACCAACGGCAGCAGACTCGGGGGGACGTTCACGGACTCAAGACTCGGCGTCGCGGCGCAGCAGCCCGCGTAGATTGAAATCCAGCACCGACAGCGCCATCCGATCCACGTCGACCTCCTGAACGTCCATCATCACGAGCTGCTCCACAAACTGCTTGATGGTCCCGAGAATGCACATGGCCGCCACCTCGGTGTCGAGCTCTCGGATGAGCGAGAGGCGCTGACCCTCGGCCACGGCGTCGCGGATATAGTGCAACAGCTCGGCGTAGAAAGCACGTAGCCGAGCGTCCACATCCGCGTCCAGGCCCACCGCCTCCCGGATGATGATGGTCGAGAGCATGCGGTTCTGCACCATGGTGCGCAGCACCTCGCGCACGGTGCCCGCCAGCTGCGCCACCACGGGGGGCGCCCCCTCCTCCGTGCTCACCCCCACGATGTGCCGCCGCAGCTCGGTCAGCAGGCCGTCCAGCAGCTCGAGGAAGATGGCGTTCTTGCTCTCGAAGTAGAGGTAGAAGGTCCCCCGCGCGATGCCCACCTCGTCGATGATGTCGCTGATGTGGGCCCCGTGGTAGCCCTTCTCCCCGAACACCTTCAGCGCCCCCTCGAGGATGGTCTGCCGCCGGTGCTGCCGCTTGCGCGTGGCCCGTACGGTGCGCCCGTCGACGCTCTCGTCAGTCATCGGGCCCTCCCTTCGCGTCCAGGTAGGCGTCCACGTGCTTGGTGATGGCCGCGCGCGTCTCGGCCGCGATGGCCCCCACCTCGTCCGGTCCGCGCCCGGCCACCTGGATGGGCTTCTCGACGTGCACCGTGACCTCTTGCCCCGGCCGGATGACCAGCGAGCCCTTGTGCATCAGGTCGTACATGCCCGTGACCGCCACGGGGACGATGGGCACCCCCAGGCGCTGCGCCATGACGAACACCCCGCGCCGGAAGGGGCCCACGCGCCCGTTCAACGTGCGCGTGCCCTCGGGGAAGGCGAGGATGCTGCGCCCGGCCTCGAGCTCGCCCTTCATGCCCTCGTAGATGGCCTCGGTGCGGGCCGTCTTGTTGGCGGGCACGGGCACGGTGCCGCGGGCCTTCATGAACCAGCCGTAGATGGGGTACTTGAAGTGCGTCTGCAGCTCCACCCCTTGCTTGAAGTGCGGCGTGCTGTTGTACATCGACAGGTGGTCGAAGTGGTTGATGTGGTTCTGGCAGAAGATGTACTGCTGCCCCGGGTCCACGTCGGCGTGCACCTCGGCGCGCCACTTCACGAACAGCAGGCGCAGCTGCGTGCGGATGTACCAGCGCGTGGCCGCGTCGATGCGGTGCGAGCCCAGCGTGCTGTACGCCGCCGTGAAGCCCAGCATGGCGGGCACCAT